>JAADHI010000040.1 GCA_013151935.1 Candidatus Manganitrophaceae bacterium
TCTGACCCGTTTTAATCCAAGGCAATTCGTGTTCGTAAATATCGACTAAGACCCAAACTTGAGACAGATCGGCGATTTTATAAAGCGCCATACCGGGTTTTACATACATGCCGTTTAAAGCCATTTTTTCGGTCACGATCCCGCTGGCCGGGGAAAGCACAGGCAAGGCGCGAATGACCTCGCCACGTTTTTCTAAATTTTGGATTTGTGCGGGCTTGACGTCCCAAAGTAAAAGCCGTTTGCGCGAAGCCTGGGCCATGACGCCACTGCCCATTTTGTTGTTCATTTTTTTTGCAGATGAAATTGCCAAGAGATATTCTTCCTGTGTTTGAAGCAGCTTCGGGCTATAAACAGAAAAAAGTGCTTTGCCTTTTTTGACGGCCATACCTGTTGCATCGATTGTGAGGTCTTCGATCCAACCTTCGATTTTGGTGGTAACCGTCGTTAAAGTACGTTCGTTGTAAGCCACGCGACCAATGGCACGAATAAGCTTGTTCATGGTTTTTTGACGGACGGGCTGAGTCTTCACACCCACCAGTTTTTGTTTGTGCGGTGTGAGTATAACCGGGACTTGACCTTCAGGGGTATTATTGCCAGGAGCTGGCATGGGCATTTTTCCACCCGCCATACCTTTCATTTGATCCATCTGTGCAAAGGTCAGTTCAGAAAAAAGCACAATATTCAAAACAGTAAAAACACTGAGCATCATTAAAAAAAATCGTTTCATTTTAAATCTCCATTTTCTGTGGTTTTATTAGCGTGATCAATTGTGCCTATACAAACATCACAGATAAAAAAACAGATAAACAGGTTTGTTTCATCGCTCATGATCCTCGATAAAAAACGAGACAAAAGACGAATTTCATTTAGGACCACACAAGACAACATACAAAGCGCGTGGAAAAGATGACGTAAACGTGTTTAAGTTAAGAAGGTCTAAATCAGAAAGGTCTGTATGGAGGTATAGATTGAAACCCTTGAGGCATGGCGTCTCATCGGCGGTTCGTTTTGAACCGGATCTATGCGATCATCCGGTTCAAATACAAGTGAAACAAAGCGGGATAAAGGGTTGATCTCCGACAACATGTTTGTCGCCGAATGTGCACAATCTTTATTAGCACTTGAGAGGGTTTCTTTGGGGGCGAAGGCCAGACGGCTTTCTTCACAGGCCTTTTGTGCCGCTTCGTGGGTCGTCTCCATCCGACAGCGTTCCATGCAACAGGCCATCGCCTTTCCCTGACCCATTTCCATGGCGGAAGGCGCAAGACAGGCAATGGCCTTTCCACTCAGCATTAAAGCAAAGCTCAGGAGGAGCATCCAAAAAATGATGTGTTGCCAGACTGTTTTTTTCATCGCGCGAAGGTGTCCTGAAATAATCAACCTTTTTCAGCATATCAGTCATCAGAAATAGATTCAAGTTTCAGATGACGATTAAACTTTTTGAGGGCTTTGATCTGTAAAGCTTGAATCTAAAAAAACAGTTTATGGCAATTGTCATGGCTTATCCACAAGGTCTGTGGATAAGGTGGGAAAAATCCCGCTCGACGAGATGAATTCCTCCATTATTTCAAAGGACACGAGCGGAGTGCACTCTTTTAGGTCATTGTAGTGCTTCATATTGAAACACAAGATATGGGGTGAAAGATCTGCGTCCATCCCCTGTATTTTTCATTCATTCCTGTGATAGATTGCCTCTATTCCATAATAGCGTAAAATTGCACTCTGGACTTTTTCAAAGGCTTCATCCTGGTTCTTCCCATCACAGATGCAGTCGGGAAGGCTTGGCACAAAGACCTTAAAACCCCCATCCTCTCTCTCCTCAAGAACGACCTTCACTTTCATCTCTCCTCCTAAGCCTGCAGACTCCTGCCAGTACTCGGAACAAGCGTTCATACTTATTTGTAACAAATAATTGAGAAAAAACCAGTGGGAAGCAAGATTATAATGATGGTGTCTCTTTACTCTGTATCTTGTCTTGACCCCCTTTCTCACTTTCCCCTATAATTCCCCGATGTTTTACTCAAGAAAGCAACAAGGAAAAAATTCGGGTCTTCTTACAAAATGGATCCTTCTCTTTGCCCTCTTTTTTCTTTCTGCCTGTGCGTCTGATCCGAAAAGGGCTTCTCCCATTGTGACGCAAGTGGGTGAGATTCAGAAAAGCCTGAAACACTTGTCTAAGGCCTATGAGAAACGAGACGAATCGGCTTTTTTTAAAACATTGGATGCCGATTCAAAATTGCTTGATGCGCTGAAAGATGGGATCAAACGAGATTTTGAACGCTTTACAGTGGTCACCCTTTCTTTTGTAATAGACCATATTGTAATTAAAGAAAATGTGTCACAAACAACCCTGCGTTGGCAGGGGCGCTGGACCCTCCCTTCCTCTTCCGAAGCCATTGAAAAAAGAGGAAAAGTGATCTTCTCCTGGGTGAATAGAGACCACCCCAAATTGACCGAAATTCGCGGCGACTCTCCCTTTGGCAGCTTGCCACGTCCATAATAGGTCTATGCCATGCAGATTGCCGATTTCAAAACAGATTTTTTGATTATCGGAGGAGGGATTGCGGGCCTACGTGCAGCCATTGGTGCAAGTCGGTTTGGACGGGTGACGATTCTCAATAAGGGCGTGAGAGGCGAATCCAGCTCCAAGTTTGCCCAGGGCGGGATTGCTGCCGCGGTGAACGACACACCGAACGAAATCAATTCTCACTGTCAAGACACCCTCATTGCCGGAAAAGGACTTTGCAAACCGAATGCGGTGCAGGTCATGGTTTCAGAAGGACCCCGTCGTATTCAAGAACTACTGGACTGGGGCGTGGCTTTTGATAAGGTTGGAGATCAATTTGTTTTAGCACGGGAAGGTGCCCACAGTAAAAACCGGATTTTACGTGCCAGAGGCGATGCGACAGGCAATGAAATCGTCAAAACCCTGCACCGCACCATTTCCATCACTGACAATATCGAAATACGCAACGGTCATTTTACCATCGAATTATTGATGTCTCAGACCGAAGGCGGCCCCCCATCTTGTTGTGGCGCCTTAGTTCTGGATGAATCCAATGGTGAGCTTCGGCGCTTTTTTGCAAAAGCGGTGGTCTTGGCAACGGGAGGCATTGGACAGGTTTTTCAGCGGACGACCAATCCGACCGTGGCGACAGGAGATGGCATTGCCATGGCTTTGAAAGCCGGGGCCGTACTTGAGGACATCGAATTTTTTCAATTTCACCCGACGGCACTCGCTCTGCCGGGAGCCCCTTCGTTTTTACTGTCTGAGGCGATACGGGGTGAGGGGGGGCAACTCAAAAATGCCGAAGGCAAACGTTTTATGGATCGCTATCATCCAGACGCAGAACTGGCCCCCCGTGATCAGGTTTCGCGTGCGATACTAAACGAAATACGTGAAACGGGTGTCGCCCACGTCTTTCTGGATGTCAGGCATTTAGATCCGCATTTTATCCGAGAGCGTTTCCCCATGATTTATGCGACCTGTTTGCATCATGGCCTCGACATGGTGGATCAACAAATTCCTGTCGCACCAAGCGCCCATTATATGATGGGGGGAATCAAAACAGATCTTTCGGGAAGAACAAATGTGCCTGGGCTTTACGCGGTTGGAGAAGTGGCCTCGACCGGAGTACATGGGGCAAATCGGCTTGCAAGTAATTCTTTATTGGAAGGACTGGTTTTTGGCGCGCGGGTCGGAGATGTACTGGAATCGGTCTCACCAGAAGTCTCTGCTTTTTCTGATGCGGCAATGCAGATTCCAGTTTCGTGGTCGGCACAGACAGCCGTGAAGTGGCCGGAAGCCTACCACCGAATTCAAAATGAGATCAAGACGACAATGTGGAAAAATGTGGGCATTATTCGCAGCGATCACTCGGTGCGACGTGCGATTTCAGACTGCCAGCTTTGCGCTGATGTGCTTAAAAATCCCCCTTTGTCCCGTCTTGCCCTAGAAACCGGGAACATGTTGTGGGCCTCAGCCGCTTTAATCACCTCCGCACTGGCACGGCGTGAAAGTCTGGGGGCACACTTCCGTGAAGATTTCCCCGAAGGAGAACGCAGTGCTGTTCCTGAACATTCTGCCTTGACACAAAAAACCTTGTCTGAGCATTTTTTATTTGAAAGCCTTTGGACTCCAGACACAAGACTTTAACGGGCGTTTAAAAATCAATGATTGGGTATTTTTATTTTTGATTGGCTTGGGATATTTTGTGCCAGGGCGGGGCCGGGCATCGGTTGCGCGGGCAATTTTGCTTCTTCCCCTTTTGTGTCACGCTTTTTTATTTCACTCCGTTTTGTTTCATTTAAATAATAATCATAAAAATGCAACACCTTCTTGATATAGCGTTTTGTCTGTTTAATGGGGGGGACGCCGCCATATCTTGAGACGGTTCCGGGGCCTGCGTGATAGGCGGCAAGGGCCAGTGTCAGGTTCTGATCAAAACGATCCAAAAGATAACGCAGATAGCGTGTGCCACCGTGAATATTTTCCTCGGGGTCAAAAGGGTCGTTAATCCTTAAGTCTCCGGCTGTCGCAGGCATGATCTGCATCAATCCTTGTGCCCCTGCGACAGAGACAGCACGTGGATTAAAATTTGATTCGGTACGAATGACAGCCATCGTAAGAGCGGGTGATATCTTGTGGGTTTTTGAGGCCTCGTAAATCAAAATATTCAAGATGTCGCGGTCTATTTTATCGGGAAGAACAGCTTTTGCTTCCCCCTGATCCATCCGTTTAAAACGTGAATCGGTGGGGACATTGGTGAAATGGATGGTGCCAGCGGCATCAATATATTGATAAATTTCCGACGCTTGAGCACAAAAAGGGAGAGCGAATAAAAACGAGAGAAGACCAAAAACCCCAAAAACACGCATAAAATCCCCTTTTAGGGAAGATATCACCACATTACAAGTCTGTCAATTGATGAAAAGAACGCAAAACGAAATATCCCTTCATACAGTTTCTAGGGTTTTACAAAATGACATCCTTAATATTAGACACTTGAAAATGGTGTAAAACGGGATTACCTAGAGAACAGGACTTAGAGGAAGGAGGTGTTCTCATGCAGGCAGAACGGTTAACACTTATGGCGCAAGAGGCCTTGGCCGATGCGCAAAAAAATGCACAATCTTACCATCATCAGCAGGTAGACGAGGGCCATCTTGCCCTGGCCTTGCTGGAGCAGAAAGGTGGAGTCGTGCCTTCTCTCATCAAAAAAATAGGGCTGTCCTTGCAGGATCTGCGTTCAAAGTTAATCGATCTTTTGAAAAAAAGACCGACCGTTTCTGGCCCTGGGGCAGCGGGAGGGCTTCAGGTGAGTCCAAACCTCGCGGCATTGATTCAAAAATCTGAAAAAGAAGCCCGTGATTTAAAAGATGATTATCTGAGCACAGAACATCTCTTCTTAGTGCTTTTGGATTCAAAAAATGAGACCGCCTCAGTCCTCAAAACTGAAGGGCTCAATCGTAAAAAAGTATTGACGGCCTTAAAAGACATCCGCGGCGGAAATCGTGTGACAGATCAGAATCCTGAGGACAAATATGAGGCCTTGGCCCGTTATGCTCGAAATTTGAATGCCTTGGCACAGCAAGGAAAACTCGACCCTGTGATTGGACGTGATGAGGAAATTCGCCGTGTCATTCAAGTACTTTCCCGTCGCACAAAAAATAATCCCGTTTTAATTGGGGAGGCGGGCGTTGGAAAAACGGCCATCGCCGAAGGCTTGGCACAGCGTATTGTTTCAGGTGATGTGCCCGAAGGTCTAAAAAACAAGCGGGTGCATTCGCTAGACATGGGTGCCCTGATTGCCGGCGCAAAATTTCGCGGGGAGTTTGAAGATCGCCTCAAAGCGGTGATCAAAGAAGTTGTTTCAGCAGAAGGCGAAGTGATTCTTTTTATCGATGAATTACACACTTTGGTGGGTACGGGGGCAGCCGAAGGGGCAATTGATGCGTCTAATCTGCTTAAACCAGCTTTGGCACGCGGGGAATTGCGCACGGTCGGTGCAACGACGATTGACGAATATCGCAAACACATTGAAAAAGATCCAGCCCTGGCGCGGCGTTTTCAGCCGATTATGGTCAATGAGCCTACGGTGGATCAAAGTATCTCTATTTTGCGTGGTTTGAAAGAACGCTATGAAGTCCATCATGGGGTGCGTATCCAAGATGCGGCGATTGTTGCAGCTGCAGAGCTTTCCCATCGTTACATTACTGACCGCTTTTTACCGGATAAAGCGATTGATTTAATTGATGAAGCGGCCTCTTGTCTACGGATGGAAATTGATTCTATGCCGGTGGAACTGGATGAGGCCCAGAGAAAAATCCGTCAACTTGAAATTGAACGCGAAGCCGTTAAAAAAGAAACGGATGAAGCCTCTCAGACACGCTTGAATGAAATTGAAGACAAATTGCTTGATTTGAAAAATGCCTCGGAAATACTTTCCAAACAATGGACAGGTGAAAAAGAGGTGATTCAAAAAATTCGGGCTTTGAAAGAAGAAATTGATGTGACCCGACAAGCAGCTGAACAAGCCGAGCAGTCTGGAGATCTTGGCCGCGCCGCCGAGTTGCGTTATGGAAAAGCCCCCATGCTCAATACCCGGCTTTCTGAAGAAAATGAGCATTTGCAAACCCTACAATCTGAAAATAAGATGCTCAAAGAAGAGGTGGATGAAGAGGATATCGCTGTAATTGTCTCAAAATGGACCGGCATTCCTGTGACGCGGATGATTGAGGGTGAGATTGAAAAACTGTTGCAGATGGAAGAACGATTACATCAGCGAGTGGTGGGGCAAAATGAGGCAATTACAGCCGTTTCGGATGCGATTCGTCGTGCACGGGCGGGCATTTCGGATCCGAATCGCCCCTTAGGCTCCTTCATTTTGTTAGGGCCAACAGGGGTTGGGAAAACAGAAACGGCCCGTGCCTTAGCCGAGTTTATTTTTGATGACGAACAAGCCCTGATTCGGATCGATATGTCGGAATACATGGAAAAACACAGTGTCTCACGTTTGGTGGGAGCACCTCCTGGTTATGTCGGACATGAAGAAGGTGGACAATTGACGGAGGCCATCCGCAGACGGCCTTATGCCGTCATTCTGTTTGATGAAATTGAAAAAGCACACCCGGATGTTTTTAATATTCTGCTACAGGTTTTGGATGATGGGCGTTTGACAGATTCGACAGGGCGTACCATTGATTTTAAAAATACCGTCCTCATGATGACCTCAAATATCGGCAGTCAGGAAATTCAAGACTTGGGCGACAATAAACAGGAGATGCGAGAAGTCCTGCTCGCGACACTGCGGAGCCACTTTAAACCGGAGTTTTTAAATCGTATTGACGACATTGTGATTTATCACCCACTGCTGATGGAACAGTTGGAAAAAATTGTTGAAATCCAGATTGGTTTATTGAAACAGCGTTTGGGAAAGAAACAAATCCAACTTGTTTTGACATCGGAAGCCCAAAAACATCTTGCGCAGGAAGGCTATGATCCGGTTTACGGGGCGCGGCCTTTAAAACGGGTCATTCAACGTGATTTACTAAACCCTTTGTCCATTAAGTTGATTGAGGGCAGTGTTCATGCGGGGGATAAAATCACGGTCGATTTTAAAGCAGGGAAGCTTATTTTTGATTGACACAAATCTGGGAGATATGGTAGAACCCGACTTTGATTTTCCTGCCGTATTTTCTGGGGTTATTCGTGACACGCGATATTTTTCTGGTCCATCAAGATCCTCTTTTTTTGAAGGACTTTCAAGAAAAACTGAGTCATAACGGCACGCGCGTTACGCCGCTACAAACAAAGGAAGCACTCTCCAAAATTTCTGATTTTCCCAATGCCGTGCTTGTCATTGATATAGAGAAAAATTGGGAAGAAGCGCTTCAGACCCTGGAAAATTTAAAAAAAGAAGGTCTGGCATTTTATGCCATTGTTTCAACCGCGACCTTGTTAAAAAAAACCGTCTCTCAGATAGATTCCACTTCGGAAGCACTGGCACAAGACGCCCCGTCTTCGGTCTACAATCGGCGCAAGACAGATCGTCTCGGAAAACCAAATTTTGCCGAATTGCTTGAAGAGCGCCTCGCAGATTTTGTCAGAAAGATACGGGCTTCAGAGGGGAATAATCTCTACGATTTATTGATCCAAGAAGTTGAGAAACCCTTGATTTCCCTGGCCTTAAAAGAAACAGGTGGCAATCAAGTTCAGGCCTCTCAATTACTGGGCATGCATCGCAACACCCTGCGTAAAAAAATGAGGGAATTACAGATTCCTTTTGGAAAAAAGACAGTTCGCTAGGCACAGCTCTTTTTACCCTCCTTGATTTCCTTTTAATCATCTTTGGAAAACCATTTTTGGCGCATTCTAAGGATGGATGTTTCGTCGCTTTGTTCATGTAGCCCAAGAATAGAAATCCAGGACAAATCATGGGATTCCAGGCTGACCGTCACTTTTTCGCAGACTTGGGCTTCTAGGGCAAAACGCACATCGTAATGAAAATGGGCCGCTTCTTTAGGGTTTTCTGGAATCCGGTGAATATCGATGTCAAAGATTTCTTCCGATAGTGGAACAATAGATTTTAAACCTGATTCTTCATAGGCTTCACGGAGCGCGACAGCGCCGATGTTGCTTTCACCATCGGCATGTCCACCCAGTTGCAGCCACTTATTGAGTTTTCGGTGATGGGTAAGCAGAATTTTGGAGTGATCTCTATTGACAAGCCATGCGGATCCTGTGACGTGTCCCTTGGCAAGACTCCGCTCGAAGCAGCTTGTATTGTCCTGAACGAAATGGATAAAAGCGTCTAGGGTTTCTCTTTCCTCAGGGTATTTGTTTTTGTAAACGTCAAGAAGCGAAAGGAGGGCGTTTCGATGCATGGCAGCAGGTGAACTTAGACATTTTGGGCCGAGGAGATGAGATTAGATCCCTGGATAATTGATGTGCTTTCCGAGTGAGGCACAATTTTCAAAATATTTGTGATCGAAAGTAAAGGTATGGCTTGCTTCGTCATAATCTTTAATTTTAGGCATGACAAGATTGCGATGTTTTAGACAACCGTATTCGAGATGTTCGACGATGACATCGGGAAAATTATAAAAAATACTTCCGATTTCAATGCCTTCTTCGGTGCAGAGATAACAATGCCCGGAACCTTTAATGTGTTGACAGTCTTCTAAAATCGCAAGGACTGTTTCTTCTGTGCCTTCTCCTGCTTCCAATAGTTCCAGATTTTTTGTAATCCGTCCTGTGCCTGTTTTACAGGACGTACACTGACCACAAGATTCGAGTGCAAGAAATCTGGAGAACATCATGCCCATTGTGAGCACACAGGCGGTGTTATCCAGTACGGTATATCCTCCCGATCCGAGCCCTGAAGGGATTTTTCGCATGGAGCCGTAATCCAAGGGGGTGTCAATTTTATCGGCCGGGATGACGGCATTGGTTGGACCTGAAAAGACGGCCTGGATCTGACGCCCCATAAGTGGCCCGCCCCCATATTCATTGATCAGGGTGGAGAGTGGTGTACCTAAGGGCAGCTCGTACATGCCGGGGGTTTTGATATCTCCTGTCAAAGTGAAAATCATTGTGCCGGGGGAATCTGCGGTGCCAATTGACTTAAACCATTCTGGCCCGTTTTTCATGATATAGGATACGGTCGAAAGCGTTTCAGCATTGTTCACAACGGTGGGTTGATCATACAATCCGACATAAACGGGAATGATGCCCTTCGCACGCGGCCAAGGCGGTTTGCCTTCAATCACTTCGAGTTGGGCTCGATCTTCTCCGAGCAGATAGGAGTCAGGCCCAAGGAAAATCTCAAGCGGAAAATCGTGCCCCTTGCCAAGCACATTGTCTCCGATAAACCCCGCCAATCGACATTCTTGCATGGCGCGGTTGAGGATGCTAATCTCTTTTTTGTATATTTCTTTGATACAGATAATGGCATTGACCGTACCGATGGCGTAAGAAGCAATCATCATGCCTTCGATCAAGGCGTAGGGATTTTTATTGACGAGATAGCGGTCTTTGTAAGTGCCGGGCTCCCCTTCAGAAAAATTACAGACCAAGTAGCGTTGGGGTTCAAGACCATGTGCGCCACACTGATTATTTCGAACGCCATCCCATTTGATGCCCGCAGGAAAACCCGCACCTCCTCGGCCACGTAAAAAGGATTTTTTGATGACGTCGATAATTTGCTCTGGCGTCATGTCTATTGCTTTTTTGAGACCCTCAAAACCACCAATTTTGAGATAATCTTCCAAGGTGGTATAAGGCATGTCGTCCCGCAGTAAAATGCGCTGATCATTCAAGGTCTTGCGATCTGTTATCATGGTCTTCTCCCGTCTTTTCGGTGGATTATATTGAATCATCTACCGAAAGGCAACACTGCTTTTTTTATAAACTTGAAGTCAAAATTAACCGTGATGGGGTTTCGGTGCCATGAAAACAAGGATGAGCAAACGTTTTCCTGAAATATTAGTGACCCCGTGCACTTGTCCGGCGGGCGCCAAAACGGAAGATCCGGCTAAGACGATTTCGGTTTCCTCTCCAACCTGAAAGCGACCTTCTCCTTCAAGCACGGTGTAGACTTTGTCCTCTCCTGCATGGGCATGTACTTTTTGGAATTGATCCGGCTCCAAACAATAAAGATCACAAAAGAGACGTTCTGTAGTGAAGAGGTTTACCTTTTTCATCTTTTCAGGGGAAAAGACCTTCATTTTTTCAAATGTTGCAATCTTCATCATTCCTTCACCTCTTTAATAAGATTAAAGAAAATTAACGTCAACGAGCAGAAAAAAACGAGAACAAATTTCTCCAATGATAACCATCATCATCGCCACATAAAGTAGACCTGTGGCCGACATGGTGGCCCGGTCTTTAACCGTTAGAACAATCATCGGCGTTAGGATTAAAGGCCCGACCATCCCGATGAGCAATCGAATCCAAAGGTAAAGCCCTTCAAAATTTCTGAGCAACAGGGCATCAATCAGGCGTTCCGTGGGTGAGAGCAAAATCATGCTGAGTAACGCGACAGCGGCCTCAATAAAAACAAGGATCATAAATAATTTGACCAACTGTTGAAGCGGTAGAATCGACAAACCAGGACGTGTCAGATAGCTGTGTCCGAGCAACATAGACAAAACACCCGCACCAAGGACCAGACTTGAAATGAGAAAATAAAACGAGAGGGAAAGCAGACGTGCTGTGCCGGAATCCTCCGGCAAATAATAGACCGCACTTGTGAGGACGGCAATGGTGCCAAATGTCGTGGCCAGGATAAGAAGGCTTTGGCTATGATGGGGATGGCGAAACCAAAGTCTTAGGTTATAGATAAATAAAGTGAGAATAAAAGCAGAAAAAAGGAGAAACATGAGCCCGACAAGCTCAAGTTCAAACAAAATCTGAAACCACTGAGACCCGTCAATGGGAAAAAGGAAGATCCCCAGGATAACGGTGAGCAAAAAGACAAGACCATTGGTGCGGTAGAAGCCGATACCGACGGTCTTCAGAGAAGGCAGAGACATCAAAAAAACGCCACCGACGGCCAACTGACCAAAAACCAGAAATATAATTTCTTGAATACGTGCCAAGTCTTGCGCAACCCCGATCCCCTCTAGGGTGTGTCGGACTCCTCTCCCTTGTCTTCATTGCCAGTGGCCAATACGGGCGACCCATGATGATGGACCAAGAGCCAGATCCCGTCCCGGCGTTCAAAAATATTGGTTGAAAGCACGCGGCCTTCAAGCCATTTTCCATTGTCCTTTGTTGCAATGCTTTCATTGCAAACAACCCAGGCCAGATCTTCTTTGACCGTAACATCAAGCAAAGACACGGAAAACGTGATTTCATGGGTATGGTTAAAGATGAGCACCCAACTGTCACGAACGTCCGGCCAGCCACTACAAATTTCCCATCCGGGATGCACGCACTTAACGGAGTCATTCTGGAGCCAAAGTTTATCCATTTTTTGGATGTCTAAGGTTTCAAATGCTTCGTAAAACACTGTATTTGCTTCCTGAACCGAAGGGATATCTCGATCAATCACAGAGGTTTCTATCGATGAATCGGACATTATAAGTACCTTTCGTTCGGGAAATGTGGCGTGTAAACTATTATGTATAGCCCACTTTGCCAAGACAGGTCAACGAGAACTTCTCCCGGATAAAACCCCGTTTAGGTCCTAGCCTGTCGATTGCTTGCGGTGGTTTTCCCCGTTGACAAGCAGGACCCCCTTTCATAGAATCGTTTCTATTGGAACCGATAGACTAGTATACCTAAGTTATCAGGATGAAGGAGGACGGGATGTCTAAGGAAGTCGAAGAAGAGATCACTTCAGTCTTGCATGAAAATCGCTTGTTCAAGCCTGCAAGTGACTTTAGTAAACAGGCCCATATTAAAAGCCGTGCCGCGTACACCCGTCTCTATAAGAAAGCGGAAAAAGACCCTGAAGGTTTTTGGGGAGACTTAGCAAAGAGCGAACTCCACTGGTTTAAACCTTGGAAAAAGGTCTTGCATTGGAAACCACCTTTTGCCAAGTGGTTTGTCGGCGGAACGACCAATGTGGCCTACAACTGTCTTGATCGGCATTTAGAGGGGCCTCGGAAAAACAAAGCTGCGATTATCTGGGAAGGAGAGCGGGGCGATTCCAGAACCTTAACCTACCAGGATCTCCATCGTGAAGTTTCAAAATTTTCCAATGTACTAAAAAGTAAAGGGGTGAAAAAAGGCGACCGTGTCGCAATCTACATGCCCATGATCCCGGAGCTTGCGATTGCCATGCTTGCCTGTGCACGTATCGGGGCGACCCACTCCATTATTTTTGGTGGTTTTTCTGCCGCAGCACTGCGTGATCGTATTAACGATGCGGAAGCCAAGTTGGTGGTGACCGCCGACGGGGGTTATCGGAAAGGGGGAGTGATCACCCTGAAAGATAAGGTAGATGAAGCCCTCGAAGAGGCGCCCAGTGTCGAGAGTATGATTGTTGTTAAACGGACAGAAAATGACGTGGTCATGAAAGTAGGTCGTGATTTTTGGTGGACAGATCTCATGAAGGGGGCTTCCGCAGATTGCAAAGCCACGGCCTTAGATTCCGAACATCCTCTTTTTATTTTATACACCAGCGGTACAACCGGAAAACCCAAGGGAGTCGTGCACACTACAGGTGGCTACCTTTTGAGTGCGACCGTGACCTCAAAATGGATTTTTGATCTAAAGGAAGAGGATACCTATTGGTGTACAGCGGACATCGGCTGGGTCACGGGTCACTCCTATATCATCTATGGCATGCTTTCCAATGGGGTCAGCTCACTCATGTATGAAGGGGTGCCGACCTATCCCGATCCCGGTCGTTTTTGGGAAATTATCGAAAAATATCGGGTCAATATTTTTTATACCGCGCCGACAGCCATTCGTGCCCTCAGCAAACTTGGAAAACAATGGCCTAAAAAATATGACCTTTCGAGCTTACGTCTTTTGGGTACCGTGGGTGAACCCATTAACCCGGAAGCGTGGATGTGGTATCACAAGGTCATCGGCGGCGGGAAATGTCCGATTGTGGATACCTGGTGGCAGACAGAGACGGGGGCCATTATGCTTTCTCCTTTGCCGGGTGCGATTGCAACCAAGCCCGGTTCGGCAACCCTACCCTTCCCCGGTATTTCAGCGGATGTGGTCAATAAAGCCGGAAAGTCCGTGCCGGCGAATGTGGGAGGCTACCTCGTCATTACACGGCCTTGGCCCTCCATGTTGCGTACCGTGTGGCGTAATCCGAAACGTTATAAGGAGACCTATTGGTCGGATATTCCAGGGGTCTATTTTTCGGGAGACGGCGCAAGAAAAGACAAGGATGGCTACTTTTGGATCATGGGACGTGTTGACGATGTCATGAATGTTTCAGGGCATCGTCTGGGCACCATGGAGGTTGAATCGGCGCTTGTTTCTCATGCGAAGGTTTCTGAGGCTGCCGTCGTGGGCGCACCAGACGAAATTAAAGGCACCGCCATTTTTGCTTTTGTGACCTTAGAATCGGGACAAACCGCCAACGATGCCCTGAAAAAGACCTTAAAAACCCATGTGACAAAAGAGATTGGAGCAATCGCACGACCCGATCAAATTCGTTTTACGGACAACCTGCCCAAAACCCGCAGTGGGAAAATCATGCGCCGACTACTTCGAGACATTGCGGCCGGACGTGAAAGCATTGGTGATACTTCAACGCTTGAGGATTATACCGTACTGGCAAAACTCCGTGATGACGACGAAGCTTAATCCTAATCATCTGGCTTGACTGGATGCTTAAACTGGCCTTTGGACTTATACTGAAATTGTAACGATTGCCCCCGTAGCTCAGGCGGATAGAGCAGTGGTTTCCTAAACCGCGTGCCGGGTGTTCGACTCACCCCGGGGGCACTTTCGGAAGTGCTGAACAAGCCATTATTATTTTTTCAAGGCAGAAATGCCTCAACCCGTTTTCATGGAATGCTTCGCGTGACTTTTGCAGCAAACCCTACTGGTCTAATTGATTGTACTCATAATTTTAGCGGTATCGTTTCGCATTTTGTCGCTAATATCAACGCTAGACATAAATTTTTTGATGATTTCTTTTCGTTTGTCATACGAAAAATTTTCATCATCATTTGGCATTTGTTTGAAGACAAATAGCGTCCAAATCTGATTTTCCTCACTATTTGTCTTCATCAGAAAGTTAGCAAGAGATTCCATTGTCGTTAAGCGAGAATGCGCCCATATGCAATTTAACTGGTGTTTTTTTAGTTTCCCCAGCCTCTCTCAAGATGTGAAGCGCATTTTCCATCTCTGTCATCCTGAAATAGCCAATGATTTCACTCGCAAACCAAAACAAGTTTTCGTCTTTTGAGCTGAGCCATTGATGTAGCTTTTTGATAAGCTCTCCTCTCTCGACGGTGAGCAGATCTTTCGCGATACAGAGAATCCCTCATCTAATAAAAAAAAGGGCTGTCGTTTACCGACAGCCCTTTTTTTTATTTTGGTGTCCCCAAGGGGATTTGAACCCCTGTTACCGCCGTGAAAGGGCGGTGTCCTAGGCCAAGCTAGACGATGGGGACGAAACGAATCGGCAGAGTCTACAAATCTCGCCGCTTGATGTCAAGAGAATTTCAAGCGGCGCTTCTATTTTTCAATAGAAGCGCCGCTTGAAGCCTCAAGATCTATTCTGTTGTAAAGCTTCTTACTTCGCTTTCCGTTCTTGTTTTGCCATCACTGACCACCACCTTCCAGTGATAGGTTGTGCCTGCTTTCAGGGCGGACTGCTGATGAGAAAGGGTCACAGATCCACCGCCGCCACCGCCGCCGCTATTACACGCACCCAGCACTAATCCAGCCGTAAGTATCAGGGCGATCATGAATGCGGGTTTTTTTCTTTTGAGTCCTCCCATGAGGACGATTCCGAAAATAAACAAACCGCCGCCGTAGGATGCAAAAGCCGTGAGGCCTTTGGTTACAGCCGCCGTAACGATCGTCGGCCCGCAATCCGCGCCGACAAAGGTATTGCTGTCGCAGATGAAAAAATCGTAAGTCAGCGCATCCCCATTGGCGTCTGTACTGGCCTTCCACTGAAAATCGACCGTCGTGCCGAGACCTGTTTCTCCATTTTCAGGCGAGATCAGCTCCGGTGCCGTTGGCGCCGCATTGAAGACACCCAGGACCAGCGGATCAACGATCACACCGTTTGCGATGCCGTCCAAATCAAAAGCCCCGCCGTCGGTGAGGGTCAGATCCAGGCTGTTTGCTCCGGTTTTTGTCCACTGTGTCGCGGGGATCTCCGTGTAAGTCCCGTTTCCATCGACCTTGTAGAGCATGAGGTCAGCAGGCAATGCAGATGAAAAATTGAAGCTTGTCGTGATACTGCCACCAACGCCCGAAGTGGTACTGTACAATATTGTCCCAAAGGGGAAAGCGACCCCCTCAGGCCCCCCGGTGGCGGTATCCGCTGAAACGCCGGAAAGCTGCTGTGTCGTCGGAACGTGGATACTCACGGTTCCACCTGTTTTGAGAGCAAGCCCCGTTGCTGATGCCGCATTGTTTGCCGTTGAGCCTTCCAAAGTATCCAGCACCCCATCATTGTCCGAATCGGCTTTGGCGACTTCATAGACATAGATTTGGTCTGTGGGGTCTTCTCCGTCCCCTTCAAAGGCCAAAAAAGCACCGTTACCGGAAAGGCTGGGGTCATCGGCATCATTAATTTGACGGAATTCCGTCAAAGGGCCGGTGCCGTCGCTGTTTATGATGCCGACAAAATCAGCCGGTGTTTCAAAGGCCACACGGGTGCCGTCGCTGGAAAGGCTCGGATCCCAGCCTT
>JAADHI010000127.1 GCA_013151935.1 Candidatus Manganitrophaceae bacterium
GATATGTTTTTAAAGTCCTTCGATGCGATTTTTTGTTACGGGTTTTATGATTTAACACAAGTTTTGGTCGATCTTGTGCATGAAGTTGCAAGTTTTTATCCCACGACGCTTTTTTTTCCACTTGTGCCAGGGGCACCTGGTTGGGCTTTTTCCGAGCGTTTTTTTGAACGCTATCTTGCAGGTTTTACAGCATCAAGATCTAAAATCATCGATTTAACAAAAAATGCCCGTCCGGATTCTGTGTTCCCTCATGCCATTTTTTTTGAAGAAAACAGGACCGAAAACCTGCTGCCCCTGCCGCTTAAGACTGATTGTCGCATCGTCTCCTGTTATGACATTCACGACGAAGTGCTCACCGTCGCGAAGGAAATTCTGCGACTGAGATCTGATGGCGTCTTGGCTTTTGATGAAATCGGTATTGTCGCGCGAGACTTGGATCCTTATTTACGTCCTCTTCAAAACATTTTTCAAAAACATGCGATTCCCATTGCAAGCAGCGCTGAAGTGTCCTTGATGCAGTATCCCTTGGCAAAGTCTGTTTTTTTGATGACGAGCTGCTTCAGGATTTTCCCCGCAGGGCCTGTATTGATCTCATGACAGCGCCCTTTTTTAATCGTGCGGCGTGTTGCGAAACAGCATCATTATTCAAACCTGATGATTGGGATTTTTTGAGCCGAAAAGCAAAAATTACCTCAGGCTTAAATTCCTGGCAGAAATTAGTGCTCCGCGATAAAGCAGCTTCTCCCGATTTTTCGGATCAAAACACGCTGCTTTGGGCCACTTTTTCAAGTTTATATCAGGACTTAAGTGCATTTCCGAAAGCGGCGCTGTGGTCTGATTACGCAATGTTGTGGCAGGAGCGACTTGAAAAATACTTAGGTCTTCTCCCTTTACATGAACTGAGAGCGCAGGACAGCGCGTCATTCTCCGATTCAGAACAAATTTCCAGTGCCATTTCAAAAATATTAGAACGCCTCGCATCACTTGGAAAAATTTCAGGACAGGTTTTGAGGGATGATTTTATCGCAGCCTTTCAACGCGGTTTAAAAAAGGCGAATATGGCCTTTGCCTCTCACAATATTGCAGGGGTCTCGCTCATGAATATTATGCAAGCACGCGGGATTTCCTACCGTGTGCTTTTTGTCTTGGGCATAAACGAGGGCAGTTTTCCGCGCACGATTCGGGAAGACCCTTTTTTAGTGGATCATCAGCGTCGGGTCTTGGAAACGGTATTGGGTTACAAAGTGGGGGAAAAACTTGCGGGCTACGATGAAGAAAAGCTGCTGTTTATCTTGGCCGTTACTAGTGCAACAGATCAGTTTTACGCCCTCTATCATCGCACGGATGTTTTGGGTGGAGAATGTGCCCCTTCCTGGTATTTGGGCGAATTAAAACGGGTTTTTCAAATCGAAGATGAAACCCTCATTCCCCGCGATTTGATTGCAAAACAGCTTGTCTCGCCCTTTGATCAATCAGAATCCCTGCTGCCTGCTGAATGGGTGATTTATTTAAGTCTTCTTGGTGAAGACTGTGAAGCCTTATTGAATCAACTTCCTTTTTCTAAAACGTCTTATCTGCGGGGGAAAAAGGCTTTGAGGCGATTAGAGCACGAGGGGCCTTTGTCTTCTTTTGATGGACTTATTTCAGATGCCTCAAGTCATTGGGAGCACTTGTGTGAAGTTGGTATTTCACCCACAGCGCTTGAGGCCTATGCTTTGTGTCCTTTTCAATATTATGGAAAACGTCTGCTCAATCTCAGCACCGAAGAAGACCCTGAAGATGAGGTGCTACCTAAAACAAAGGATATCGGGACCCTTTGCCATGAAATATTGAAGGTGTTTTACGAAGGGCTTCAGTCTGAAAATGATTTGAGTGCGACTTTAAAAAACAATCGTGTGCTGCTGTGTCTTGAAGGAATCAGCAAAACCCTTTTTGAAGACTATGCTTCTGAAAACCCGCTACTTTATCCCCTGCATTGGGAGATGCAAAAAACAACGATCTTGGTCATGCTCAAGGAAGTGATTGAAAAAGATATCGCCACATTGATTGAATCAGGTGATCGACCCGCTGCTTTTGAAGTGGATTGTCGTCAAAAAATAGAAGCGGAATGGCCGGAATTTCGCGGTAAAATCGACCGCATTGATTTTAATGCAGAAGACGGAAAAGCCCGTGTTGTGGATTATAAAATCACCTTTCGCAAAAATCCGCTTCCCCTTGAAAAGAATTTGTTGACATCCGCGCTCAGGGCTAAAAAACTGCAAGCACCGATTTACTTAAAACTTGCCGAGATTTTTGTCGAGGCCAAAGCGGGGAGCGAAAGCGGTCAATGTGCGTCTGTTTTTTATCATCTCGTGCCAAACTGGCCCGACGGCCCGCTTGTGGTTTCGGAATTTCCAGCATCGGGCTGGCAAGGGGAGTGCGGGGCCATGCTCAAACAAAGCATTTCTACTTTGCTTCAGGGCATTGAAAAAGGGCGGTTTTTTATGAAACCGAGTGATAAACAAGGTGGGCATTGTGATTTTTGTGAGATTCGACCGATCTGCCGCTTAAACCATTTGCCCTCACTCAAGCGTTTGCAGGGCGATGTCTTCTGGCAAGAACAAGAGGCGCTTCAAAAACTCAAAGTGCCTAAATCTCCCGCAAAAAAGAATAAGGCGAATCGCGCGTGAAGCTCATCCCCCAAGACCAAAAAGAGCGTATTCGCGCAACGACAACGTTTGATCTGAATATCGTGGTGACCGCCGGGGCGGGCACAGGCAAAACCACTTTATTGATCAATCGCCTGCTTCATCTTTTAATGCGCGGCACAGCGGCCATCCCCGTAACCGCACTTGTTGCGCTCACGTTTACAAATAAATCCGCCAATGAAATGAAAACCCGCTTGCGAGACGCCTTAGAAGACCTTATTAGCGATGAGGGGACTTCAGACACGCTTGCCGATCTGATGACACGTTACGGTCTTTCCAAATCAAATATTGAGACACGCTCCGCTGCAGCTTTGCAAGACTTGGAGCGCAGTGAAATCGGGACCATTCATCATTTTGCGACAACCCTTTTGAGGCTTTATCCGATTGAGGCGGATGTCGATCCTCAGTTTCGCATTGATGAGGGCGGTGATTTTTTTCAGCTTTTGTTTGAATCTTTATGGCCTACTTGGCTTGCCTCAGAATTGCTCATGGATGCCGAGCGAAAAGACCTATGGGAAAACGTGTTGGGGCAGTCTTCATTGGCAGAACTTGAAACCCTTGCCCGACTGTTTGTTTCTGAGCCGATCCATTTTTCAAATCTGCTCGAAAAAAAACAGGTGCAAAAAATTCCGCCTCCTATTCTGGAATGGCTCAAGTCGCTTGAAAAGACGGCCATTTCTTTACTGGAAATTCACCCGGAA
>JAADHI010000038.1 GCA_013151935.1 Candidatus Manganitrophaceae bacterium
GCGCGTATCTACAAAAGCATGCAGTGTGGTGAGTGTCACGGCGATGATGGTAAAGCGGGAAGGATGGATCTAAGGGATGAGCGAAAGATCATGATTCATCCCGTTGATTTGACACGGCGGGAAACATTTGGAAATGGGATATCTCACGAAGACATCTATCGAACCATCATGACTGGATTGGATGGTACCCCCATGCCTGGTTATAACGATTCTTTTGCGGGAAAGGAAGACAGTGCCTGGGACTTGGTGCATTATATTCTTTCCTTGCAGGGGCGATAGCTAAATGGAGGGGGCGGAGAAAGGAATTCAACATCTCTTCAGCGATAGATCCGGCGGGCTGATTTTATCCGACTGGGTCGCACATGGACTGGAATTCATTGCTGTTTCTCTCATTATTCTTTTCGCCGTCTTCCTTCTCATCGTGGTACTTTTTTTTATCATTGACGTGAGTCAGCACAAAAATGCCGTCCGGCGCAACTATCCTGTGTTGGGCCGCTTTCGATATCTCTTCATCCGGGCGGGAGAATTCTTTCGGCAATATTTTTTTGCCATGGACAGAGAGGAAATGCCCTTTAACCGGGCAGAGCGAGAGTGGGTCAATCGGGCAGCAAACAATACAGAAAATACTATTCCTTTTGGTTCGACGAACAATCTGAGTGTCCCCGGCACCCCGATTTTTGTGAATTGCCCCTTTCCCACGCTGGAAGTGGACGCCGTAGAATCGCTCCCGATGGAAATTGGAGGCGATTGCCGGAAGCCCTACCACGCGACTTCTTTTTTTAACATCTCTGCCATGAGTTATGGTGCACTTTCCATCCCTGCGATCCGGGCACTTTCCTCCGGTGCAAAATTGGCAGGATGCTGGTTGAATACCGGAGAAGGCGGGCTTTCGCCTTATCATCTGGAAGGTGTTTGCGACATCGTCTTTCAAATCGGCACAGCCAAGTACGGGGTTCGTGATACCCATGCTAAGCTGAGCGAAGACAAACTACGCGAAATTTCCGCCCATCCTGAAGTCAAAATGTTTGAGATCAAACTGAGTCAGGGAGCGAAACCGGGGAAGGGCGGTATTTTACCGGGTGCAAAAGTGACTCAGGAAATTGCGAAAATAAGAGGGATTGAAGCCGGAAAGGATTCCATCTCGCCCAACCGCCATCCAGAGATCGACTCCGTCACGACATTGCTCGATTTTATTGCCCACATCAGAGAAGTCACAGGAAAGCCCGTGGGGTTTAAAGCGGTCGTGGGTTCGGGTGACTGGCTGAATACACTCTGTCTTGAAATCTCAGAACGTGGCATAAAAAGTGCGCCGGATTTTATTACGATTGATGGCGGGGACGGCGGAACCGGGGCCGCACCGATGCCCTTGATGGATAATGTCGGTCTTTCTTTGAGAGAAGCCCTGCCGATGATAGCAGATATACTGATGAGACATAATCTTAAGGGCCGTATTCGTTTGATCGCTTCGGGGAAGCTCATTACGCCTGCCGATGTCGCCTGGGCCTTGTGCGCGGGTGCAGATTTCATTAATTCTGCACGGGGCTATATGTTTGCACTGGGCTGTATTCAGGCCATGAAGTGCAATACAAACCTCTGTCCAACCGGGGTCACTTCTCATAATCCGCGCTTTCAGTCGGGGCTCAATCCTCAATTTAAGTCGGTACGCGTCGCAAACTATTGTCGGAACATCGTACATGAGGTGGCTTTGATCGCCCATGCCTGCGGTGTGCGGGAGCCGAGGGAGTTGCGGCGTGTTCACGTCAGAATTGTGGGAGGCGAACGCTTTTCGAAAGCGATGCACGAGCCTGAAGCCTCAATTGATCCCTTTAGTGTGGACAGAAACACTTGAAGAAAGGAAGATTATGAAAAACATAATTGTTACATTAGGGACAGCGCTCACTCTGGCTGGGGTTCTTGGTCTCACGGTTGTTTATGCCGGACTCTTTAATGTTTCGGCCTTATGGGAAGATCCTGTTTTGGTTCGCTGGATTTTAAATGAGACCCGTGAAAATTCCGTAAGCAGCCGTGCAGCTTCTATTGAAGTGCCGGCTTTGGGTGATATGGAACAGGTCGAAGAGGGTTTTCGTAGTTTTCGTGAAATGTGTGCAATTTGCCATACCCCTCCAGAAGCAAGCGATTCTCCGACTGCACAAGGTCTCAATCCCGAAGTGCCGGATCTCGCGAAGCGAGCCCTTCACATGTCTGAGGCTGAATTGTTCTGGGTGATCAAAAATGGGGTTCGAATGACGGGCATGCCCGCTTGGGGGCCGACGCATAAAGACCCCGAACTATGGAGCATTGTTGCTTTTGTAAAAACCTTACCCGATATGAGTGGTGCTGATTATAAAATCATGGATCAATCCGCAGCCCTAGGGCACGGTCATAGCGGTGGGGGACACGGAGATGACAACGGTGAGTCTGGTGATGGAGATAATGAAAAAGCGGCTGAACACAATGACGACGGACACGGACATTGATTCGGAGGTTCTTGTCTATTTTGTTGTGGTGAATCATCATTCATCCTTGAGTTTTTCTTGGTGCTCGTAAAGGGATCAGAGCAGCGATCAACACAAAAACGGTGGATCCCCAGAGACAGGCCACCAGGCCTTGTGTCTGATAAATCCAACCGGATAACACGGTACCCGTCAGTCGTCCCCCCGCATTTGCCATGTAATAAAAACCCAGATTCATCGCGACTTTATCTGGTTCAGACCAAGCGACAACCAGGTAGGAATGCACGGCGGAGTTAATGGCGAAGACCGCACCGAAGAGAATCAAGCCGACAATGATCACCCTGTTTGCTTCAAGACCCTGCTGCAAGGCCAGGGCAATTGATGCGGGAATCAGCACTAAAATTCCCGCCCACAATTGTGCTGTTTTCCCACTAGGACCACGACCGTGATGGTTTTTTTTCAAGAATAAGGGTGCACTGGATTGTATGATCCCGTAAACGATTAGCCAGAGGGCAAGAAATGCACCCACTCGACTAAAGTGCCAGTCTAAAGTTGAAAAAAGGAAGAGGGGTAGACCCACAACAAACCAGATATCACGGGCACCAAAGAGGAAAAATCGGGCCAGCGATAAACCCTTAATAGAGGGCGTATTTGAAAAAATACGGAGAAACTTCGGCTGGGTCTCAATTTTTCCTAAACCACGTGGCAAATGGAGCATGGAGCTGATCAAAGCGGCTAATAATGCACCCGCTAATGTGAACATGGCATTCTGGAAGCCGACAAACTCAAGTAAAGCCGAACCGAGAAAAAAACCCACGCCTTTCAAAGCATTTTTGGAACCGGTCAGCATGGTCACCCAGGAAAACAATCGTGAATCATTTTTCACGTTCACTAACATTTTTACGCCGGTCTTGGCAGACATTTTATTGAGGTCTTTTGCGATACCTGACAATGCTTGAGCAAACATCACATAAGCCACAGCGAGCCAGGACTCCGGGACAGCAAGCATAAGAAGTGCCACTATTTGTAGTGCCATGCCGATGTGCATCGTGAGATTAAGACCCATGCGTGTCGCGAGCCAACCACCAATCAAGTTCGTGACAATGCCGAAAAATTCATAAAAGAGGAAGAGCATGGCGACCTCAAAGGGTGAATACCCTAAGCGGTGAAAATAGAGGACCACCAACATGCGAATGGCACCATCCGTCAGGGTAAAGACCCAGTAACAGCAAGTAATGATGAGGTAGTTGCGTTGATCCGTCTGCATTACAGGTTTTTGGCGATTTTGATGGCAAGGGCGATCATACGTTTCACGTAGGCCCATTCATTGTCGTACCAGGCCAAAATTTTTACCTGAGTGTCATTGATCACCATCGTTGAGGGGGCATCAATGATAGAGGAGCGTGCATCATCTTTATAGTCGATGGAAACCAGGGCACGGGTTTCGACACCGAGTATGCCCGCAAGCGGGCCATCGGCCGCGGCCTTAAAAAGCGCGTTGACCTCCCGGACGGTCGTTGCCTGTTTCGCCTCGAAAACAAAATCGGTGAGCGAGGCATTCAGCAATGGCACCCGGATGGCCAGTCCATTTAATTTTCCCTTCAATTCAGGAAAGATTTGAGTGATCGCTTTTGCCGATCCTGTTGTTGTGGGAATCAAGGATTGTCCGCAGGCACGTGCCCGCCGTAGGTCTTTGTGTGCCTTGTCAACGATGGTTTGCGTGTTGGTGATGTTGTGAAGGGTGGTCATGCAGCCATGACGAATCCCGATGCCCTCGTGCATGACCTTGACGACGGGTGCAAGACAGTTTGTCGTGCACGAGGAGGCGGTGACAATGTGATGTTGTTTGGGATCGTAGAGATGATCATTGACACCCATCACAAGATTTAAAGCCGGATCGGGCACCGGAGCTGAAACCACTACCTTTTTGATCCCTTGTTTGAAATAAGGCTGTAGTGCTGTTTCTGTTTTGAATTGACCTGAGCATTCGATCAGTAAATCAATGTTCTTTTTAGACCACTGGGCTTCCGTCGGTGTGGCATGTTGGCTATAGCTGATTTCTTTTCCATCGACAATCACTACCCCGGATTTAGATGAAATTTCGTGCCGCCAGCGTCCATGAACAGAGTCAAACTCCAGCAGATGTGCCTGAGAGGCTGCATTTCCCGCAATATCGTTGATATGGACAAAGTTGAGTTCAGGGTTATCCCATCCAGCCCTTAGAAGCAGCTTTCCCATACGGCCAAAACCGTTTATTCCCACTCGAATGTCCATGTCCCGCCCTTCATTTTTCCGTATATCCGTATAAGCAGATGTATTTAGTGTTAAAAAAACCGGAAGACTCCGGTTTTTTTAAGGTATTGATCGAAAGATCAAGCGCAGTTTTGAGACGGACGTCTTTGTTTTAATTGCTCAAGATCCGTCTGCATTTCTTCATTTTCTAAACCACATTGGCGAATATGTTCAAATAAGGGTTCACAACACCCGGCCACAACCTTGTAATAAATCCACGGGCCTTCACGGCGGGTGACAGCCAGGCCATTATTTCTCAAATAAGCCAAATGACGCGAGACCACACTTTGAGACAATGCCAAGGTGTCCACCAGATCACACACGCAGCGTTCTCCCGTTTCCAATAAAAGGTATACGATTCTAAGCCGCACAGGTTCAGAAAGGGTTTTAAAAAGGGCCGCGAGGGTTTCAGTTTTCATTGCGCCTATTATATCTGCCTAAGCAAATATGTCAAGCCTCAGACTCATCTCCTATTGGTAGAGGCTCCCGCTTGAAAAATCGCGATAAATTCCTCATACTGTGCTCGGTTTTTGCGCAGGGGCTTCGAAGCCTTTCATCCGCACAAAAAATACCTTTTTCATCCCTTTCGCTTCAAACCCTGGAGGTCGATCATGGCAGTAAAAAAGATAAATGTCGGTCGCAAACGCAGCGGCCCACTCATTGGGATTGTCGGAGGCAGCAAGAGTGATTTTCCGATACTTGAAAAAGCAGTCAAGGTCTTAAAGACCCTTAAAATTCGCTGTGAGCTTACGGTGGTTTCTGCCCATCGCACGCCAGATCATCTTTTTGCTTATGCCGAATCGGCGGAGGAACGTGGACTTGAGGTCATTATTGCGGGGGCGGGCGGCGCAGCACATTTACCCGGCATGATGGCGGCAAAAACACATCTGCCTATTATTGGCGTTCCCATTCCCAGCGAGTATCTAAAAGGGATGGATTCCCTTCTTTCGATTGTGCAAATGCCCAGGGGAATTCCTGTCGCAACCATGGCCATCGGCGGGGCACAAAATGCCGCGCTTTTTGCGGCGGCAATTCTGGCCTTAAAGCATGACGCCATTCGTGAACAGTTAATCGCTTATCGCAAAAGCCAAACCGAGGCCGTGCTTGCAGGCAAATAGCAATTTGGCCCAAGATGATTTTATCTGATCAACAAATCGGTATACTCGGTGGCGGACAACTCGGCACCTTTCTCACCATCGCAGCAAAACAGATGGGTTATCGGGTGAGTGTTTGGGACCCCGATATCGGAGCACCGGCCCATGCTTGGGCTGACCACAGCATTCAAACCCATTTTGATCATCCAGAATCCCTTAAACAATTTATTCAAGAAAATGCAGTGATCACTTACGAATGGGAAAACATTCCCGTCTCGCTGGTTGCTTCGATTGAAGCTGAAAAACCTGTCCGTCCTGGAAGCACCGTCTTAAATCGGCTTCAAAATCGTATTCAAGAAAAGGGGTTTTTGAGCGAAGGGGGTTTTCCCGTCACGCCTTACCTTCCTGTTTTAGATCCAGACCAGCTTGTCGCTGCGGCTGAAAGCTTAGGGTTTCCGCTGATTTGTAAAACGGCGACGGCAGGTTACGACGGCATTGGACAATGGCGGCTATTAAATATTGAAGCTGTGACCGATTTAAGACGCAAACTCAAACCTCGCAAGCGTGGATGGATACTCGAAAAAGTCGCGAATTTTTCAAAAGAGCTTTCGGTGATTGTGGCGCGAGGTGTGGATGGTGAGGTCGTGACTTATCCGGTTTCCGAAAACATCCACGAAAACGGCATTTTGCGTCTTTCAAAAATCCCAGCAGAAATTTCGGCAGATCTCTCTGAGCGAATTGCCACACTGGGAAAAGCTGTGATTACAGCACTTGAGGGGGTTGGGCTTTTTTGCATCGAACTTTTTTTATTAGAAAATGATGCCTTGCTCATCAACGAAATTGCCCCACGCCCGCACAATTCGGGACACGCAACGATGGATTCGTGTGATATTTCTCAATATGCACAGCAAGTCCGGGCCCTTTGCAACTTGCCCCTCATGCCGCCACGCCTCTTGAGTCCGGCGGTGATGCTAAATGTGCTGGGAGACGAAATTAAGGCACTTAGAAATGAATCAATACTAAAAGCGCTTTTGTCCCTTCCCGGGATTCATCTCTATGATTATCGCAAACAAGACATAAAAGGCCGCCGAAAAATGGGCCATATCACCCTTACGGGTTCAGATCCGATTCAACTTTCAGCACAAGCGCTGCAAGTCCAGGATCTTCTAAAAAAATCCTGACGAAGAAAGAGAGAGTTTGAGTGCGGGCCGTATGACAAAAACGGTAACGCTGGTGCTGGGGGAATAGGCGATGGGCACGTAACGTCGCACAACCGCCCAGAGGGTGAGTGGACCGTAATAGTCTGCTGGTATTTTAAGCGTCCATTTAAAAGGGGCGGTGGAATCGAGTTTGGTGCTTGAGATCCCTTGAGGGGCCGAAAAGAGGACCCCGAAGGGAATCGGGAAATCCCCAAGATTGATCTTTGCCTGAAGCGTCGTTCCTGCCGTGACAATTTCCCCCTCTAGGGGAAAATCAAATTCAAAGGCCTGTGCAAAATCTGAAATAAAAACAAAAATTACAAAAAACAGTGTGGTAAATATTTTCCCCATCAGCAAGTCCCCCCTTGGAAAAAGATCCCTTTTTTAAAGAGATAGATCTAATTACCATAAGTACACACGCGATTTCGACCCGCGTTTTTTGCACGGTACAAAGCCTGATCTGCACATTCAATGAATTCTTTGGGGCTGATGCTTTCTTTTTCAATGCGTCCTAAAGTACAAACACCAAAACTACAGGTCACCTGAGAACCATCCGGTAATAAATCGAGTTTGGCTGCCGCCGTTCTTAGACGTTCTGCGGATGCGATGGCTTTGTGTTCATCCGTTTCAGACATCAAAATCAGAAATTCTTCTCCACCAAAACGGGATAGAATATCGTAAGGACGGATCATGAGTTCAAAACATTCGGCCAAGGCTTGAAGCACATGGTCGCCCTTAACGTGACCATATTGATCATTGATACGTTTAAACTTATCAATATCAAGTAAAATTAATGAGAGTGAACGATTGAGACGTAAAGCCCGACCGATTTCAGAAGAGAGCACCTTATTCAAATAACGTCGATTGTAAAGCCCTGTCAGGGGGTCTCGAATAGACAGATCTTTTATTTTCTCAAACGCTTGCTGTTTTTGAATGGCAATAACAGCCTGTGTTGCCAACATTTTAAGGCTTGTTATCAGAGAAGCTGGAAACCGCCTGGGCTCAAAAGCGTCACTATATAAAATACCAATGGGGCCTTTATCTGCAATCAAAGGAATCGCAATCAGCGAGCGAATGCCCTCTTTTAAAACCACAGGGTTATCAAAAGCAGGAAAGTTGGACAGATCTGGAATGAGAATAGGATCTTTATTGGAGAGGATATGCTCGGTCAAGCCTCCCTGTCTCACGGGGTAAGAGCCATTTTTATAAAATTCGGAAGACAAACCCTTTGTCGCCACTAAAAAAAGCTCATGATTGTGTTTGTTGTAAACAGAGAGAGACCCTGCGGGCATCCCCGTAATACGCATCGCCCCTGCAACAATGCCTTGGAAAATTTCTTCGGGGGTTTCCGAACGAGACAGGATCATGCTGACTTCAAGCAAGATCTGGTTTTCACCCAAGCGTTGTTTGATCCGTGATTCACGATCTTCAAGCTCTCGAATGACATCCCATAAAACATGGGCCACCTCACCCGTCGCCACGTCAAAGTTATTTTCTGAAATTTGAATGAGCTGATGACGAATGACGGGATTTCCAGTTAAGTCAAAAACCAGGTCAATGGACATGCTCTGGAGTAAGTAGAGCGGATCTTCCAAAAAAATAGGCAGATTGGCTGCTCTCGCCAAATGAATCGCCGGGGCATCCGGGTTCAAATCCGCCACACCTACGATTTCAAACCAATTAAAGCGTAAGAGACGACTGAGTACCGCTTTCCCGCCGTCCCCTGCGCCAAGAATAAACACCTTTACCATACTGTTAGTGTATCCTTTCCCTTTTTTGTGTCAACAAAAATACATAGATTACGTAAGAAAAATAGGAAGATTGAAACATGATGCGATGTGCAAAACCCCTGGGCCTCAAATGCCTTGAGATGACACTGTATTGACCTGAATAGATTGAAATGGCTATACTCTCCCCCAAGTTTTGCGTTATGGGCAATCAGAGAGGTTTCATCGTGGCATCTGAAGTATCTGTTCCTTCTCTTTTTCAAATGGGCTATTACTGGGAGGCAAAAATCTTCCTCACTTCTGTCAAACTGGATATTTACACGCCCTTGGCCGAGCACCCCAAGTCCGCGATACAACTTGCTGCAGAAATTGGGGCCGATTCTGATGCCTTAACACGACTCTTGCATGCACTCGTCACGATCGGTTTGTTGAAGCGAGAAGGAGATCACTATAAAAACATCCCCGAATTGGCCGAGTTTCTGGTGAAAACCAGTCGGTTTTATATGGGGGAGTTGATGTTATTGCAAGATGCGGAGTGGGATCATTGGGGCAAACTTGAGGAAATCGTTCGTACGGGAAAACCGACGGTTAAAGATAATATCTTCATCAACCATCCTGAGGTAGGTGCAACGGTTTCAAGAGTTCTCCACCGCATGGCACAACGTGTTGCACCGGCTCTGGCTGAAAAAATCGACCTCTCTGTTTACAAAACACTCTTGGATGTGGGTGGCGGTGGCGGTGCTTTTTCCATCGCTTTTGCAAAGCGTTATCCCCATTTGAAGACCACACTCTTTGATCTACCACAAACCCTCAAGATTAGCCGAGAAAACATCGAAAAAGAAGGGCTATCAGACCGCATTGACTTGGCCGAAGGCAATTTTAATGCAGGACAGCTTCCCGCTCCTTTTGATGTTGTCTTTGCGTCTGACATCCTCCATTACCAGACTGAAGCCGAAAATATGGCGCTCGTTCAACGGCTTTACGACGCGACAGCCACAGGTGGCGTTCTTATCCTAAAAGACATGTTTATTGGGGATGACAATAAACAACCCGGTTGGAATGCGATCTTCTCTATCCACATGATGGTCTATTCCGAAAAAGGCCGTTGTTTTCAAGGCCAGCAAATTCGGGAATGGATGAAAAAAGCGGGTTTTGACAATATCATCGAAATGGAAAAAAATACGATTTTGGCTGGTACAAAAGGCATATAAACCATGCAGACATTTCTCAATCAGATCCACTGGAGGGCATCATGACAGAATTTTTGACCTCGCCCGGTTTTCTCTCCCCTTACGGGACATTTGGGGCGGATGTCTCCTCCGTCATGGCTTGGTTCTTTACAATCCTCTTTGTTTATGGATGGCAGCAGGCCCGGAAAGGTCAAGGTCAACGCCATCATCTCGTCACCCTCTGGGGCATGATCGCGATGCTTGCTTATTTCACAATTTATTATCTGGCACGTGGACTGGGTGCACTTTCTGTTGAAGGTAAAGAAGGTTTTGGTGGTCCCGATTGGGTTTACGACACGATCTTTTCTCCTATTTTACTGATCCATATTATTGTAATCTCCTTGGGTCTTGTTTTGGCGATTTACATGATCATCCTTGGATATCGTTCTTCCAGAAAGGATAATGAAAACCGAGAACTCGTCATCGGCCCACTCAAGGTTTCCTCCAAAACCCTCAAAAGAATCCTCTTAGTCTCTGCTGGGGTACTGGGACTTATCGCAGTCATTCGAGGTGGCCCCATGGCACGTATTATGGTTTGGGTCTCCTGCTTTTTGATCATCGCCATCATGTTGATTTTGGAACGCACTATTGAACGTCTGCTGCCTGACGGGGCAACACGTCATCGTAAAATCGGGACCTTTACGATGGTGCTGTATGTCATTGCCTTGATTACCAGCACAGCGACTTATGTGATGTTGTATTACATTTATCCAGTCATTGAGACTTAAGGCTAATGCAGGAAGAACGTCGGGAAGATCAAAGGAGCACTTTTCATCTCAGGACAGAAGTTCTGCCCCGTGAAGGCAAAACACAAATTAACCTGCTGCGTGCCAATATCGGTTTTGGAGGCATCGGTGGTTTTACACGCGATGAAGTCGAAGGGCCAGGTTTTACAGACGTCCGGGTTTATTTTTCACAGCGCTCAGGAGAACTGAAAAGTGAAACGGTCTCAGGGAAGATCGTATGGGAAAAACAAGACGGAAATTTTAGAGCCCTTGGTATCTCATTTTCTGCACTGACACACAAAGAACATCCACTTTTAATTTCTTATTTGCAATATGCCGATCAATTTGATTAAGGAAAGGTCTCAAAAACCCTCATCTTCTTGACTCAGAACGACGAGGTTTCTCCCTCCGTTCTTTGCATCATAGAGGGCCTTGTCCGCCAAACCAAAAATTTCTTCAAAACTCAACAAATTACCCCCGGGTAACTGACAGACACCAAAGCTTGCCGTGACTTGGATCCCATTCGGCTCCAAGGCCTCAATTTTTCTTCTCAGCACCTCTGCTTTTTTTGCTGCATCCTGTCCATTGCAATAAGGCAGGAGCAGTAGAAATTCTTCGCCACCAAAACGTGCCGCAATATCTTCCTGACGGCATGATTTTTTAAGCAGATCGGCGATTTGAATCAAGACCTGATCTCCTGCATTATGACCATAAGTGTCATTCACATGTTTAAAATCATCTAAATCCATCACGACAAGGCTCAGTGGAAGATCATGCCGCCCTGCCTCGCTAATATATCCAGGAGCGATCTCATTCAAACAATGACGGTTGTACAAGGTCGTCAGCGAATCGGTCATCGCCATCTCTTCTAAGCGCACTTGCTGCGCCTCCACTTGATCAAGTAGTTTTTTGTTCGTGATCAAATTTCGGACCCGTGCAGCCAATTCTGCTTCAAGAACAGGTTTGGAAACATAGTCATTTGCCCCACTGCGTAAAGTTTCAATTTTACGACCATCATCTTTGAAACTTGAAAGCACAAGAATCGGGATCATTCTCTTCTTTAGGGGGCCTTGTCGTACTTCTCGAACAAGGGCAAAACCACTCATAGGGCCCGCAAGTAAGGTGTCCGTAATGATTAAGTCATAGTCAGAGGTCTCAAATTTCTCAAAGGCATGTTCGCCTAAACGGGTCTGTTCAATCTTAAGTCCCATTCGGCTCAGTTGTGTCTGCAATAAGCTTGAAAGAGGGACATTGTCCGTCACACAAAGAACTGTTCCGACTAGACGACTTTCCGCAAGGTGTTGCGCTTTAAAGGTCGTTAAATATTTTGTAATGGCCAAGAGATCTTCTTTTCTAAAAATCTCAGTGACACCTGCAGCCATACCTTCTTCAAAAATACGTTTTTCCTCGTCAGAGGTCATCATCACGATGGGCAAGGTTTTTTTTCCTTCCGCGCGCAAAGTTTGGCAGAAATCAATGCCCGTCATATCTTCTAAATGCAAAGCCACACAAACCAAATCAAAAGAAATCTCTTCTAGGGCTGCAAAACCTTCTTGGCCCGATGAGACCAGCACTGTTTCGCAAGAACGATCATTAAAAAGAGATTGCAACAATAGTTTGTAGGTCAGCGTGGGTTCAACGACAAGGGCTTTCATCGTTTTTTTATCTCCATTGCGGCCTGTTTACATGTCGGATCCACGGGACTAGATAGATGAACGGCATCATGATCAACAGATAAAAAAGCCCACCTTCACAAATAGGATTCTCCTATTAGAAAGGTAACACAAGTCCTTCTAGATCGCCATTTTAGGGTTTTTACTGATTAAGTCTGGGGGAGGATCGCTCTTCTAACGGTCGTGACAAACCAGGCAGAGGTTTGCAGCGGGAGCTCTGAGAAAAGGTCGAATTTGTTCACTGTGAGGATTATGACAACTATCACATTCAAGCCTTCCACCCGTTGTTCTCACGAGGGAAGATAAATGATCCGAATCAGAAACCGCTTCGACAGGCAGGTCAAGATACGCTGAAGTACCCGAAGTCGGCAAGACCAAACCATCCGCTTGACGGTCTGGAAGCGCCCAATAGCGAAACTGGGTGACGGTTGGGTTTAGGGGGGTAAATTTACCATTAGGTAGACGCGGGTAGGGGATAGAAATAGGGTGATCAAGACGACTCAATGGGGGAGCACCCCGCTTTCCCCACATCCCGTCAAAAGGCACATTTGCGGGAGCCCCGACACGTGGATTATCAACATTGATGCCATGCATGTCTGTGCCCAGTGCGCCATCATGACAAGAGAGACAGACCATCGAAGTCCCCGTGGGATGATTATAAGGATGTTCTCCCGCAGGCAGATTCTGTATTGCTCGATAGGGTGAAGTGCCAGAGTGACTTTTCTGCCAAAGTGGCGGAGGGCTTACGACTTTTGAGGTCTTTTTCCCTGAAGCTACCTTTTTGTCGTTTTGCCAAGGAATTTCATCGGTGTGGCAGACGGTGCAGCTTTTGCTCGCATCTGCCTTTGAAGCCATCAAATTATGCCCTGTTTGAAAAACGTCTTCTAAGGGAGAGGCGATGAGTGTTTCCGGGGCTGTAAAGTGCAGGGTCAAGATAAAAGAGATCAAGAAGGCATCAAGTGCTCGTTTGCTCATTGTTCGGCCCCTATCTTTTTTTGAACCATCGCAGCCAAGGTTTCAGCCATTTCTGAAATAACCGCGCCATCTTCTCCTTCGATCATAATCCGGAGTAATAACTCTGTCCCCGAATAACGCACCAATATCCGTCCGGCCTCACCCAGCTTTTGTTCACAATCCGTAATTTTTTGCTGGATATCCGGAATTTCAGCCAGATCACGTTTCTGTTTGACCCTCACATTTTTTAAGACCTGCGGCAACGGGGTCATGCAATTTGTCAAGTCTGAGACCGATTTTCCGCTACGAACCATCAAGGCTAAAAATTGAAGCGCCGTAATGACACCATCTCCCGTGGTATTGTAATCCAAAAAAATCAAATGCCCTGACTGTTCGCCGCCAAGGTTGTAGGCCCCATTCAACATACGTTCAATGACATAACGATCCCCGACTTGGGTACGCAAGACATGAATCCGCTTCGGGTTCAAGGCCAATTCGACCCCCATGTTACTCATTAAAGTGGTCACAAGGGTTTCGCCCTTTAAACGACGGTCTTCCTGCATGGCCAGGGCGAAAGTAACAAGCAAGGCATCTCCATCCACAACTTCGCCTTTTTCGTTTACAAAAATGGAGCGATCCGCATCTCCATCCAGGGCAATACCGACATGGGCTTTATGTTCAATGACAGCTTTTTGTAATCCTTCAGGATGCATTGACCCGCAATTGGCATTGATATTTGTACCGTTGGGGTGGTTATTTAGGGGAATGACATCCGCGCCCAGCTCTTGTAGTACCGTCGGTGCAACCTTATAAGACGCACCGTTGGCACAATCCACCACGACTTTCAGCCCGACTAAATCCAAGTCTTTAGGCAAAGACCGTTTCACAAATTCGATGTAGCGTCCCTCAACATCATCCAGCCGAAAAACCTTCCCGATTTCTTTCGCTGTTGGACGAATCTCATCAATCTCTCCGGAAAAAAGGAGATCCTCGATTTGATGCTCAACCTGATCAGGCAACTTAAACCCTTCTTTTGAAAAGAATTTAATCCCGTTATCTTGGAAAGAGTTGTGTGAAGCAGAGATCATGACTGCCGCATCAACACGGAGCGACCGGGCCATAAAAGCAACGGCGGGTGTGGGCAATGGCCCGACTAAAATGACATCCACCCCAAGGGAACACATGCCAGAGGTTAAGGCGGACTCAATCATGTAACAGGAAAGACGTGTGTCCTTTCCAATCACAATACGATGACGGCCTTCTTTGTGTTTGAAAATATGGGCCGCAGCACGCCCCAATTTCATCGCCGTTTCAACCGTAATCGGTTCGACATTGGCAACACCTCGAACACCATCCGTACCAAAGAGCTTTCGCATCAAAGCCTCACAAAAAAAGCTAAATTAGTGTCCGTGCGGTTCAGCAGGTGTAGACGCAGCTGCACGAAGGGCCTTATCATTTACCGAGATTTTGGCCTTATCTTTCAACATGTCAATTTCTGAATTGATCATAATGCCGCGCATGTTCTGAACCTGGGTTGGAGTCAAGGATTCAAACGCTCCTGGCTCACGGGATTCAACTTTCTGGATAATATGAAAACCGAAAGGACTTTTTACCGGGTTACTGATTTCCCCTTTTTTAAGCGCAAACGCCACCTTTGAAAAAGGTTCAACCATGCGATCTTTGGTGAAAAATCCGAGATCTCCTCCTCGTGCTGCGCTGGCAGGATCGATAGAAACCTCTTTTGCTATCGTAGCAAAATCAGCGCCACCTGCAAGTTTTGTTTTGACGTCCAAAGCCTCTTTTTCTGTCTTTACCAAGACGTGATTGGCACGGACTTCACCAAACATCGCCAGATTTTTTTTATAATAGGCTTTCATATTAGCATCGGTAATCACATCTCTGTTGATGAGGTTGACTACCTCTCGAACCAAAATAGACTCCAAAAATTCTTTGACCTGGGCTTGAATGGCCGCATCTTTGTCTAAACCACGACGCACACCTTCTTGATGAAGGACTTCAGTCGCAATCAACATATCCAAGAGTTCTTTTTTCATCTCGTAGGTCGTAAAATCACCCTGTTGTTCATTCGTCAGGCGACTCATCCGTTTTTCAAAAAGATCCTTTGTAATCGGAACTCCACCGACTATGGCAAGCGTCTCTCCTTCGCCCGCAAACAACACATCTCCGGCAGAAAAGAAATGTGTCAGAAGTAAGAGGGAAACGAGTATCCTTATTTTTTGCATCTACTACCTCCAATTGAATAAAACCGACGATATTCTACCCCCATCTGCAATGAAATATCAATATTTTATCCCAGCATCCAATGGAGAGGTCTAGAGAAAATTCAGTTTAAAAACACGCCTGATCCACTACCTCAGGCACAGGGGGAGGACCTTCTTGACTTCTCTGGGTTTGGATCGTAAAATTACCCCTTTTATCATTAAATTTAGAAATCCCTTAAAAGGCTATTTTGTGAAGTGGGCGGTTTGGATCTCAACCTGCGGTGGTATTGGGTACTTCCCCCGATTTCCCGGAACGATTGGAAGCATCGCAGGTCTGATGCTCTTTCTTCCCTTTCGCGCGCTACCACTTTTTCCCTATCTTGTGGTCCTTATTGTACTCTTCTTCCTTGGCGTCTGGGCTTCAAATGTTTCAGAACGCTTTTTTAAACGCAAAGATGCCAGTCACATTGTCATTGACGAAGTGCTGGCTGTTTTTTTGGTTTCTTACTTTTTGCCTCAGACATGGCCGTGGTTGCTCGCAGGGCTCATTGTTTTTCGTATTTTTGACATTGTAAAACCACCGCCGATTAAGATTTTTGAAAAGTTGCCCGGGGGCTGGGGCGTCATGGTGGATGATGTGATTGCCGCCCTCTATAGCCTGGGCCTGCTTCACCTTGTCAGGGTGTTTATCTTATAGTCTGTGAGACATTGGATGTGAAAAATTGAAAGAGACAAATCTCAGTCATCATGAGAAAGCCTTGCCCCTACAAATAGGGGGACTACTCCAAGAACATCATTTAAGGCTCGCGACAGCAGAGTCCTGCACTGGCGGACAAATCGCAAGCCAAATGACAGCAGTTGCGGGGGCTTCAGGCTATTTTGAATCGGGTGTTATTACGTATAGCAATGCCGCCAAAACCCGGATTTTATCTGTGCCGGAGGAACTCATTGAGGCAAAAGGCGCTGTTTCAGCTGAAGTCGCGCAAGCCATGGCCGAGGGTATTCGCAAAAATGAAAAAGTAGCCCTCGGGCTTTCTGTGACAGGGATCGCAGGCCCCGAGGGCGGAAGTGATGAAAAACCTGTCGGCCTTGTTTTTATTGCCCTCGCTCATCAGAATGAAACAGAGGTAAAACGCTTCCGCCTCTCCGGCGATCGAAAGACCATCCAATCCGAGGCAACTCAGATTGCCTTGGAAATACTGCTCACTTATCTGAGATCCCTGATAAAACCCCTTAAAAAAAGACCTTGGACATGATATAAGAGAGGCAATCAAGTCAAAAAGACTGAAGACCTCATCACTCAAAAATCGACCCAACCGACAGCATGTTTAAGGAGAAGATATGGCAGAAAAAACGATAAAAGAAAATAATAAACAAGGTGCGCTTGAATTGGCCATGTCTCAAATTGAACGCCAGTTTGGGAAGGGCGCCATCATGCGTCTTGGTGCGGATGATATCGCCGCAAACATCCCTGTCATTTCCACCGGCTCATTGGGACTCGACATCGCCTTGGGTGTGGGGGGTGTGCCTCGTGGTCGTGTCATCGAGATTTTTGGACCGGAATCATCGGGCAAAACGACGCTCACGCTTCACATCATTGCTGAGGCCCAAAAACAAGGCGGTATAGCCGCTTTTATTGACGCTGAGCATGCCTTAGATATCCATTATGCAGGGCGACTGGGTGTCAAGAGCGATGACCTGCTGATTTCTCAACCCGATACCGGAGAACAGGCCCTTGAGATTACCGAAACCCTGGTCAGGAGCGGCGCATTGGATGTTGTTGTTGTTGACTCGGTGGCAGCACTCGTGCCCCGTGCGGAAATCGAAGGAGAAATGGGTGACTCCCACATGGGTTTGCAAGCCCGACTCATGTCACAAGCGCTGCGTAAACTCACCGCTGCGATTTCACGCTCCAAAACCAGCGTCATTTTTATCAACCAGATTCGCATGAAAATTGGGGTCATGTTTGGCAATCCTGAAACCACCACGGGTGGTAATGCGCTCAAGTTTTATTCCTCTGTCCGTATGGACATTCGCCGGATTGAAACCCTGAAAGATGGGCAGGAGGCTTTAGGTAATCGTGTGCGTGTCAAGGTCGTGAAAAACAAAGTGTCTCCCCCTTTCCGTAAAGCCGAGTTTGATGTACTCTTTAATGTTGGGATCTCCAAGATGGGCGAATTACTGGATTTAGCCATCGAAAGCCGTATCGCCGACCGAAGCGGGGCCTGGTATTCTTACAAGGGGCAACGTCTCGGACAGGGGCGAGACAACGCGGTAAAGACATTAACCGAGAATCCTAAAATGGCCGCGGAAATAGAAAAAATCATCCGCGAAGCAGCGGGCCTGCCGCTTCCAAAAGAGGGAAAAAACTAAACCTCTTATTCGAAAACGTCGGCCCTAGAAACACCCTAAGGGAGCGGGACGATGAATGTTGACACCTTACTCAAGGCCTCTATCGAACAGGGGGCATCAGATCTTCATGTCAAGGTGGGTGCGACCCCGATGGCGCGCATCAACGGCATGCTGACACCCTTGGGCCAATTTCAAAGAATGAATAAGGACGACGTGACCGCCTTGGCCTACTCCGTCTTAAGTCCTGCCCAGCGTGAAACCTTTAAGCAAGACCACGAAATTGACTTGGCCTACAGCGCTGCGGGGCTCGGACGCTTTCGGGTGAGCATCTTCATGCAACGCGGGACAGTTGGTGCGGTCTTTCGGGTCATCCCAAGTCGTATCTTATCTCTGCAAGATTTGGTGCTTCCAGAGGCTATTCACAAACTAGCAAAGGAACAGCGCGGCCTCGTCCTTGTCACAGGAACCACGGGTAGCGGAAAATCCACAACCTTGGCTGCGATGGTCGACATCATCAATACTTCCCGAACGGTGAACATTATTACGATCGAGGATCCCATTGAGTTTCTTCACCGGGACAAAAAAGGCATTGTCAGCCAACGTGAAATAGGACAAGACACCGAGTCCTTTGGCGGCGCATTGCGTGCTGCGCTTCGACAAGATCCCGATGTCATTATGGTCGGAGAAATGCGTGATTTTGAAACCATCAGCACCGCGCTCACTGCGGCAGAAACAGGACATTTGGTCTTAAGCACCCTGCATACCCTGGATGCAACAGAAACCATCAACCGTATCGTCTCCGTTTTTCCGCCTTACCATCATGATCAAGTCCGTATGCAACTCTCCACTGTCTTAAAAGGCATCATTTCCATGCGTCTTATTCCACGGGCTGAAGGAGAAGGTCGGGTTCCCGCAGTGGAAATTTTGCTGGGCACACAAACCGTTTGCGAGGCCATTACCGATGCCAAAAAAACGCGCACGCTTAAAGACGTGATTGCAGCGGGAAAAACGCAATACGGGATGCAGACCTTTGACCAATCGATCTATGAGCACTACCAGAATGGACTCATTTCTTATGAAGAAGCCCTAAAATGGACAAGTACACCGGAAGACTTCGCCCTGAAAGTTAAAGGGATTCAGTCCACCAGTGACAGTTGGGAAGACACTCAGCAGGAAGGTGCTGGTGCTGGTGCTGGTGATGGTGAGACAGAATTTGAAATCGACCGTTTTTGAGGATAATCTTCCTGCTGCAAAAAAAGTGGCGCTTCGCTGCCTCTCAAGACGAGATCACAGCCGTCACGAGCTTGCAGAAAAGCTGTATCAAAAAGGATTTTCTAAATCCACAGTTTCAGAAATCATCCACGAATTAGAAGTCATGAACCTCATTGATGACACCCGGTTTCTCGAAACCTGGTCGAGGTTTCGTATTGAGCATCATCATTTTGGCCCTTTGCGGCTGCGTCAGGAATTTCTCAAAAAAGGCATTCCCTCTGCTGATGTTGCAGCCCACCTTCAAAAGATTTCAAATGTGAGGGATCGTGCAGACGAAGTCGAAAAAACACTCCTTCATCGGTATTCCGATCCCAGCCAGCTTAAAGAAAAAAACGCCCAGCGCAGGGCCTTTGATTTCTTAAGACGAAAAGGTCACGAGACCGAGATGATTTTTAAGGTTTTCAGAAAATACAAGCTGATGTAAGAGCGTAAGGCCCTTGGTCTCAGAACGCTTTTACTTTTTAGAATCTGCGCCGATTTGTCTTAAACCTGCTTGGGCGCAAGCCTCATCCAAATGTGAGCCCGGCGCGCCACCGACGCCAATGCCTCCCGCAATTTCTCCTGCGATGACAATGGGTAAACCACCGCCCAAAATCAGGATGTCTTTATTCATATCTCGCAATCCAGCCAAGTCTGGTTTTTTTTCAATCAAATCCGAAAAAAAACTTGTGGCGCGCCGCATACTGGCAGCGGTATAAGCCTTTTTTTTGCTGCTATCAATGGTGTGTGGCCCTGCTCCATCCGCTCGCAGCAAGACCTTCAGCACGCCCGCAGGACCAACAACCGCGACACTTACTTTATAGCCATCTGATTTGCATTGTTTCAGCGCAGCTTCTGCAGCCTGCCGTGCTAAGCCAAGAGAAATGACACTTTGGGTTTGAAGCCGCATAGGAGGTTCCGCTGCAACAAAAGAAATAAGGCTGCATAAAACCAGTGGAACGCAAATAAAATACCGAATTAAAATCAAAACATTCTCCTTCATTTTTTCAAAGTATTTTGTGACTACCTGTTTTCTAAGCGACTGTAATCAAATAGACCGGCCTCAATCGGAGCGGATTGATAATAGGCCATTTGAACCTCATCACTGTGTTTCCAAAAATCAGGATCATTTCGCCTCACCCCAAAACGTGCGAGCAAAGCCTGATAATCTTCTTCTCGCTCAAGTCCTTCAACTGCATCGACAAAAGCTTTAAGTTCATGTTGAGCGATACGATAAAATGCGTTGGGATAGGCCCCTAAAAAACCCTGTACAAGGGTCAAGTTGTCTTCTTCTGGCAGCAATCTATCGTCATCTCCAAAAAGCTCTGATATATTTTTCATCCCGTTGTTATGAATCAGGGTATAAACAGGGAAAGGTAAATCTTCAATGTAAAGTATTGCAGATTGCGGTAATAAAAAAACCGATGGACCCTCTATTTGTGATAAACGCTTCAGTTGTTGATCCACCTGAAGATCACCCGTCGTCTTAATTTCATGGTCTCGATTTAATGCAGGAGAGAGATGGTTTTTTAGCATGTCTAATAATTCTGATTTAGGATTTTTTGTTTTATACTGAATATCTGAGTCTCGGCCCAGACGATCACTGTAAACTTTTCCGTAATTCAGGGCTTGAGGTTTTGCTTCCCGATACCAGTGTTCCCACTGTTTGACACGGATTTTCTCTGGAAGCAGTGTGAGGAAATTAAACTCACCCTCCATACGCAAAAAATCCATATACAGACGAGAATTAATCTGATGTCCGATATTGCCATAAATGTCGTACCCCGAGACCAGCAAATAATGGATGCGCTCAAGTAAGAGATAACCCAAGACCATCACCGTTTTAGGTTCATCTCCGACAAAACCTTTTACAACCGTCGCATTATTAAAATGTCGAAAAATAGTGAGAGCGGCATTGTCATTTTTTCCTTCACCATCCCAAATAAGATCCAGTGATATTTTCTGGGTGCCGTCAAAAAATGCTCTCATGGCCTCAACTTTGGCGTCCGCGTATTTCTTTTCTAAGGCTGAATATTTCAACCAGGTTGTAATGGGTAAGGCATTACTTGTTTCCGCCGCGGGGAGACTCAGGTTTTGTATTTCTTTGGCTAAAAAATTATCCGCAAGCTCAAGCATAGGATGTTCTGGATTGATAAAAACAAGCCAAAAACGCTCGTTAATCACATTAAGCGCCGACTGTCCGCGACAGACCGGCCCCTTAATAAAATTCATGATCAAAAACTCTGCTTCATCGAGCAAAAAACGATAACGCGATTTTGCGGGGATGGCGCTGAAGGTCTCAAAAGGGTTAGAAGCGGTCTTCGCCTCATATGAAGGCAATATTTTCACCTTGTATTCTGGTGATAAAAAGAGTTCCGTATAACGATGCATGCGTTGTTGATTTAGTAAATAAGGCATGTGGGTTTTTGCCAAAATACTGCTGCGAACCGACTGAAGACGATAATAAACCCGCGTCACTTTTGGGTCATCATAGGGGCGACGTGTTGCGACCAGATCAATGGCTTCACCCGGCGGGGTACGAGATCGCACCAATTTGAAAAAATGTCGTGGGGGGAGATTATCAAAATAAAGGTTCGCCAAAAAGAGATGTTCGTAAAGATAGCGACTCATCAATTGCACTTTGAGGCGATCGTCATTTAAGAAACGCTCCCATGCTGACAGCTCTGCTTTGCTGGCAGAAGACAATAGAACATCTGTTTCGTCGTTTACTGCCCCTTCTTTTAACCAAGTGACCAAGGTATTGTATTCATCGTCTGTCAAATCGGGAAGACCGTAAGGCATCCCCGCTGAAGGAAAGTCGAGTGCAAAAGCGTCAAATTCCTCGATTTTGGGACAGGATTGTTTTCGATGAGGCGAAAAACCCAAACTGGGTGGAAGAGGGCTCACCTTGGGCTGCGGGTATTCTCGTTTCAGTCGCAGCATTTTGTACATTAAACTTGCCTCAAGGTTTGCTTTTTTTGTTTGATTGCGTTCATTGAGTACGGGGAAAAATTTGAGTTTTCGCCACTCGGCAGGCGTATGGGCATCTGTAAAAAGACGGGTGGGTTTGATGGCGAATGGCCGTCCTTTTTGATAGACATTCGTTTTATGGGCACCGCGTTCGATGCCTTCATGTGAACTCAAATCCAGTTGGCAAGGAGAATCGTAACACCCATGACACACAACGCAGCGTGACTCAAGAATTGGTTTTACATCGTGTTGATAGCTGACCGTTGCCAGTTCCTTTGTTTTGGAAATGCGGTTTTGTGGCGAGGAGAGACCATGAAGCTGATCCAGGGGCGTCCCTAGAAATAGGCTGCATCCTGCAAAAAAAACCGTCAGAAATAGGATATAAACGAAGCGGATCTTTTTAAGATCGCTCATTTTACCTCCGAGGGATATTTTATTTTTGATTCAGTCAGTGCAGATGATCAAAAATATCTGTTGGTTGAGTCTTTTGAAAATACCGAAGTTTTTCAAGAAAAGCAAAACAAAAATGATTTTCAAAAAACCATTTATTCGAAGACGGACGTTTTTTTAATCGAAATCTGAAGCTTAAGCTTATTTTTTTGCTTCTGGTCGCCTGGGTCGGTTCTTGTGTTGTGGGGTTGATTTTGTCTGATTTTTGTTTTGAGGTTTTGTTTTGTTTTTCTGATGTGTGGGGCGGTTTGGCTGTATTTTGGGACGTGGGACATATTTGGGTTTGATAAAAAGGTCATCTTCGGGCCATTCAACGGGGATCTTTTTCCCAATATAGCTTTCGACTTCTTCTAAACTCATGACATATTCTTCATCGGCGAGGCTGATGGCCTTTCCGAGTGCGCCTGCCCGTGCTGTGCGACCGATACGGTGCACATAGGCTTCACGGTCTTGCGGGAAGTCATAATTGACCACAAGATCGACGCCATCAATGTGAAGTCCTCTGGAAGCCACATCGGTGGCGACGAGAATTGGCATCTCCCCGGCTTTAAATTGTTCTAAAAATCGAAGCCGTTTTTTCTGCGGCAAATCGCCTGTAATGGCTTTTGCGGGATAGCCTTGTTCTGTGAGGCGTCGAGCAAGGGTTTCGCCTTGGTGTTTTGTATTGACAAAAATGAGGGTGCGTTGCCAGGTCTCTCGTTTAAAAAGACCTAATAAAAGAGAGAGCTTTCGCGAGCGTTCGACATGGAAAAGAATTTGCTCAATGCGTTCGGCCGTAAGCTGTTCAGGAGTTACTTCAATCTTCACGGGGTTGTTCATGTGTTCGTAGGCCATTTCCATCACACGAAAGGAGAGCGTGGCAGAAAAAAGCATGGACTGACGTTGTTTGTAGGGCGGCAGACGACGCAGCAGGTACCGCAAATCGGCAATAAAGCCCATGTCAAACATGCGGTCAGCTTCGTCAATCACCAAGACATCCACACGCCTTAAGTCATAGACTTTTTGCTTGAAATAATCAATTAATCGTCCAGGTGTGCCGATGAGGATGTCGCATCCCTCAGAAAGTGCCGTGCGTTGTTTTTCATAATCAACCCCGCCATAAACCGCGAGAATGCTAAAATCTGTTGCAGTTCCAATAGCCTCGGCTTCATTGTAGATTTGTATGGCCAACTCACGCGTTGGGGCAATGATCATTGCACGTGGCGAAGCCCGTTTTGAAATGGGTCTGGGTGATTTTTCCAATAAACGCGTGAAAAGGGCAATCAAAAAAGCGGCGGTTTTTCCCGTACCGGTTTGTGCTTGTCCGGCGACATCGTTGCCCGTGAGCGTAATGGGCAGGGTTTCATCTTGAATGGGCGTACAATTCGTGTAGCCGATTTGGGCAATGCCTTTGAGTACGAGCGGTGGAATCGGTAGGGAGGAAAATTTAGATGACATACGAGTTGGGATACTACGCGTTTAGAGGATGAAAAAGCAAGCAAATGAGGGAATGTTGTCCTGAGCTTCTCTTGAAAATGTCCATAATTCGCCTGATCGCGTCGTGTGCATCAGCCCTTTAAGTCCGTACGCTTACCCGTTTCACTTCGAGGGGGATTTCTTCCCCACGTGCCAAGGCCATGAGATCCATGACCGCTTGTCTGGGGGCTTTCCCTTCAAATAACACACGATGAATCTCGTGGACGATGGGCATATCGACTTGATATTTCTGAGAGAGCGCCAGTGCGGATTGAGTTGTGTAGACGCCTTCGGCGACCATGTTCATCGATTTTTGTATGGACTCAAGGGATTCTCCCGTACCAATTTTCTCACCGACGGCTCGGTTTCTGGAGAGGCTGCCCCCGCAAGTTAAAAAAAGATCCCCCATGCCGGATTGCCCGTAAAACGTATTGATGTCTGCCCCCATCGCAATGCCAAGACGGGCCATTTCGGAAAGACCGCGTGTTAATAAAATGGCTTTTGTATTGTATCCAAAACCCAAACCATCCGCCCCACCTGCCGCAAGAGCGATGACATTTTTGAGGGCTCCGCCCAACTGAACGCCGACTAAATCTGAGGATAAAAACATCCGGAAAAAGGGAGTCGAAAAGGCATTTTCGATACGCCGGGCGAGTCGTGTATTTTTTGTCGCAAGAGAAACCGCAGTCGGGTTGGACTGCACCAATTCTTTTGCGAAACTGGGGCCTGATAAGACTGCGACCTGCTGGCTGTTTTTCCGTTCGAGGACTTCGCAGATCACCTCAGAAACCAGCATCAATGTCTTTCGTTCAATGCCCTTAGTCGCACTGACAATGGGGGTTGTGGCCGAGAGATAAGGTCGCATTGTTGTGAGCACATTGCGAGAAACGTGAGAAGGAACAACAAAAAGCACCCACGTGGCCTCATAAAGGGCTTGTTCTATATTTGATGTTGGGGCAATGGATTGATTCAGTTTGATGCCGGGTAAGTAGGATGTGTTTTCACGTGTTTTTTTGATTGTTTCCGTGACGGCGTCTTCATAGGCCCAGAGGGAGATCTCGTGTTTGTTATGACTCAAAAGCCAGGCCAATGCTGTGCCCCAACTGCCCGCACCGATTACCGCAATCTTCATCGAATCATCATCCCTAAAAGTAATTTTTGGTTCCCGTCAAAAGCGAGACACATCCTAAGGGCTTTAAAATTTGATGTCAAGAAATCCCATTGTGTGGGAGGCAGGAGATGACTTGATTTCAAAATTGCCCTCTCGTAATATGGTCACGCTTGCTCAATAAAATAATGTGGAGGTTATCCCCTTGAATCGAAGCACATTGGACGCCAAAGACCGCATCATTCTTGCGTTAGATTTTCCCTCATTCGAGATGGCGCGGCCTTATATTCAGAAACTCAAAACCCATGTGGGTATTTTCAAAGTCGGGCTGACGCTTTTTATTCGGGAAGGCCTGCCTCTCCTTGAGCGAATTTCGGACATCTCTGGCACTGCTAATATTTTTTTGGATTTAAAACTATACGACACCCCCATGCAGGTGGGCAGTGCTGCAGCGGTACTCCATAAAAAGGCCCCTGAACTTCGATTTCTGACTGTACATAGCTCAGGTGGTTTACGGGTGCTCAAAAGTGTTGTAGATGCCATGCCTGGTGGCACTGAAATCTTAGGTGTGACAGCACTCACCAGTCAAAGCCCCGCAGAAGCGGAAGCTTCAGACAAAGCAGCGCTACAAGAGCAGGTCTTAGGTTTGGCGGCCCTTGCAAAAGACGCGGGTGCGGCAGGGGTGGTGGCCTCAGCATATGAAGCCGCTGCCTTGAAAAAACATTTTGGTAATAGTTTGACATTGGTCATCCCTGGTATTCGGCCAGACTGGTCTGAAGTTTCTGAGGACGATCAACGCAGAACAATGACACCAGCCCAAGCCATTTCTCAGGGCGCAGACTATTTGGTGATTGGTCGTCCGATTTGTGGTGATTCTGACCCTGTGGGCGCGGCAGAAAAAATTGCAGACGAAATCGCGTCCGTTTAGATTTATCACACTCTTTTTCTTTCTGTATTTTCTTAATTATCTTCCAACTTCTTCCCTGAAATTTACAGTTTCTCTGCTAACATTTAATTAGCAAAAGACCTATAAAAAACTTTTTTTGTGAGATGCACTCTAATAAGTAATACAAAAAGCTAAAGTTTTGTCTTGAACCTGTCGATAGAGCAGATAACAAAAGTTTGAAAAGATCGTAAGAGGGGAAGATCCCGTCAAAAGCCGATTGCATCAAAACTGAATCGGGGTCATTGGGAAAATAAAAGGGAGAGACCAAGATGAAGCAGTTTTTTCTAGATATGAAAATTAGCCACAAATTGATTCTGTGTGGTATTGCGTTGTTAGTGCCTGCGGTGATCAACCTCTACTTGCTGGTCGGAGATAAAAATAAAGCCATTACCTTTGCCGAAAAAGAAGTCATTGGGGTGACTTACCTTAGTCCGATGAAAGGGTTGCTTGAGAAGGTGCCACAACATCGTGGTCTATCTTATGGGTTTTTAAATGGGAAAACTGACTTCAAAGATCAAATTTCCAGAACATCATCGGAAATTGATGAAGCCATCCGACAAGTTGATGCCATGGACGCGAAGTATGGCACGGT
>JAADHI010000160.1 GCA_013151935.1 Candidatus Manganitrophaceae bacterium
TTCTCTAAATCACCAAAAAAATCCTCGGCAGCTTCTATTGACTTAGGAGCCTCTTCTTTGTTTATTGATTCTTCTACAGAAACTTCTATTTTTTCAAAAACTGATTTTCTGGAGGGGACTTTTTTAATTAACATTGGCCATTCATCAATCTGACGAACAGCCTCCATGAGGATAAATTGTGTGTCCATTGCGTGCACGATACGTGGATTACAGTCGATGTCTTTTTGTTCAAAGGCATATTCCCCTGAATCCCAGTCAAAAAGCTTAAAAATCGTCTCTTCAGTAAAAAGGCGTGTCAGGCGTTTTAATTCTGTCGCCGGAAGAAATTCGAGATCGACAAGGACACTTTCTAATGATTTTTTTGTATTTTCCTGCCGATACCTGGCAATGACGACTTGGTCTTCTGTCAGAATTTCGGCTTTGCGTAATCTTTGTCCGAGCTGTTCGTCAGAGTTCCCCTCATAAGCCCTGATAATCTTCCCTTCTTTAAAACAAATAGAGATCTCTACTTTGTCCTTTTGCAGTAGAAGCACCCCTTCTTTTTGCTGGTGAAAAATAAGTTGGAAGATTTCGGATAGACCAAACTCTTGAATAGAACCCTTTAAAGCCATTTATTCGCACTCCTTTTAAGAAATAAATCAAGAAATGCGATGAAGTAGAGTAAAAGAAGGCTCATTTTAGGCAATAAAGATTCTGCGCTATGTAAATACCATTCCGTCGGTGGAACGAGGAATTCTCCAAAGATAATTGTGCTCAAGGCAAGAAAAAAGAGCACCAATATAAAAAAACCTGTTTTTGTTTTTTTGATGACTAAATGTCCCCCGCCTGGGATTAAAAAAACGGGATACATCCAGGAAGGAACCCTTTTTATTGCATTTTCTACGCTGGCAAAATCACTTTTTCGTCTCACAGTGATAAAGCGCATTTCACAGGGACGGCAAATCTGATAACTAAACAGGCGTTTTACACAGCGTTTACAAATGGCTACTTTACAAAAAGCGCACTGTTTCCCGCTAAAAAATTTGGCATATAAAAAACCAAAAAAACTTAATAGAAGCATCCACGAAACACTGAGAAAAGGTGCGTTACTCAATGAAATATTCCCCACCATGCCTTGCCAAATACGTTGATCAAAACCCACTTCACTCCCCGTTTCATTTAAGAGACGTTTCCATAGATCAGCTTTTGTAAAACGTTCTTCAATGACGGGATAGTCGGGATAATGTTCTGATTTCATTGCATAGCTTTCTGTTTTTTGTACGCTGATCTTGCTAGCCTTCTCAAAAATGGCATCTCCTTTTTCAAAAAGAAGCATTTCTCGATACGTTTGACTCAAATTATAATAAGCAGAAACGAGTGAAGGCTCAGCCTTGATGGCTTGCTGATAATAGAGGATGGCTTGATCATAATCCTTTGAATAATATGAAAGGTTTCCAAGGTTGTTCAGAATTTTTGGAGAGTTCGATTCCGCTTCTAAGGCATTTTTGTAGTAGCTTGCCGCACTTTTATAATTCCCGCGCTGTGACTCATAAGATGCACCAATAAATAAACCTTCCCAACCGGCATTTTTTAATTCAAGAGGAGGAGGCGTCCAGAGAAAATCGGAATGATGATTGCGAGACATTTCATTGAGCAGAAGTGATCCGTTTGCCGTAAATAAGGTTAATAAAAAAGGCAGAAGCCAAGTGCTGGTACCTAGGGTCACAATAAAACCCAAAACAAACATTTTTTCAAGACGACTATAAAATCCCCAAAAGAAAATAAACGCAAAAAAGAAGAACCAAAGCACCGGAAAACCCATGAGCAGGGGCATAAAAAATAAAAGCGCAAAAATAAAAGCAGCCGGAATGAAATGGAGATAACCTCGTGAAACTTCAGTAATCTGATGAACCCAAATCGATGCATAAGAAAAAAGAGAATAGAGAATAAAGGTCAAGACACTGAAAAAAATGGCAAGTAAAAGAAGGAGTAGTATGGGGCTTAAAATAGGAAGCATGAATAAAAAATCTCCAAATAATAAACGAAGCCCTGTCATATAATGCGCCATTATAGAGATAAGATTAAAAGGCTGTGTTTGCCAGATGGCCTTCGCCATAAAAAAAGAAGGAATGGGAGAAAGTGGCGAAACAGACCCAGCCATCTTCCCCAGCTTGAAGGCCTTTTCTTCCTTCCCTTGATCGAGTGCTGTTTTGGCTTCCAATAAGAGATAACTTGCAATGCGATCCGAGCGTTCTATGCCCTGCTCAACAATGACCTGATCCAAATCTCCTGTCTTAAGTAATTTTTCTATTGTGGGAATCTTCGTTTTAAGCACTATTTTTTTTGGTCTAGTGATTTTTTTTTGTTTTGGAGGAATAGAAAGCGGCGCAGGAGGAATTAAAACTGGCAGGTCTTTGGGAGATTCAGGGAATTCAGGCTCAAAATTTGGAGTAAGCACTGGTGTAACCGGAGATGTTTCGGGCTGAATTTCAAGCTGTACAGACTCTTTTGTTTCAGTATTGGAGGACTGTGCTGTAAAATTATCAATATACGATTCTGCAGCATCTTCGATCTTTTTTTCTAAAAAAGGTGAGATGAAAATACTGGCCTCTGGTTCTTGAACCGGGATATCTGAAGGACTCATTTTTAAGTCATTTGAAAAATCGAATTCAAAATCAGAAACACCTTGGAGGCCTGAAAAGGGATCTGAGGAATCTTCTTGAATGGTTTTATTTTGAGTTCTTGTTTGCTGCGCTAAGACGTCTAATTCAAAAAAGAAAAGAGATAAAAATGAGACGAGAATCAGGTGGGAAAATAGCAAGGAAAGCTTGAACCTTTGTGCACTCCATTTTTCCGATGGGTCTATATTTTCCCTTCTACGCCTTGAATGAGACGACGAATATTGCCTAAATGTCGAAAGTAGACCAGAAAACTCACAAAGCCCGTAAAAAGGAGAAAATCCGAGCTTCCATTGAGAAAAAAGGCAATCAAAGGCAAAGCGCCAAAAGCAGCTAAAGCCCCGACCGAAGAATACTTTCCGAAAAATACGCCACCTCCCCACAACAACAACCCAATCAAGGCAACATGAGGTGCCAGGACAAGGACGATCCCAAAACTGGCCGCGACCCCTTTTCCTCCCTTGAACTTCAAAAAGACAGAGAAGATATGTCCCAATATTCCTGCGACCGCAATGAACAGGACCGCTCTTTCATTAAATCCCATTTGCTGTGCAGCGATGATTAAGGGAAGACTTTTAAGTAAATCGCAGAGCAAAGTAATGCCAGCCGCTTTTTTCCCAACGACACGTAAGACATTGGTCGCTCCAATGTTGCCACTTCCCTGCTTTCTCGGGTCAGCCCCTTGAAGTATTTTTGATACGATTAAACCAAAAGGAAGCGACCCAACCAAGTAGTTTGCAAAAATCATTCCGACTATAAGAATAGCAGCTCCTTTATTTCTTTGGGTGTTTTAGGAATTTAAGGGATAAAAAAATACTCACCCCGATATTTGATTTGAAGGCGGGTTTCAATACTAAGAAACAAATTGAAATGGATCAAGTTTTAAAAGATAAAACTATAATAATAACAATAAGTTATGTCAATAAAAACCTTGTAAAAATATGAGGAAACTATTTGACATCCATCAACTTCAGGCTTCGACCAAATTTGAAAAAGTACTGAAAGGCAGAAAAAATGGCCAAGGCCATCGCAAATAAGAGTAAAAACATCCCCGTTTGATGGTAAAGCGGGTTTTCAAAATCTATCGTCAAAATAATGACAGAGACCGTCTGAAAAAACATCTTGATCTTCCCTGTTCCTTCAGCTGAGATAACGATTCCTTCTGAGGCCGCAATCGCACGAAAGCCCGTCATGGTCAGTTCTCGGCCAATAATGATGATGGCCAACCAAGCGGGAACACGGTTAATTCCCACCAAGAGAATCAACGCAGACAAAATCAAAAGCTTGTCTGCAATGGGATCTAAAAATTTACCAAACTGTGTCACTTCTGAACGCATTCTGGCCAGATATCCGTCGAGAAAGTCGGTCAGAGAGGCAATGGTAAAAATTGCCGCTGCGATGAGCGAAGCGTCATAAGACCTTTCATAAAAAGCCAAAATATAAAAGGGAATCAATACAATTCTAAAAACTGTGAGTATGTTGGGCAGGTTCATCTTGTCTCTCTATCCCGTGAAATTTCTTCGGGTTTTGTTCTCCAACGGCGGTGCATCCAGACCCATTGTTCAGGATATTGTTTGACATGCTCTTCGATCCGGGCTGTAAACATGGCGGTGTTATTTTCGATGTCTTGGTTTTTATTCCCACTGCGATAAAGATGCATCGGCTTTTCGATGGTAATCCGATGTCTATCCCCAGGCAGACGGGTGACGAAACACATCATCGTCTCAGCTCCGCTTCGCAAGGCCAGTTGTGCTGCACCTGCCGGAGTATGGGCTTTTTTATTAAAAAAGTTTACAAAAACACCATCAACACGGGTGTCTTGATCAATCAAGAGTCCCAAAATCTCCTTGCTTTTTAAGACAGACAAAATTTTTCTAGAAGAGGAAGGACTGCCTCGGCTAATGGTTTCAACATTAAAATCAGCACGAAGCCGGATAATCAACTCGTCAATGCGGGGATCATAAAGAGGTGCCGCAATAACATGCAGTCGGTAACCTCGCATCGAAAGGGCGGCGGCCATGAGCTCCCAATTGCCAATATGTCCAGTAATCAAGATCACTCCTTTGCCAGACACCGTCGCAGCTTTTAGGTATTCTTCTCCTTCCAGGGAAATATAGTTTTCCAGTTGTTTTTTATTTAAAGTATGTAGGTTTAGAATCTCAATCAGACCTTTTCCAAGGTTACAAAAATTTGCTCTCGCAATAATTCGCAAAGCCCGATCGGATTTTTCTCCCCCAAATGCGACTTTTAAGCCCTCATGTGAGCGTTTTCGTTCACGTTTCAACAAATAGAAAGCAAGGGTTCCTAAGACGCCACCAAAATGTACCCCCAGACGCCAAGGCAGTAGGCGTGTACAAATCCCAAGTAACTTTAAGAGCAGTAATAAGAAGTTTCGGATAAACCGTTTGGAGTACTTCATGAAGTATCTGTTCGTTTTTCAGAAAGGTTTAAATCAATGATATTTATTACTGATCTGTTAAAGATACAGTACCATCATTAGTATAGCGATAAAGGACTATAAAGCCCCTTTTTTTATTAGGTCATGCATGTGAAGAATCCCATCGATATCACCTCTTGCATCCACCGAAATCAGAACGGTAATCGCGCTACTTTCCATCATGTGGATCGCTTCCGCAGCCAAGGCATCTTTCTGTATCATTTTTGGCTGCAAACTCATCGCGGTTTTTGCAGGCTCTGAAAAGAGATTTTTTGATTCTTGAGCCCCCGATTTAAAAAAGCGACGTAGGTCTCCATCTGTGATTATGCCAATCAATTTGTTTTCAGCGTCGAGTACCGTCGTCATGCCTAATTTTTTTTCCGTCATTTCAAGGACCACTTCGTTCATGGGGGTGTTTTCAAAAACCTTTGGAATTGCGACGCCTTTATGCATGACATCTTCAACTTTAAGTAATAGATTACGTCCCAAACTCCCACCTGGATGAAAAGAAGCAAAATCTTCTTTTCGAAAACCGCGTTTCTCAAGCAAAGCCACCGCCAAGGCATCGCCCATCGCAAGTGTGGCTGTTGTACTGGCCGTGGGTGCCAGACCGAGTGAACAGGCTTCTTCATCAACAGAGACATCCAAAACGACATGACTTTGTTTGGCCAATGTAGATTTTATGTTTCCCGTGAGTGTAATGAGTTTCAAGGCAAGCCGTTTAAGAGAGGGTAAGATACGAAGGATTTCTTCTGTTTCTCCGCTGTTTGAAATCATAAGCACAATGTCATTTTTTGAGATCATCCCCAAATCACCATGAATGCCCTCTGAAGGGTGCATAAAAAAGGCCGGTGTACCCGTGCTGGCAAAAGTTGCGCTTATTTTTTTTCCAATCAATCCAGATTTTCCCATGCCGATCACCACAACATGGCCTTCACATGCACAACAAAGCATGACCGCATCAACAAAACGTTGATCCAGACGTTTAATCAAACCCGCAATCGCCTCGGATTCAATACGCAAGACACGGATGCCTTCTTCTAAAATTTCATTCGACATGAGTGTTTTAGGAACGGAAACGTGATTTTTCAGATTTTAAGGCGAGGGGCAGTGCGGCCACTTGTGCTGCACGAATAAAGCCTTCAAATAAGGGATGAGGTGATTGTGGACGTGACTTAAATTCTGGATGAAATTGCACACCCACAAACCAGGGATGATCAGAGATCTCAACCATTTCAACCAACTCACCATCTGGAGAAAGACCAGAAAAAGTAAGTCCAGCTTTTTCCAATTGAGGACGATAGGTATTATTGACCTCATAACGATGACGATGACGTTCCGAAATCGAAAGTTTCTCATAGATTTCATAGGCAGCACTTTCTTTATCCACCTGACAGGGGTAGGCCCCAAGACGCATGGTCGCGCCTTTGTCACGAAGATGACGCTGCCCTGGTAAGAGATCAATCACGGGCTGGGGTGTTTCGGGGTCAAATTCAGCGCTATTTCCCTCGGTCAATCCTGCGACATGACGCGCAAACTCAATCACGGCACATTGCATGCCTAGGCAAATACCAAAGAAGGGAATTTTATTTTCGCGGGCATAACGAATGGCTGAAATCTTCCCTTCAATACCACGTTTCCCAAAACCACTCGCAACTAAAATACCATCGCACCGAGATAAAAGGGCATCCACCCCTTGATCTTCAATCGCTTCGCTCTTGATCCACAAAACATTGACTTTAAGCTTGTTTGCGATCCCCCCATGCATCAAAGCTTCATACAGACTTTTATAAGAGTCTTTTAGATCAACATATTTTCCGATCAGCGCAATCGTGACCTCCCCGTCGGGGGCTTGAATGGTCTGAACAATGTTTTTCCACTTCTCTAATTTGCAGGGTGGCGTTGTAATGCCAAGTTTTTTAATGATAATTTCATCTAATTTTTCTTCATGAAAAACGAGTGGAAGCTCGTAAATCGTCTCCACATCTATGGCCGTGACGACCGCTTCCTGCTCAACACTGCAAAAAAGCGCGATTTTTCGTTTTAAATCGTCTGAGATAAAACGGTCTGTCCGACAGAGTAAAATATCGGGTTGAATGCCAATCTCCCGCATTTTATTCACACTGTGCTGGGTCGGTTTTGTTTTCAACTCATCTGCTGCTTTGATGTAAGGCACCAGGGTGAGATGAAGATAGAGCACATTTTCCCTCCCGATGTCAAAGGGGAATTGCCTGATGGCCTCCAGAAAAGGCAGACTCTCAATATCTCCAACAGTTCCCCCGATTTCGACAATGACGACATCATATCTTCCGTCTTTTTTGGCATCGGAACCACTAAAAATTGAGCGTTTAATTTCATCCGTAATGTGTGGAACCACCTGAACTGTTCCGCCGAGATAATCACCTCGCCGTTCCTTTGTAATGACGTTGAAATAGATTTCTCCCGTCGTGAAATTATTCTTTTTTCCCATTGTGGTCGTACTGTAGCGTTCATAGTGTCCTAAATCCAGATCGGTCTCGGCCCCGTCATCGGTGACAAAAACTTCTCCATGTTGATAGGGATTCATGGTGCCGGGATCAACATTAATATAGGGATCAAGTTTGATAAAGGTGATTGAAAGCCCGCGTGACTCAAGCAAGCTGCCAATGGCTGCGGCTGAAAGCCCTTTTCCCAAAGATGAAATGACGCCGCCGGTCACAAAAATGTATTTTGTTTCTTCTGTCATGAGCCATGTCTCCGCAATACCTTCAACAATTAAACGCCCCCGTAAACCATTGTTTGACTTTTACGCGATTGCATTAAAGTCAATCCCACTGCATAAAAAAGCAGGCACTGGAATCAGTGCAATGACTTATACCCACTCTTTTGATTTTGAACAAGGATTTTTCTTGTTCTCAGATATTTTGGCTCGATTTTACAGGGTTTTACAAAAGTAAGCGAGGAGAAAAATGAATAGGAAAAAATCCTGCTTTAATTTTTTATAGGGTGATTCTCATTAGAAGAATAGATGGCATAGCAGGAGTCCTCCCGCTTTTTTAAGAAGTGGGAAAAAGTATTTGGGCTTTGCGTAAATCGGATGCCGTATCGACAGAGAGACTTTGGTAGTCATAGACTTGCGTCACACTGATTTGAATACCGTGTTCCACTGCGCGAAGCTGTTCCAATTTTTCGGTCATTTCAAGTGGACTTTGCGGTAAGGCTGCAACACGCAGGAGTGTCTCACGTGTGTAAATATAAACCCCGATTTGAACCAAGGCACGCTCAGGAAGGTCGCCCGCTTGTGTGACCGGAATACAGTTTCGAGAAAAGTAGAGGGCATTACCCGCAAGATCCAAGACAACTTTTGCGCTTGTCGCTGCATTGAGTATATTCGGATCGTCAACCCAATGTGCTAAGGTCCCCATCTCTCTTTGAGGCCTTGCAAGAAACCCTTTGAGCAGTGCATCCACATGCGCCGCATCCAGCAAAACTTCGTCGCCCTGTATATTGACAAAAATGTCCCCGCTATCCTTCCCTCGAGCATAGGCCGCAATACGTTCTGTGCCGTTGGCACAAGCGGGGTCTGTCATTGCGACGGCCTCCCCTGCTTCGGCCACGACTTTGTAGATCCGTTTGTCGTCGGTTAAAACGATCACTTCGTCGAGACTTTTGGCCTTTTTTGCACGATCCAGTACATGCAGTACCATCGGTTTGTTGCCGATGGCACAAAGTGGTTTACCCGGTAAACGCGTAGAGGCATAGCGGCTGGGAATACAGCCAATAATTTTCATGATATTTTAAGTAAACTTTTTGGCGTCTTCCAGGAATTTTGCGATGCCAATATCGGTCAAGGGATGTTTTTCCATTTGAGTCAAGACTTTGCCGGGAATCGTAAAAATGTCTGCACCAAGCAAGGCGGAATCCACGACATGCATGGGAGAGCGCACGGAAGCCACAATAATCTGAGTCTCGATTTCCGGGTAATTATCAAAAATGGTGACGATATCTTCGATTAAATCGGAACCCGCAACAGAAATATCGTCCAAACGTCCGACAAAAGGACAAACATTGCTCGCCCCTGCTTTTGCCGCCAGAATGGCCTGGCTTGCTGAAAAAATGAGGGTCACGTTTGTGGGAATGCCTTCGTCGTAAAAATGCCGCACCGCCTTTAAACCATCGTGACACATCGGAATCTTCACCACGATACTGTCTGAAACCTTCGCCAATTCCATGCCTTCCTTGATGATCCCTTCTTTATCCAGGGACAAAACTTCTGCATGTACCGGGCCTTCAACAATTGCACAGATATCTTTAATCGCCTGAGTCATTGATTTTCCCGTTTTTGCAATCAGGGTCGGGTTGGTCGTTACCCCGTCACAAAGACCTAAGGCCTGTGCCGCTTCGATTTCGGAAATATCCGCACTATCCACATATATTTTCATTCTTTTGCTCCAATCCTTTTGCACCAATAAAATAGTCTTCGTTTTCTTTTAATACGCCTTGGGCTTCCAGTAAACCGTCAATCATTTCACGAACGGCGCCTTGTCCGCCTTGGGCTTTTGTGACCCAATCGGCACTTGATTTAACACGCTTACCTGCATTTTCCGGTGCGACAAAAAGCCCAACATAAGGCTGACAAACAAGATCCAGGATGTCGTCTCCCATGTACAAGACTGAATCTTTTGTGAGTTTCGCATCAGAAATTATGCCCATGAGTGCATCTCTCTTGTAAAAATGCCCACTTTCGTAATAATCAAAATGAAGCTCTTTGACCCGACGGGCCACCGTATCCGAAACCCGTCCCGTCAAAATGCCAAATTTTAAACCGGCATGTTGCGCCATTGTAATGCCAAAGCCGTCCTGCACATTAAAGGTTTTAATTTCCAGGTCTCCGCCACCATAAATAATGGAGCCATCCGTTAAAACCCCATCCACATCCAAAATGATCAGTTTGATCGCACACATTTTTTCTAGAAATGACACGGGAATCGCCTCTGTTTTATCGGAGTTTGAAGACAAGAAAAATCCTAGTTAATATTCCAGGAGTGCATGAGTTTATGTACGCCAACGGCTTGTTTTACAAGGTCTTCCATCTTATCAAGTGCCATCACGGATGCGGCGTCACAGTGGGCTTCTGGTGGGTTTGGATGGGTTTCAACAAAAAGACCATGTGCCCCCGCCGCAAGACCTGCACGGGTGAGTGTGGGGATAAATTGCGGTTCGCCGCCGCGTGGATCTTTAGAGCTAATGCCATAAATACGTACAATGTGCCCTGCATCAAAAATCACAGGATAACCCAAGTCACCCATAATCGGCACGGCACGCATATCGGCGACGAGACGATTATAGCCAAAAGAAGACCCACGCTCACAAAGCAGAATGTTATGATTGCCCACCGACGTCAGTTTATCAATCGCTGCCGTCATGTTTTCCGGGGCAAGAAATTGTCCTTTTTTGACATTCACCACACGACCCGTCTGCCCGGCTGCAAGCAATAAAGAGGTTTGCTGGCAAAGATAAGCCGGAATTTGCAATATATCCAGCACCTCTCCCGCAGGCACACAATCGGCTTCGCGGTGAATATCGCTCACCAGTGGAATATCAAACGCCGCTCCAATCTCCTGAAGGGTTTTTAAACCCTCATCGATGCCCAAACCACGGTCATTGTTTGCTGCGCCCCGATTATCTTTTTCATAAGAGGATTTAAAGACGTAGTTGAAATCGTATTTTTCGGCAAGCTTCATCATGTGCTCGGCAACATAGAGACCCAAGTCTTTGTTTTCCAATAGACAGGGTCCTGCGATCACACACAGCTTTTCATTTTTTCCGACATGAAAGTTTTTTATTTTAACATTGTGCATAAAATCCCCCAAAAACACGCATTTTTAACGGGTGCAATTCTACGTATTGCGTTCAATGGAGTCAAACAAAAACGGCAATCTCAAAACCTCAAGTCTCCCCTACAATTCCATCTCTGCGCCATTTAGTCGAAGCCATTCTCGATGCTCTTGATAGTCTCCCATAATTTTTTCAAGCTGAGTCCAAAATCGTTTGGAATGATTCAGATGCACAAGATGCGCCACCTCATGCACGATAATGTAATCAAAGACCTTTTTGGGTAACATCAGACATTTCCAGTGAAAATTTAAATTGCCTTTGGAGGAACAGGAGGCCCAGCGGGTTTTTGTTTCGACCATGCGAATTCGATTGGCTTGAACACCCATGATCACTTGGAAGTGGGCCACCCGTTCGGTAATTTGAACCAGGCCCTTTTCACGGTAAAAGGCCTTAAAAGCCGCAGCGGCCTTTGCAGGGCTCTGATGATCTGTTCGTAGACAAAAAAAACCTGATTTGAGCAATAAAGGCTGGGATTGATCTCCTACAATTTTTAAAACATAGGATTTTCCAAGATAAGGAAAGCGTTCTCCATTTAGATAGTACCGCTCATTTTTCCGGAGATTTATCTTTTTCCGTTGGGCGAGATGACGCAGAATCCAGCCTTCTTTCTCTGCAATCAGTGTTTCAATATCTCGGATCAACATCCGCATCGGCACACGCAGAGAAACCTGTCCGTTTCGCTCGATCTGAATACTTGCAGTTTTGCGTTTGCTGCGCTTGAGTGTGTAATCGATATTTTTATGTCTTCGATTCATTTCGGCGATAGATGTCCTTTCAATACTCACCTTTTACGATTCAAATGGTGTTTAAAACGCCTTGGCTTGTATTTTATCAAGATTGTTGCTGCGGGAACTATTATTTTTTCAGGATTCTTTTTCGATTTTTTTGAGAAAAAGATCTACGTTTTTTTTAAAAAGAAAGAGTGTGGTGTCCTTGATTGAGTGCTCAAGTGCCGCTTCTGCGTAACGTGAAACTTGATCGGTTTGGATTGCATATTTTTTGACAACAAAAAGAGCATCTTGAATATCTTCTTCAGTGAAACGGCGTAATTTTGAAATCACAAAATCGCAGGGGTCTAACACACAAACTTCTAGAAATTCAGACTTAAAGCGTGTGATTGCCCGTTCACGATAACCAGGTGGCATGGCAACGACAGACCATCCTGAGATATTTTCACTCAGATCCGAAGGAATCCCTTGCGTTTTTAAAAACAAGAAGAGTGATTCTAAATCACCATCCACTTCGGCATCAAGGTCAATCGTGCTTCTATTTTCCATCCCATAGTGCTGAAGGGCTAAACCACCCAAGAGGACCAGGTGAAGCGGCTTTTTCTCTCGTCTTGAAAAAACCTCAAGTTTTTTAATCGTCGCATTTAGGTCAATCGGAGACAAAATTTACGGCCTCCTGAAATTTTCGGATTTCTCTCTCGTCAATCTTTCCCGTTTTCTCTTCAAAAGGGGGACGACCCACAAGGCCGTCAATCATTGTTTTGTAGTGCGTGTACCAAAGCGCCGCTTTTTGATAGGCCGCTTCAACTTCCGAGTGATGACGATGATCATCCCAAGGAAAATCACCATTCAAAAGAATTTCCAGCCAAAGGAGTCGAAGGCTGGCGGGATGACGCCGCAACGCTTCTAAGGATTGAAGCCCCGTATAAAAAGGGATAATCCTGAGCGGTACAGGCTGTCTCGAGGGTTTTTGTTTTTGTGGGTGCATGGCTTAGGAAAGGAACTATATCAAAAACAGCCTTTGGATGATATCTCGCGAGATAAGAAGTTTCTCTGGGGAACCCTGTAAGGTAAATTGTCAAGGAACATTATTGTGATTGTTCACCTTTTTATGATAGAGTCCCCCTGAAAAAGCGCCTGTAGCTCAATTGGATAGAGCGCCGGCCTCCGAAGCCGGAGGTTAGGGGTTCAATTCCCTTCAGGCGCATTTTAGGCATCTCTGAAGAGCATATGACTGAATCAGAGATCCTAAAACCCCACCGTTATTTTAGTGGGTCGTTAGCTCAGTTGGTAGAGCAGCTGACTCTTAATCAGCGGGCCCACGGTTCGATCCCGTGACGACCCACCACTTTTCCGCTGCAAAATAAATGAGGGGGCTGCTTTTAGCCATTTCGTTCTCCTTAAACCACCCTCACCTGTTTTTATTGATTACGGTCAAAGAGTTAATTTTCGAAGGGGTCTAAAATACGTACACCAGTTTTTCTAAAGTCTTTCAAATTGCGTGAAACCACGGTGAGGTCATAAACCAGGGCTGTTGCTGCGATTTGTTTATCCAGAGCATTTTCCGAGTGCGGGACTCTAAGACGTCCCCACAGCTGTGCGACATCTTCATCAATGTTTAATATAAAATCCTCAAATTCTGCTAGAAGTTTTTCCAACCACTTCTCTAGCTGATTTGCTTGCCGGTTATCTTTCCGATGACGTATTAATTCGATGCCTCGTCGTAGCTCGCCAATTGTGACGACAGATATAAATAAAGATGCTTTTTCCTCTTATGGATAGGATATTTTGAAGGAATTCGGGATGAAATCAGGTCGCTCCTATTTGAGACAGTATTACTATATTCTATAGCACAACACCTTTTCACGGCATCTAACACATTGATTTTTATAGATTTTCTTCGCAAGGGTTTTGATGTAGGAAAAAGGGACAATAAAACGACCGCATTCTGAATAGAATAACCGTTTTTTCTTTATTTAAATCCTCATCCTGATATAACGAAGGGTATGAGCGAAACATATTTGAATGGAAAAATTACTGTAACATCTCTTGCCGCACCGACAACTGCGGACATGGAAAAAGTATGTGCTTTATCTGAAAATGAACGCCGCGCCCTGCTGGATGAAGCGTTACAACGTGGCCGAGACAGTCGTTTAAGTAGTAAAACCGTTGATGAAATATGGGATTCTGCCCTGAAAAAATCCAAGGCCGTGAAAGCAATCCCTGACTATGCGCTATAGGCTCTCTAAATAAGCAACATGACCTTGAAGATATTATAATCGAAGGTATTCACACCTTTGGTGAACTTCAAGCCCTCAAATATCAAGACTCATTTCAAAAAATCTTCGATCTGCTCGCTTATATGCCAACCATCGGCCGGAAAAGTGAGCGCGGCAGCAAAAATGAACATCGTTTTTTACACGGTTCACACGTCATCTATTATCGAATCGAAGCCGATAAAATCGTGATCGAAACCATCATTTACAGTTCAATCATTACTGATATTTGGAAAAATGGTTAATAAAACCCCCGTGTAAGCCCAGTAGGATGGGCTATGGGGTCATAGATTATTTTTCTTTGAGTTTTTGTATGACAAGATTGCTGTAGTCTCTCAAGGTAGAAAGATCATTGATATCGGCTTGAACAATCGGGATATCAAATCCTTTTTGAACCCCTTTTACAAAGTAACTCAACTCATCGGACGCGACTTTATAGCCATTCATTTTTCCAATGTAGGTGTCATCATCAAGTTCATGTTCTTCAAACAACATGGTTTCATGCATATAGATTTGTCTTACCTTCTTCAATATTTCTTGTTCATCAATGTCCATTAGGTCAGCCCTTATTTTTATTCATGCAAGCGGCAAGACTGATAATGTCAAAGACAGCGAAACCAACAAATGCAACAGCGTTTGCCCTTCCTAAAAGTCCGAATACCCGTTTTGTGCCGAATACCGCTTTTGCTGTTTTAGCAGCAAGTGATTTATACCGCAGACCTTTTCTTGGGTAAAATCTAAATCCGAATTCGCTGATAGGATTTGTAAAATAGCTTGCTCCTTTCGGGATAAAATGTCCTAGCCAAGGTTTAGGGATAGGAATCGCACCTACCGAAGTTACGCCGGTTAAAATATTAAGTCCGTAGTGCTCTTTGATACAGTCCCATAATTCTTCGGCTGTGGAATCTGGATTGGCTTGTGCTTTAGGGATTTTGTGAATGGGAACATCAATCAGCTTGTAGTTTTTCTCTCCCTTCGGCAGGATAATTGTCCCTGCCGGTCTTCCTGTCCTCGCCAAATCACCCGTCAAGTGTGTAAGGTTAGGAGTAAACCACAATCCATTCCTGCATGACTCATGCAGGCCAGCGAGCAAAGCATCTGGTAGCGATACTTCTTCCATAAAATATCCCTTTCACTAATAATTCAGTGTAATATAACAAAACTCTGAAATATTTTTTGAAAAACACCTCCTTTTAAACCCGCATAGAGTATAAAAACTTTTTTATAGGGGGGGAAAGAAATACCAGCCGATTTAAAAGATGCTTGAACCTTTTATTTCGATATTTCTTATTTTTACCTCCTGAAATTGAATACCCGCCACCATATGGATTTAATTTTCAAGGATTTTCTGTAGGAAAAAGGAACAGTTTATAGACAATATCACGAGAGAAAAAACGTTTTTTCTTGTCTTCCAACATATGAACCGATAATATTAAATATTAATATATCAAACATGAGGTTATGTCATGGCTAAAAACACCAGTGTTACCTTAGGCAATCATTTTGAGGGCTTCATTGCAACAAAGATCAACGAAGGCCGCTTTGAATCCAAAAGTGAAGCCGTCCGCGCCGCCCTGCGGCTTTTGGAAGAACGGGAAAGCAAACTTGATCTGCTACGGAAAAAGTTGGCAACAGGTGAGACGCAGCTTGATCAAGGCGAAGGCGTAGACGGTGAAACCTTCATGAATGAATTGATTGATTGAGTAATGTCAAAATACATACTTTCAACGGAAGCACAAAAAAGCCTACAACAAATACATGTCTACACCCTTAAAAACCACGGGAAGCAACAAACCAAAATCTATTTAAAAATGCTTCGCTCTTGCATGCGGGATATATCTAAAAAACCAGATTCAAAAGGTAAGGCAAGAGATGAGCTTAAAAAGGGGTATTGCAGTGTCTTTGCTGGAAAACATACGATTTACTACCGTATCCGTGACACACATATTGACATAATTGATGTGTTACACCAAAGCATGGAACCGTCAAAACATCT
>JAADHI010000049.1 GCA_013151935.1 Candidatus Manganitrophaceae bacterium
TTCAAATAGAAGCCCGTTCAGAAAAGCTCAAAAAACAGTTCAAAAACAAGCAGAGTCTTATCAGCTGAGACTATTTGAAAGTCGGATGGGTCGAGTTGCCCAACACGTCGCTCAACCCGACCGCAGAAACCCGCGTTTTGGTTTTATTGTTTGTCTGTGCGCGGCCGGGTTAGCTCAGCCGTTCGGCGAAAATTAACCTACTACCTAAAAGGCATTACCATGTCAGGTTCTATCCAAAAGTTATTCCCTGGAGGATCTAAATCTAAAGTCAATAAGGCTGGTAGCAATATCCGAAATAAGTGTGCGAGTGACGAAGATTTCCAAGTTCTCGATGAATGGCGAGCGGCACATCGCGCTGTACTGAATACTTTTCAGGCGATTCTTCGCAATCGAACGCGAAGAACAAAAATTGTCGTCGCACAACGTCACAAAAGAAAATCTACAATTACAGGAAAACTAAGCCGCTATCTTGGAATGAACCTCGCGCGGATGGATGATGTTGCTGGTTGTCGCCTGATTTTTCCTTCCGTTAACAATCTTTACCAATTTCGTCAAAAATTTCACAAGGCACGTTTTAAACATAAACGGCTGAATGAAGTGGACAAATATGATTACATAAAAAATCCAAAATCTACAGGGTATCGTGGTATTCATGATGTCTATTCTTATGATGTGAAATCCGATGCAGGCCGTACTCTGAAAGGGCTTTTGGTTGAAATTCAGTATCGCACGCTTATTCAACACGCATGGGCCACAGCAGTTGAAGTTATTGGGTTTATCACGGAGAGCCAGCCAAAATTCCAACAAGGAGACAAGCGATACGAACATGCAATGGCCCTTGCTAGTGAAATTCTCGCTAGGAGTTTTGAGGAGTCTAAAGGTCCGTTTCCTGAAAAAGGAGATCAGGAGCTTGTTGATGAGTTCTTACGTGCAGAAAACGAACTTGGACTACTTATTACGTTAAGAGGGTTAAAAACCGCAGATGTTGGCGTAACAGCTAACCGCAATGTGATTCTAATTTTTTCTGAATCAGCAGAATTGGAAATTAGGACATATCGGGGCGCAACCGAGGCACTGCAATCTCTGTTTGCCCTAGAAAAGGAAATGCCAGGAAATGATATTGTCTTGGTTCGGGCAGACACAACTGATGAGGTGCGCCTAGCGTTTAGGAACTATTTCTCTGATGCTTATGACTTTATTCAATTGATTGGTGATGGGTGCAAAAAATTGTCAGGCCGTGAGGTTGTTTTCGCCAAGCAGAAGAGGCAAAAAAGCCAGAAAGATGATCCCGGCACTGCCGAACAAGTCGCTCAACCCGACTCGTGAATACGTTGCGGCCTTCGGTCGGAGTCGTGGGCTCGCGGGTTAGCTTAACGTTGAGGCTGTAGAAAAACCCTAAAAAGGGAGAAAAAACCGGTCTATTTTGTTAAAATATCTCCTATCAGAATATTGAAAAAAGGAGAGCAAAAAAGGAGAGCTTTATGGCGCGTTATCAAGCGTATTCTCAGGATCAAGGGAAATTCATCTCCGTCTTTTTTGAAGACCAACTCCTGCCCGGCACCTTTGAACATGCCCTCAATCATATCGTCGACCACGAACTTGAGCTCGACATTTTTCTGACTCGTTATAAAAACGATAAATGCGGTCGTCCCGCCATAGACCCCGCTCTCTTGCTCAAAATCGTCTTCTTTGCCTACTCGCACGGCATCACCTCTAGCCGTAAAATCGCAGTTTGTTGCCAAACCAACATCGTCTTCAAAGCCTTAAGCGCCGACACCATGCCAAACTTCACAACCATTGCCCACTTCATCTCCAGCATGGAAGCAGAAATCACCCCGCTGTTTCGAAACATCCTCCTCATCTGCGAAGGAATGAACCTCATTGGCAAAGAAATGTTCGCCATAGACGGCTGTAAACTCAGCTCAAACGCGTCAAAAGAACAGAGCGGCACCCACGCAGAACTCGAAAAGAAAAGAAAAAAGATCGAACAAAATATAAAATACATCCTAAAAATCCACTCGAAAGAAGACAAAACCTACACCGCAGCCGCAGTCGAAGACCTCAGCACAAAGCGAGCCAAACAAATCGAAAAATTACGAGCGAAATCGAAAACGATCCTCGACTTTCTCTCAGAAAATGAAGAAAGAATAGGAATCAGTGGCAAAGCCATAAAAAGTAACATTACCGACAAGGAGAGCGGGAAAATGCCAAGCGCCCACGGCGTCGTGCAAGGGTATAACGGCATCGCCACAGCCGACGCCAAACACCAAATCATCGTCGGAGCAGAAGCACAAGGCACAGGCTCCGAGCAAGAACAACTCAAAAACATGATAGAAACAAGTCTTGAAAACCTAGAAAACGTCAGTGCAAGCCCACCGAAAAAAGAAGAGATCGTCATACTGGCCGACAACGGCTTTCACAGCGAAAAGAACATGAAATACCTCATAAAAGAGGAAATAGACGGCTACATCCCAGACCGACAGTACAGAAAAAGAGACCCCCGATTTGCCGATGCCGACCGCTATAAAAAAACCATCAATGGCAAAAAAATCAAAGTGAAATACTTCGTGCCCAAAGACTTTAAAATGGACAAAGACCTTGGCCTGCCCATCTGTCCTGGTGGACATGCGATGTATCTCAAAAACCAAAACTTCGTCGTCAAAGGTAAAAAAGGAATCAGTTACATCGCAAGAGAGAAGAATTGCAGCGGCTGTCCCTTAAGAGAGAAATGTCTGAGAAAGCCCAATACCAAAGCACGACAAGTCACCTTCTTCAGTGGTAAGACCGCCGAGAACAAAAAAAGTGCCACCCGGCAAATGATCGAAAAAATAGACACCCAAAAAGGGCGTGAAATATACGGGCATCGCATGGGACTCATCGAACCCGTCTTCGGAAACATACGGAGCAACCTGAGACTGGATCACTTCAGTTTAAGAAGCCAAAAGAAAGTGAACATCCAATGGCTTCTGTACTGCATGACCCACAACATCGGGAAGATCCAAAGATACGGGCAAATTGCGGCCTAAAAGATGGAAATAAAGGTCAGAAGCAATGAGAAAAGCAGGGCACCCAAGAGGATCAAGCAGAGTACTTTGACGGAGGCTTCAAAACAAGATATTTTGAGACCTCAAAACGGGGTAAATTTTTAAAAAATCGATAAACAAAAAGAAACAAGGGCTGAATTTTTGGTTTTTCTACACCCTCGTTAGCTCCAAAATAATACAGGTTAGAGATGGATATAAGCTGGCAAGAATATAAAGTCGAAGTGAGTGGTCAATTGGAGAGGCCTCGAGCTGTTATTTATCGCGGCCAAGTGAATTCTGACTGGGAATTATCCTCTACAATTCATCGGACTGGTCAGCTACCATCACACAGTGATTTTCTAATTTATTTTGAAAGTATTCTGCCGTTTGTTCAGGAACCCGTGGAAGCTTGGGATGGCTTGCGAAGAAATTTGAGTGATCCAGCCCAATTAGCAGAATTTTTAGCATTTCTACAACATCATGGTTTTCCAACACCGTTACTGGACTGGACTTTTTCACCGTACATCGCAGCATATTTTGCTTTTGAAGGTGTAAATCATTTTGCGCCTCAATATGAAAAGGTGGCTATATACTCATTCAATCAACAAGAATGGTCAAAAACATTCAAACAAACCTACGACTGGAAAGAGAAAGAAGGTCATGTAACTTTTTTAAATCCCACTTACCGTGGGAATCCCAAGCAGATGTTGCAACAAGGGACATTTATGTTTACGAATAGAGTTAATATAGAAGAGCATATTCTTCATAATGAAAAATATGAAGGACAATTTCTGAATAAATATGAGATCTCTGTGAAAGAAAGAGGCCGAGTATTCAAAGAACTAAATGCCATGAATATAACAGCCCTGCAATTAAACCCAAGCATGGAGTCTGTTTGCAAAAAATCGTACGAAGAGATCTGCGCCAATCTTCAAATGGGCCTTAGTCCTAAAGAGTTTAAGGCACTCCTAGAAAGTCTGAGTGCTATCAAGACAAATAAGCAGGGACCTGAAAAAGGGTGAATATCCGGAGATGCCCGGAGAAGAGCTAACCCGTCGCTCAACCCGACCGCAGAAACACGCGTTTTGGTTTTATTGTTTGTCGTAGGGCGGCCGGGTTAGCTTTTACGTTGTGCGGGTTTTTTATTTGTGTTCTATTTTACATCGTGGGGTTTGGTTGATTTGTTTTAGGGTTTGTGAGTCAAAGTCGTGGGGTATTTCGGCTGGTGGCACTGGCCGTGTTCAAAA
>JAADHI010000105.1 GCA_013151935.1 Candidatus Manganitrophaceae bacterium
TTTCACCTTCGCTCTTGCCGTAACCGCGATAGTCTACCAGTAATATATTGATCTTGAGTTCTTCATGCAGACGTTTTAGTAGGTTGACGCGATTTCCCATGTTTCCTGCATTACCATGAAACCAAAGAAGTACCCCTTCACTGTCTCGATAAGGGACATACCAGGCATTAATTTTGACCCCGTCTTCAGTCGAGAGAAAGAGATCCTTAAAGTCCAGTCCTGCATTGGAAGGGCTGGCAATCAGTTTTTTTTCGGGATAATAAACAAAATTTTTTGAACAGCCAGATGCAAAAATAATAAAGGTAAACAGGGCCAGTAAACAAATGAGTCGGGAAGAAAAACTTGATTTCATTATATTTACCAAGGCATAAATTGAGGGAAAAGAAACGATGTCTGATCCTTTTTTCCCCTAAGCTCCAGCTTGTTGTTTTAGCCTGGCGAAGGGAGGGTGCAGGATATTTCGTAGTCGAGCAATTCTGTGATGCTGGGCTTTGGCCCACAGAGATGGCAATTTGGGTTTTTAGGAACCTTGACCCGACGAAACGTCATGTCAAGTGCATCGTAAATCAGCAAACGCCCTGCCAAAGATTCTCCGATGCCGAGGATTTCTTTTAAAGCTTCTGCGGCTTGAAGAATGCCAATGGTGCCAGCCAATACGCCAAGCACACCCGCTTCTTGACAGCTGGGGACTAAGCCGGGTGGTGGGGGCTCAGGATATAGACAGCGATAGCAGGGCAGTGCTTCGTTCTTTTTATGCGGGTTTAAGGTCGTGAGTTGTCCTTCAAAACGAAAGATGCTGCCTGAAATAAGTGTTTTTTTCAAAAAGAAACAGGCATCGTTTACCAGAAAGCGCGTCGGGAAATTATCCGAGCCATCCAGAACGAGATCGTAGTCCTTCAGCACATCCATAATGTTTTCAGAATTGAGCCGATCCGTGTATTTTTTCACGGTGACATCTGGATTCATCTTGGCGATGGTTTCTTCGGCCGAATCTACTTTGAGTTTTTTTAAGGTTTTTGTGCTGTGTAGTACTTGTCGTTGTAGGTTTGAAAGATCGACAATATCGTCATCAACAATTCCAAGTGTCCCGACGCCCGCTGAAGCCAGATAAAGGGCAGAAGGGGAGCCCAGTCCGCCTGCGCCAATGAGAAAAACCTTGGCTTCTGAGATCTTTTTTTGACCTTTTCCGCCCACTTCTTTGAGCAGTAGTTGACGGCTGTATCGTTCAAGTTGTTCGTCGCTGAGTGCCATGATATGACTTTCTAGTATTTTGTTGATCCGTTTATTCGATGACGTTTCTCTCGATGGGGTCGACTTTTACGCCGCCGGCTTTCATGCCTGCGATGGCGCGCTCGATTTCTTCAACCTCCCCAAGTAATTCAAGATCCACCCATCCTGTTTTTTCGTTGACATCCGCGCGACGGATGTTGGTTACGACCTTATAGTTTTTTCCGGCATTGTAAATAATGGGTTCCCGAATTTTCGTCTCTGGAAATGTAATACGTACTTTTAAGTTCGCCATTAGTTACTCCTTCTTTTTGTCATGTCTTTAGCCCCCTGCAATGGCAGGAATAATGGAAACTTCGTCGCCCTCTGTCACGGGGGTTTCCAGACCTTGGTGAAACCGGATGTCTTCTTCGTTTACATAGATATTGACGAAGCGCCGCACCGCTCCCTCTTCGTCACAAAGACGTTCTTTCATGCCTGGAAATTCTATATCCAAGGTGTTGATGAGTGCTGCGATACTTGTTCCTTCTAAATCGACTTCCCCTTTGCCGCCGGTTAAACGTCTTAAAGGTGTCGGAATACGTACTTTAATCATTTTGCTTCCTCTTTTAATGTTTGTTGGAAACTTTTTAAATTGGGTTGGATGAGGCTGGGTGCTCCGACTGCAGGTGCAATGGCTTCCTGTGTTTTAAGTCCATTTCCCGTAATATACGCGACGATGGATTCTCCTTTTTTCAAAACCCCTTGGTCCGTCAATTTTTTGAGTACGGCAACTGTAACGCCTCCTGCCGTTTCGGTAAAAATCCCCTCATTTTCCGCAAGCAGTTTTATGCCTTCAAGAATTTCTTTATCGGTGACAGACTCAATGACTCCGCCTGTTTCTTGCGCAATTTTTATGGCATAAAATCCGTCTGCTGGGTTTCCGATGGCCAGTGATTTTGCAATGGTATCGGGTTTTACTGGCTGAATGAAGTCGGTTTTTTTCTTAAAAGCAGTCGCAACAGGGGAGCAGCCTAAGGCTTGCGCCCCGTGAATCTGAGTGGAGACATTAGAAATCAGCCCGAGTCGTTCAAATTCATGAAAGCCTTTGTAAATTTTTGTGAGCAGTGAACCCGAGGCAATAGGAACGACCACATGGTCGGGGGCTTGCCAGTCCAGCGCTTCAGCCGTTTCATAAGCCAAGGTTTTTGAACCTTCTGAATAGTAGGGACGTAGGTTGATGTTGACAAAGGCCCAAGGGTACTCTCCGGCGATTTCGCTACACAGACGATTCACGTCGTCGTAATTTCCTTCGACGGCAATGACAGTGGGATTATAAACGAGGTTTCCCAAAATTTTTCCGGCTTCCAAGTCAGCAGGAATAAAAACAAAACACTTAAACCCTGCTTGGGCCGCATTGGCAGAGACTGAGTTTGCGAGGTTTCCTGTTGAGGCACAGGCAACGGTATCAAAACCCAATTCTTTGGCACGTGTTAGCGCAACGGCCACCACACGGTCTTTGAAGGAAAGTGTCGGGGGATTGACCGAATCATTTTTGATATAGAGATGATCAAGCCCTAATTTTAAGCCCAGGTTTTTGGCATGGATCATTGGGGTAAACCCCGTGTGAAGACCCACGGTGGGTGTGCTCTCAATGGGCAATAAATCTTCATACCGCCACAGACTTAAGGGGCCGTTCATGATTTTTTCTTTTGATATTTTCGTCTGAATGTACTCGTAATCATAGGCCACTTCGAGCGGGCCAAAACAAAATTCACAGACGTGAATAGCTTCTGCCGCATACTCTTTTTTGCACTCTTTACAGACGAGTCCTTTGATTTTACTCATGAATTATTGATCCTTTTTTTCCGCTTCGAGGGGATTGAAATCACAAACTTCTTGCACCGGCATTGTCAGTTCCGTAATGGAAGGATTGGATCCACAAAGCGGACAGTCGGGGCTTTTTTTGATTTTTATCTCCCGAAAGAGGGTCTCAAGACCGTGGTAGGTCAGGATTCTGTTGGTTAAAGGATTTCCAATACCCAAGATGAGCTTGATGACTTCCGTCGCTTGCAATGTGCCGATGAGACCGGCAAGTGCACCGAGTACACCCGCTTCCTGACAACTGGGAACAATCCCTTGAGGAGGAAGCTCAGGAAAAATACAGCGGTAACACGCACTCTCTCCGGGGATAATGGTAAATAGTTGGCCGTCAAAACGAAGAATACCCCCGTGGATGAGTGGTTTTTTTGAGAAAAAAGCAGCGTCGTTAATTAAGAATTTTGCAGGAAAATTATCCGTGCCGTCGATGACGTAGTCGTAATCTGCATAAATTTCAAGCGCATTCTCTGCATCCAAATATTTTTGATAGGTGACAACTTCGACATCGGGATTTAAGTCTTTGATTTTTTCTGCTGCAGAATCAACCTTGGGGCGACCCACGTCTTTGGTGTGATGGACAATCTGTCGTTGCAGGTTTGTGAGATCGACAGTATCGGCATCAATGATGCCCATTTTCCCAATGCCTGCCGCTGCTAAATAAAGGGCAATAGGGGAACCCAGTCCACCCGCACCGATGACTAGGACACGGGCTTTGCCGATCTTTTTCTGTCCTTTACCCCCCACCTCGGAAAGGATGATATGTCTGCTGTATCGAACCAGTTGTTCTTCTGTAAAAGCCATCTTAGTCTCGAATCTCTTTCATTAAATATTAAAATATTTTTCAATGCTGATGTAACGCTCACCGGTATCCGGCAATACGGTGACAATGGTACAGCCTTTTCCAAGTTGCTGTGCCACTTTTCGGGCCGCCCACACATTGGCCCCCGAAGAAATACCGACCAAGAGCCCGTCTTGTTTTGCAAGGCTTTTGGCTGTTTTGTAGGCATCGTCATCAGTGACCGTAATGACCTCGTCTATAATTTCTCTGTTTAGAATTGTGGGAATAAATCCTGCACCAATGCCTTGAATTTTGTGCGGCCCGGCCTCTTTTCCCGAAAGCACGGCAGAGGTATCTGGTTCAACTGCAATTATTTTTGTATCAGGATTTTTTGCTTTTAAGATTTCTCCAACCCCTGTGATCGTCCCTCCAGTTCCCACGGCACAGACAAAGGCATCAATCCTTCCCTCTACAGCGGCCAAAATTTCAGGGCCGGTTGTTTGTCGATGAACCTCTGGATTAGCAGGATTAGAGAATTGTCCTGGCATAAAATAATCTGGGTTTTGCTCTAGAATATTGTCCGCTTCCAAAATTGCGCCTCTCATGCCTTCCCACGCAGGGGTGAGCACCAATTGTGCACCGTAAGAAGACAGCAGGCTTGCGCGTTCCATACTCATTGACTCCGGCATGACCAGAATAAGCTTGTAACCGCGAACAGCAGAAACGAGCGCGAGTCCAATGCCTGTGTTGCCGCTGGTCGGTTCAATGAGGGTCATGCCCGGTTTTAGGTGCCCTTCGGCTTCGGCGGTCTTAATCATGCTCAAACAGATTCTGTCTTTTATGCTGCCGCCCGGATTGAAGAACTCAACCTTCGCAAGTATGTTGGCAGAACCCGTTTCTGAAAGGTCACGCAATTGCACAAGCGGCGTATTGCCGATTTGACTCGTAATGTCGTCCGATGTTTTTAATGGCTCAAGAGACATAAGTTTATATTCCACCGCCCATGAAAAAAAGTAACTCAATTGCGTCTCCCTCTTTCAGGGGACTGTCGGCCAAGTCTGTACGGGCAATCAAAGCGTTATTCAGTTCAACCGAGACCATCTGTGGCTCAATATCTTTGGACTTGAGTAATGCGTCAAGTGTTTCCGCCTGTGTTTCTTCTTTCTTACCGTTAATTTTAACAAACATTTTACGTCTCTTTCTATTTTTAAACGACCTATAAAAGCGGTCTATTTAATCAGATAAATCCGGTGGTTGTCAAGGATTTGAAGGGACCTGTGGGTGAAGAAGCGAGGGATTGAATGCCAATGAAATTTAAAAAAAACTTGGCGATATTCTTCCAGAAATTACTCCAGTGTCTTCTTGTCCTGGGCATCTAAATACGCCTCCCATTCAATGGGCAGTAGATATTTTTTCTGGTTATTGCATGTTTTACAGGCAGGGACGGTATTGCCCTTATTACTCTTTCCGCCGCGACTGATGGGGACAATGTGATCCATGGTCAATTCGGCAGGTAAGAATTGTGCTTCACAATAATGGCATAGACCGCGACCTTTACGCCGTTTCCACCACTGGCTGTTGCGAAGCAGGCGTGCCTTGGATCTTTCTTTTTTGATGACTTCTTCATCAATGTTTGTGTGGAAAATTTCCATTATGGATCAAGCTGAATGATGTCTTCACTCAATTGGTAATTCTTCCAATTATTAGTAGGGGTTTAGAATAGTGGAAGGTCTTTGTTTGTGAGTATCAGCCCGTTTCATCGCAGGTGGAATGCCTCCCATCACTATATTAGAAGGATCATGATTATAAGTCCATAAGCATTTTGTCGCCTCCTAGACGATTTATCCGGGGCACCTGTTCTTGACAGTCATACGCGGTTTCAGTACGATGCTGGACTCATGAATCAAGCTTGGCGTCCGATAGAAACCTTCTGGACTGGCTCCGATGACAGCCGAATTGCTCCGCTACTTCGTCTGTTTTTATCATCGAATGGCTCAGTCGTTCGTAGTTTAAAAAGCCTTTTTTTACAAACGATCAAAATCGAACTGGTGAGACAGGACCAAATCCCTATCGAAAAAAAAATATCTGAGGCGCTTGAAGTCACACCCGGAGAAAAAGGCATTGAAAGAACTGTTTGGCTAAATCGAGAGGAAAAAGGTAAGACGCACCGTTTAATTTATGCTGTTACCGCTTTTCCTGTGTCCCGGCTCAAGCCAGATCTACTGCAAGCCTTGCAATTGGGTGAAAAGCCTTTGGGGCAGATCCTTGAAGAAGGTCAACTTTCCACTTACCGAGATCACTTAGAGGTTACTTACCTTCCGTTTCCTTCTGTCGCCCAAGGTTTTTCTTTGCCGGAGGATACATTATTTTGGGCAAGACGTTATCGACTATGGATCAACGGTGTTATCTCGGCGTTCATTTTGGAAGTTTTTTCGCCAGAGTTTTCATCTATCCGATCCTGAGTTTATTGCTTTTCGGGTGTTCATCGCTCAAGACTCCAGAAACCCTGAAAGGATCATCATGGGTCTCCGTATTTAAGGAGACAGCACCCGCGCCGGCTCAGCTTAGCGGGATGGCCTGGATTCCGCCCGGTTCTTTTGTGATGGGCACGGATAGGGTGGATGCAAAAAATGAAAGTCTACAACTTGGTTTTCCCCAATCCTGGTACGAAGATGAACAACCCAGCCATCACATAGTACTTCAGGGTTTCTACATTGATCGTCATGAAGTAACACAAGGTGACTATTTAAAATTTATTCGCAGGACGGGTCATTCTCCCCCTCCGCATTGGCGTAACGGCGAATATAAGGTTGGCTCAAAAGATTTGCCGATTACTTTTGTGGACTGGCATGATGCCAACGATTATTGTCGTTGGCTCAAAAAAAGGCTACCCAGCGAGGTGCAATGGGAAAAGGCTGCACGCGGCACCGATGGACGTCTTTATCCCTGGGGAAATTTATTTGATGTCGAAAAAGCCCATCTTTCTCCTGCATCAGATCTTGTCTTGGAACGCTCGCCCGTCGGGGCCTATCCTTTGGGAGTCAGTCCCTATGGTGTGAGCGATATGGTGGGAAATGTTTGGGAATGGACCGATTCCTGGTATCTGGCCTATCCAGGCTCTTCGCTTAAAAAACCTGAGTTTGGCATGAAACATCGGGTTGTGCGGGGTTTGTCCTATAACACTTTGGGGCATTATCCAAATGGGGCGTACGCACGTGTGCTCGAAGTTTATGCCCGCGCGGGCGCACGATCCTATGATCCTCCCGCGGCACGTTTGGAAGATTTAGGGTTTCGTTGCGTGAAACAGCCGGACTTAGAGCCTTGAGTTTTCTTTGGCAAAAGTGGGCTTCAGTTGCAGCCCTGATCCGGCTTGAAAAACAGTACGGTACACTGCTTCTTCTTTTTCCCACCCTTTGGTCATTGATTCTTGCCTCAGAGGGACGCCCTTCAGCAAAGCACCTTTTCCTCTTTAGTCTGGGGGCTTTTTTGATGCGCAGCGCAGGGTGCGTGATGAATGACATGGCCGATCACAAATTTGATGCCCAAGTGGAACGTACGAAGACGCGTCCCTTAGCCGCAAAACAACTCAGTTTGCAAGAAGCTCTGGTCATCCTCGCAATTTTGCTGAGCTGCGCACTAATTGTGGTTTTGTTTTTGAATCGCCTGACGCTATTACTGAGTTTTGCGGCCCTCTTTTTTGCTTTTATTTACCCCTTTGCCAAACGAGTAACCTATCTTCCTCAAATCGTATTGGGCATTGCCTTTAGCTGGGGGATTATTTTGGCTTGGTCTGCGGTCAGAGATGAGCTTTCAGTCATGCCCTTTTTGATCTTATTGGCGAATCTCTGTTGGACAACGGGCTACGATACGATTTATGCCCTCATGGATCGGGACGATGATGTGAAAATTGGCGTGAAATCCGCTGCGATTTTGTTTGGAGAAAATAGCTGGTTTGCTGTGGGTGGTTTGTATCTTTTGTTTCTTATTTTACTCGCGACGCTTGGGCGAATGGCAGAGATGAAGCCCTCGTATTATTTGGGATTGTTCATTGCCAGTCTTTTTTTGCTCTTTCAAGTGATAAAAATTAAGAAAATCCCCCAAAGATCCGTTCTTTTCTCTCTTTTCAAGCTCAACATTTGGGTGGGGCTGGTGGTTTTAATGGCTTTTTTAGCAAACTACGCCTGATAAAAAGACATCAATAAAAAAGCAATGGGATGTGTTTTGAATAGAGATTTTACATTGACTCCCGGGTAAGAATCCTCTAGATTTTCCCTTCTGGCTTTCAAATGGACAATTCAACTTTCGAATTTATTCCCGGGTTCCAAAATATGTTGAAAATGGTGCATTGGAGGAAAGGCGTAAGAATGACAATAATCAGGAGTCTACATGCCGTATAACGATTTGCGTCAATTCATGACGTTTTTGGAAAATAAGGGCCAGCTTGTTCGTATCAAAAAAGAGGTCGATCCGCACTTGGAGATGACTGAAATCTATGACCGTGTTATTAAAAAAGACGGGCCAGCCCTTTTGTTTGAAAATCCAAAAGGATCGAAAATTCCCGTATTGCTGAATCTTTATGGAACAGTCGAACGTGTGGCTTTAGGTTTGGATGCAGATGAAAAAGGTTTATTGGAAATTGGGGAGTTTCTTGCCTTTTTACAACATCCTGAACCGCCAAAAGGTTTTGTGGATGCCGTTAAACATTTGCCTTTTTATGCACGTATTCTTCATCTTTCCCCAAAAAAAGTAAAATCTGCACCGTGTCAGGAAGTTGTACTCAAGGGCGATCAGATTGATTTAGATACCTTTCCGATTCAACATTGCTGGCCAGATGACGCCGCACCACTCATTACCTGGCCGCTTGTTGTTACACACCCCCCACCAGGGGAAGAAGGCAAACCCAATATCGGCATCTATCGTATGCAGAAAATCGATAAAAAGAGCGCGATTATGCGTTGGCTCAGTCATCGAGGTGGGGCGGAGCATTATCGACAATGGATGGCAAAAGGGGAGCCTATGCCCGTGGCGGTCGCTTTAGGCTGTGAACCTGCGATGACGATTGCTGCGGTGACACCTGTGCCCGAGCAGATTGGGGAATTTCATTTTGCAGGGCTATTGCGTAAAAAACAGGTCGAATTGGTGAAGTGCAAGATGTCAGACCTCGAAGTGCCTGCGACGAGTGAAATCATCATCGAAGGGGAAATCCACCCAGGAGAAATGTCAGACGAAGGCCCACACGGTGATCACACGGGTTTTTACAATTCCGTCGAACCCTTCCCCATTTTTCGCGTCACCTGTATTACGCATCGGAAAAATCCGATCTATCTATCTACAACCACAGGCCGACCGCCGCGAGAAGATGCGATTATCGGACTCGCGCTCAATCAAATTTTTCTGCCCATCCTACGACAACATTTTCCTGAGATCATTGATTTTCATCTTCCGATGGAGGCTTGTTCCTACCGTTTTGCAGTCATTTCCATGAAAAAACAATATCCAGGACATGCCAAGCGCATTATGATGGGGATTTGGGGTTTTCTTAAACAATTCCTCTATGTTAAATTCATCATTGTGGTTGATCCAGAAATAGACATTAGGAATTGGGAGGATGTGATTTGGGCCATTTCAACCCAGGTTGATCCGGCGAGAGATACCTTTATTCTGGAATCGACTCCGATTGATTATTTGGATTTTGCCTCACCCGAGCCTCGTTTGGGTTCAAAAATGGGGATTGATGCAACGTCCAAGATTTTCCCGGAAACACATCGGGAATGGGGGAAAGGCATGCGCATGGATGCTGATATTGTCAAAAAAGTTGATGAAATGTGGAAGGAACTGGGATTAGACCAATGAGAACCATCGGTAGCATTGTTTTTCTTGTCATTATTTCTATTTTTTCTTCGCTCTCATTTTTAAAAAGTGAGCCGCTTACAAGCTCTCCGCAGTCCGCTCATCAAGAAAAATCTAAAGTGTTACTTGAAGGAAAATGCCTGCATTGTCACGGAGGTCGTGGGGCATTGCAGCAAGATGTTTCTCAGCCGGAGTGCCAAGAATGCCACGGTGTACCGACCCTTCCGAGTGAGCCCGTCTTCATTGAAATGCCGGAGCCCTCAGAGATCATCCAACAAAAGCTGGTTCATATTCCTGCCGGATCTTATGTAATGGGTAGTCCGGGCCGTCCTGCGGCCGAAGGACGCGGTAATGCCGATGAAGGGCCGCCGCATGAGGTGATGGTGGATGATTTTTATATCGACCGCTACGAAACCACGAATGCACATTTTCGGGAATATCTCGAAGCCACTGGCGCAAAGCCGCCCCTGCTTTGGCGGGGAGGTGTTTTTCCCAAAGGCATCACAAATCATCCGGTGGTGTATGTAAGTTGGCATGATGCGGATGCCTTTTGTTCTTGGGCTGGAAAACGTCTGCCCAACGAGAAAGAGTGGGAAAAAGCCGCACGGGGAGATGATCGTCGGAATTTCCCCTGGGGTGTTCAGTTTGACTATACAAAGGCAAACACCCCCCAATACTGGTTGGCACAAGGCATCGAAGTTTATAAGGGAACGACAATGCCTGTCGGGAGCTTTGAAACGGGGAAAAGTCCCTATGGTTTATACGACATGGCGGGCAATGTTTACGAATGGGTCAATAATTGGTACATGCCTTATCCTGGCAATCAGGAGCCAAATGTGCATTACGGTAAAAGAAACAAGGTTTTGCGCGGCGGGTCTTGGTATGACTGCATGTCTTACGGCTGCGGCCTCTCCGCGCCCGTCTACAACCGAAGCCGTTTCACCCCGGAGATAAGAAACAAAGGTTTTGGTTTTCGCTGTGCGAGTGATACCTTGCACCCTGAAAAAAACAAACAAAAACCTGAGAAAAACAAACAAAAAGAAGAACAGCAACAGCGTTCCTAAATGATTATTTCTTTCTGTATTTTCCTGCTTTTAAATCCCGAATGAGAAAACGTGATGGGTCTAAGGCTTCTCTCGTGGTTTCCGAGACAGGAAGGGTTTCATTGCAGATTTGAGCGGCAAGGACTTCTGCAGATAAAAAGCTTGAACACAGGCCCCGTGCGCCATGTCCGGTATTGAGGTAGAGCCCTTTTAAATGTCTTGCACTGGGGTAGTCCCGATTGGTTTTTCCGTGATGTAGTTCGTGGTAATGGGTTTTGAAAAAATCTAGATCAGCCACAGGGCCGACCAAGGGCATGCGGTCGGGTGTTGTCGCCCTGAGCGCGGCGTGGCCTTTGAGATTTTTTATTTCAAAATCAAAGCAGTCTGGAAATAAGTTCGACAATTTGTGTATGTTTTTTAAATGTTCTTCTTCCCGAATTTCTGTGTTGTGATCCCCTCGCATAAAACTTGCTCCGACGAGGTGCTGGCCCTTGACTTCGGGCAGAATATAACCCTCGAAACAAATCGCACAAGAAATTTTTTTACTTCTTGGCGTGGCAGTGACTAGGGTGGTTTGGCCCCTTGCCACATCTAGGCTCACCCAGCGGGTCTCTTTAAAAGTACGGACTTGAGCGGCATTTGCGAGGATGACTGTTTCTGATTTTAGAATGCAGGTTCCATCTTGATTCCACAAAGACCAAGTGCTGTCTTTTTGAGAAAGATGCTCTACCCTGGTGTTGAGATGGACTTTGATCTGTCCGGCGATCTCATCAATCAAATGCCTGCAAAGCGCTCTTGGGCTAAGATAGCCTGCCAGTGGAAAATAGAAGGACGCCCTGTTTATTGCGACGCCTGCCTGTGCATTGCTTGCTTCGGGTGACAAAACTCTTGCAAAATCACTGTTGCAATCGAGCTGCCTCATTTGTTTTTTGATGCGCTCACTCGTGGCAATTTGAAGAACGCCATCTTGTTGCCAAAGAAAATCTGGATATTTTTCTTTGAGTACCTTGCATTCGTGCAGGGCTTTTAAATAGGCTGCATTATAAAAAGATGTCTCTGCATTTTTACCAAGACTGATACGGGGCATGAGGATGCCCAAAGCATTCCCTGAGCCTTCTCGTGCCATTTCAGTCCGTCGATCGAGCAAGTCGATCTGCCAGCCACGTTTTGCCAGCGCCCACGCGCTCGTGATACCCGCAAGCCCTGCACCCACGATGATGGCGTGTTTTTCTTTGTTTACAGGGGCTTTGTATTCAAACCAGGGTCGCTTTCTGAAAGAGCATGACAAGGGACTAAGATGGATTTAACTGGCATTCGTCGCTGCTAAAGCTTCCGCCGCTAATAATCTGCTCGAAACCCTTTACCGTCGTTCCGTTTTGAGTGAGTGCATTCAGCGTTGTTGGAACGACCAGCACATCATACCCTGGGCCGCCATCAAGTAATTTAACGTCTTTTTCTGCGCAGGTGCCTAGAACCACTCGATCATTACCCGTCCCCGCGTGGACTTGATCCGCACCACTTCCAGGATATATTTCGTCGTCTCCTTCCCCGCCTTGAATAAAATCTAGACCCGGTCCACCATAGAGAAAATCGTTTCCTGCTCTGCCGACTAGTAAATCAGAACCGCGACCACCATAGAGTCTGTCGACACCTCGGGCACCAAAGAGCTGATCATCTCCTGCTCCGCCATTAGCGACCAGCTGACCGAGCGCGTGGGCTTCTATTCGATCGTCACCAGGTCCACCAAATGCTCGCGACAGACCCGCTCCTGCCATGAGCGAATCGTTACCAGCACCCAAGCTAATACGTTGGGTACTACCGGTTTTGGAAATGGAGGTGATCATGTCGTCACCGCTACCACTCACCGCACAAGACTCGGTGACTTCTCCCACAAAGGCATTGTTGGTAGAGAGTACAAAAGAGCTGGTATTCGCTCCGCAACATGAGGCCCCTGAAGGGTAAGCGCTACATAGAGAATCAAGGGAAGGTAGCCCTTGGGGATGTCCCGCCAAGGTCGTGATTTTAAGAATGCCAACCTTGCTTGGGGTTGTCAGACGAAAAGCTGAAGGCCCTACCTTTGGTGCATCCTTTTGCTGTCCAGAGGTTTTAATTAATCTAAATTCAGATAACAGATAGGTTTTTGTTTCGTCTTTGGAAAAGCGGCGGTCGACCTTGAGTAATCGCACTTTTCCTAAACCTGCTAGACGATCCATTTCATTTTCGCTCAATTTTTCACCGTTAACCACCCGATCTTGATCTAGTTCAAATATTTCAATCTCGGTCACCGTGGTTAATTGTTTGCTGTTGGCGGTCAGCAGGACTAAGCCGCCCTTCAATTTTTCTTTCTCTAGCTCTCGTGATGCCAAGGAATATTTTAGTTCACCTGGAAAGCCTTTTTGCTCAGGAAGAACTCCAGCTGGAATACTTTTAGATAGTTCAAGGCCTCCCACTGGTGGTGTCTGTGGATCGAGCTCCATAAAGGGAATATCGAATGTTCCTCCGTCGTTGACTCCGCTGACAGAGACCAATATCCAATCGTGGACATCAAGTTCCAATTCAAAATCAACCTGACCTCCATTGGGAACCCCGCCGTTTTTTGGTTCGCTAAAAATATAGCTGGCTAACTCAAAATCGGGATCGTGATCGTCGCGTTCACCTTTTTGAAAAGCATAGGGTCCACTGCTACCGGAAGATACTGGCTCATCGGTGCTGGTTCCGCGAATTAGAAGCCGAATTTCTTTCAGAGGCTCGGCTTGCAAATTAACAAAACTGAAAAGACGTTTCCGGGTGTTGTAGGCGATATCGTAACCTGCGTTAAGTTCAAGAGAGGTCGTAAGAATATCCCATCCTTCCGATACGTCATTTGGGTCGATCCGTTCTGAGGTATCTGGCCCGGCTTGGCCCAAATTACCGTTGCCTGGGTTCGAATAAGCGTTCAGTGTAATAACGGCATTGCTATTGGCGCCAACTTCAATTAAGTTTGGGAAACTTGGACTATAGGCGTAGATAAGCGCTAAAGATTCATCCCAGCCAAGGACTCGATTGTATTCACCTGGAGCGATCCCCTTTGGGCCTTTTACGCCGGGAGTGTCACTGTGTCCCTCATTCATTAACTCGTTACCGGAAGTCTGAACCCTTAACAGTAGGCCCACAGTCATTGGATTAAACCATCCCCAATTGAGGTCATAGATGCCGAGTGGATTAAAGTCGGATGAGTTGTAGGCTGCCGCATCAGAATGTTGAAGCCCTATGGTATGCCCGATTTCGTGCAGAAGAACCGTGCGCAAGTCAAGCACTAAGGTCCCACCATTTGATCTTCGATAAGAGTGCCATGGAGATCCCTGTAGTACAGAAAAAGCTTCTTTTTCTAGGTCATTCATCGTCTCACGGGCCAAGTAGCGAGCGTAATTGTCGGGCCAGGCGGCAAGAAAAGTGTTGTCCATCTTCCAGGTGACATTTTGCTGGTCAACGCGCATGAATTGTGAAGGTCTAGCAACCAAATCCGCAAGGTACCCGTCGCCTTCTTTGTCCATCAATGCGAATCCACTGACGGTTGTCGACGTAAATAATATGATTAAAATAAAAATAGTAAATCGATGTAAGTGCTTGCAGGCACGGGCTAAAATTATTCGTTCGCTAGATTTTTTTAGACCATTCATTTCTTTCTCCTATAGGTTTTAAACAGGGGAGTACCGGAGCCGAGCTGAAAATGTCCTAAACTTACTTGAAATTGAGAAATGATTTCCGCATGAGTATTGTAGGAATTGCAACCATGGAAACCGCAACACAGACAATGATCGCCACGAAGGCTACCTAAAAACTATAGAATAAAAAGAGAGAAAAAGCAAAGTGAATAAGCCTGTTAAAGCGGCAATAAATCTGTGATCAGCGATCCTAAAGGCTTAGAGATGAGCTATAAAGGTATCTCGTCTCATCTTTGAGCATAGGCTCATGTAAAGTTTCTGCCACACTGCTATTCATATAACATAAAATATGTATATAATACTTCTCTTGCTCATTTAAGGTCATTTACTAGAGATCAGTATGGACACTTCGCTCAGTCATCTGCCTTTTCCTGACGAATCTCTTTTAGAATCAGTGCGAGTGCTTAAGGCGCTTAGCCCTGCCCATCGTTATCTTGCCGAGTTAAAAGGGACGGCCAAAACAATCCCGAACGAGGGGATTCTAATCTCTTGGCTGACCTTGCAAGAAGCAAAAGACAGTTCTGCCATTGAAAACATCATCACAACGCACGATGAATTATTTCGGATTGATTGTGTTAAAGGTGAGAAAGTGAACCAGGCGGCAAAAGAAGTTGAAAACTACCGTGCCGCGCTACAAGAAAGTTATCATCAGACAAAAGCAGCGGGTTTAACGCCTCAGAGGTATTTTGCGTATACAGGAGTTCCTTGAGCCAAACAAACATGGCATCAGAAAAATCCCTGGAACAGTCATCGGCAATGCACTCACTAAAAAGCTGATTTATCCCCCGCCACAGCCCCCGGATGAGATCAGTATTTTGCTGTCAAACCTGGTCAATTATATCAACGATACTTCACTTTCCAATCTGGATCCGCTGATTAAGATGGCGATCATCCATCATCAGTTTGAAAGCATTCATCCCTTCTATGACGGCAATGGCAGAACTGGGCGCATCATCAATATTCTTTATTTGGTCAAAAACGAATTACTTGATTTACCCATTCTCTATTTGAGTCGATACATTGTCCATACAAAATCAGAATATTATCGTTTGCTGCAAACCGTGAGAGATGATCAGGACTGGGAAAGCTGGGTGGTCTATATCATCAAAGGCATCGAAGAAACAGCGAAAGAAACTCTGGAATTTGTTCAGCAGATTAAAACACTGCTATTTGAAATAAAGTACAGAATGCGAAGCGAGTTACGCGCCATTTACAGTCAGGAATTACTCAACAACCTGTTTTTTTACCCCTATACCAAAGTCCAGTTTGTCGTTGATCAACTGGGAGTATCGCGCATC
>JAADHI010000169.1 GCA_013151935.1 Candidatus Manganitrophaceae bacterium
GTATGTGGACCATACTGGATCTGGCTCGAACCTTTTAAAATTTCCAAGCCACTCATTCGACCCACCGTGGGCGCATAATAAGCTGATGGCGAGGAATAAGGTGCGGGCGCCATCAAGACACCATCTTCCATGATAGAGACCTTCGCGCTACGGCTCGTGTCCACCCCGCGCAAACTGATACTGGGAAACAGTCCGCCGAACTCTCCCCGCGCGTAGACCCCCGGCACCCTTCTTAGTGCCTGACTCACATCATCATAACTTTGCTGGCGAATTTCTTCTTTGGTGACCACCTGTGCGGAACCCGGCGTCGTTTCAAGATCAGCCGGATTACCGATAACCTTTATTTTGTCCAATACCTGCACATCCCTTGTTTCCTCGGCCCTCCCCTGCTGTGTGAACATGAGACTTGTTAGGGTCAGTAGGGCCAGCATCACTCTTTTTTGCATCTTTCAAGAACCTCCTTATTTCATTTTATACGCGCTTTGATCTCTTAGATTTGGACTTCAGGCGCGGGTTCTCAAAGGATCGCTGGCCAAGACGTCAATATTGATATTCATTCTCACTTGCAAAACCAATACTAGCCATCAAAACACAGCTTGTCAATATTTTTTTAAATGAGGGGAAAACCAGAACACCAACAGTCAGCAGAGCTAAGTCGGCAAATGGCCTTTGAAAAAAGAGGGGATCTTCATTCAAGTCAGCGCGTAATTTAAGGCTATTGCGCTTAAATTATTGATATGGTATAAACTCAATAGGTCCATAGTATGAAAGTGAACAGAAAATGTAATTTACTGTAGCTCTTTCCATTTCGCTACAGTTTTTTTTTGCTAATTTGGCCGACTTTGGGCATTTCGTCAGCACATCGCTGATAACATAACAGGAGAACACAACAGTGAGTACAGGAACAGTAAAGTGGTTTAACGGCAGCAAAGGTTTTGGATTTATCACCCCTGAAAGTGGAGACGATGTTTTTGTCCACTTTTCAGCGATCGTCGGCGACGGTTACAAGTCCCTCGACGAGGGCGATGAAGTTGAATTCGAAATCACCCAAGGTCAGAAAGGCCCACAAGCCGTCAACGTCAGTAAAATTTCCTAGTACACAATTTTATTGAATTTGGAAAAGCCCCGTCGGAAAAATTTTCCGGCGGGGCTTTTTTTCGCCTTTTTGAAAAACAAATCGCTGATTCAAGCTTTCACTCAAAACTTGATTTCATACGACGAAACATCCGATAATTTTTCTTATCCGAATCTTCGATTGAAATAAACCTCATGTGCAAACTTCTCATTCTCTTTGCGAAAGCCCCAGAACCCGGGGCAGTTAAAACCCGTTTAACACCTAAGCTTTCCAAAGTTGAAGCGGCAAAATTGCAAGAAGCCTTTATCAAAGATCTGCTCGACACAACAAAACAACTTGCAACAACAGATTCAGTACAATGTGCCATTGCTTGTGCCCCTGAAATTGAACATCCCTTTTTCCAAGCCTGTGGAGAAGAATACGACCTACGTTTCATCCTTCAAAAAGGAAATGACTTAGGTGAACGCATGCACAATGCCTTTTTATGGGGATTTGAAAAGGGTTTTGAAAAAATTGTCATCATCGGTTGCGACTCCCCGACCCTTCCGCTCGATTTTATTCGGCAAGCCTTTGAAAAACTCTCAAATACAGACCTCGTTTTAGGACCGGGTTTGGACGGCGGTTATTATTTGATCGGAATACAAAAGAGAGGCAATGCAAACAAAAAAACCCTGCCCCTCTTTTTTACCAGTCTTGCCTGGGGCACTGAAAGCGTTTTGACAAAGACACTTAAAATCCTTAATCAACAAAAATATGACTATAAACTACTGCCTTTTTGGTACGATATCGACCATCCCGCCGATCTGTTTTTTTTAAAAGAACACCTGAAACACCTTCGCAACCAGCAAGAACCCCTACCACAAGCCACAATTAAAATGCTCAATGCTTTGAGCATAAACGAGAACGCCAACACATGAAAACCCTGGGTTTCTACATCGACTTTCCCTTTTGCATCGCCCGTTGTGCCTTCTGCGCCTTTGATGTCGAAGGCTATCGTGTACGCTGGGCAACGCGCTACATAAAAGCGCTTGAAAAAGAAATCGAAATATATGCGACATTGTCTGAAATTACAGGACGAAAAATCACCAGTGTGTATCTCGGGGGAGGTACACCCAGTCACTACCCGCCAGAAGTATTACAAGACCTGCTCGCTCACTGCCAAAACCGCTTTAACATCGGAGAAGATGCAGAAATCACGCTCGAAGCACATCCCGCAACAGTCGATAAAAATAAGCTCAGTGACTTTCTGAAAATAGGCATCAATCGGCTTTCGCTCGGCATGCAGTCTTTTTCAAATAAACAGCTTAAACAACTGGGGCGACACCACAGCGCACAAGAAGCCATAACCGCTTTTCAAGATGCACGGGAGGCTGGTTTTTTAAATATCAGTATCGACCTCATGTATGGCTTGCCGAATGAAAGCCCTGAGGATTGGGAAAAAACCCTGAGACAAGCCATCACCCTTTCGCCAGAACATATTTTTTATGCACTCTCCATTGAGGCAGGGACACTCTTTGACAAAAAATACAGGGAAGGGAAACTGAATCTGTGCTCGGAAGATACGTCTGCCACGCTTTACGACCGCGCACGCAAACAACTCGCACGAGCAGACTACAAACAATACGAAATATCCAACTTCGCCAAAGCAGGACATAAAAGTCGGCACAACCTGCGTTATTGGAATCAGGAAGCGGTATTGTCATTCGGCGTCTCTGGCCATTCCTACATTGATGGCAAACGCTCCGTCAACACCGATAAAATTCCAGACTATATTGAAAAACTGGAGACAGGAAAACTCCCCGTCACAGAACAAGAAAAAATCTTACCCCGCGATGCTGCAATCGACCACATCATCTTCGGCCTCAGAAAAACAGAAGGCATCCCCGTAGAAACCCTCTCAGAGGATGCCATTTTTAGAGAGACGCGTAAAAACCTAGAAGACGCCGGACTACTGCAAGAAGAATCAGGTCGAATCCAACTCACCCGCAAAGGCATGCACTTCGCCGACGAAGTCGGCATGGCTTTTTTGTAAGGGTGTATCGTTTTTTGAGGCAATACTTGTTAAGACCCCCGAATTAGAACCAATGAGAAGTAGAGGGTTTGGTCATTGACGAGCCATCAGAAATTTATGAGGGGTCTTGTCCCTGACTTCATCCAGATCTGAAAAGAGACGGAAGGGTTCTATCCGTGTTCAAGGGATACAATACAATACGATCCAGAATTTAAAAAAATGCAGTTCGGCTAAGTGAAGAAGTCGGGGAACGGTTCCAGAGTTTTCGGAGTACTTAGACGACGAAGGTGTGACGCGGCTTCATTGACATGCGTCTTTAGCATGATACCTTAGGATCAGGGATTTGTTCAGTCATGGCTTGGATATCGACAGTTCGAAAAGATGAAAATGGAGAGTATGCAGATCAATAGAGGGCTTATCGAAGATGTAAATAAAACCTTTTATGAGAAGGTTTATGACGACCCTTGGTTGGCTTTGTATTTTCAAGTGGTTGAAAAAGAAAGAATTATTCAGCAGCAGACAGATTTTATGACAGGTGCGCTGGGCGGAGAAAACCGCTTTGCGGGTCGAAAACCATCCAAAGCCCATCCCCATATGTATATCACGGATCAACTTTATGATCTGAGGAAAAGCTTACTGATAGAAGCACTCGAAGAAGTGGCCGCGCCGCAGAAATTGGTCGATGCTTGGTTGAAAATTGATGAAGTTTTTCGGAAGACCATCGTAAAAAAATCGCTCTCTGAATGTGCGGGACGTTATCGAATAGATCCCATCCTTAATTTTAGCAAACCCATTTCTTATTACAGTGCAGGCTGAACGCGACACTATTGTCAAACAGGGTTCAGTGTGACATTTTAGGGTCTCAAATAGACGGGATTATCATCAGGGTCATCCCGATATTTGAGTTGAAGACCTTTTAGGAAATTACGCAAAACTTGGTCTTTACACTCACGGTGGTGTTTATGTCCTGGTTTACGAAAAAATGCACTCAGTTCGTGTTTGCTGAGGCGAAAATCGGCAAGGGCCAGAATCTCCAAGACATCGTCTGCTTGCAAATTGAGTGCGATTTTTAATTTTAAAAAAATGAGATTGTTACTTAAACGTTTTTCAGGTTTGGGGGGTGGCCCTTCTTTTTTGCCGCGTTTATGGTGAATCAACCCATTTAAAAATGTGGCAAACAAGGTATCGTTACAGGGCGTATAGGCAGGGTCATCGTCTCTTTTTAGCAAATCACTGATTTGTGCACGTGTAAGCTGACGATCTGCTAAAGCGAATATCGTAATCATGCTTGAATCGTCAAGGTCTAAGGTGTAACGAATACGGCGTAAGATGTCATTATTGAGCATGAAGGTGCTTTCCTCTTAAATTCTATTAAATTGTATCCGCTATTTTTTTCGGCCTGCGGCTTGGCTGATAATACGCATGTCGTATGAAATGCGTTGCTCTGGTGAAAGCATTTCACGCATTTCAATGATATGGGCGTATCGCGCGCGAATTTTTTGGCGTTTCAGATCCAGAATTTCGTCGATCTTTTTATTCATGGCTTCGAGCTTCGCGTGATCTTGGGTCGCCAAAACCGCCAATTCGGTCTTTTTAACGGTGATCATCGCCTTGATCGCGGCGGTATCCTTCATCAGCCTCAAGTGCATTTCATCGACCGCTACTTTTTGATGTTCGCTGAGGGTTCCGTGCCAATCCGGTGAAAAAAGATGCAGACCACCCTTGTGCTGTGAATGTCCTTTTTGATGCCCAGACTTGCTGGGTTTGTGAGCACTTTCTTTTTTAGCGGGTTCTTTTGTGTGCCCATGTGTTTTTGATCCGTGCTCCTGTGCCTGAAGCGGGGAAACCATCATAAAGCCGGTGAGCAGAATGCCCGTGAAGATTGTCTTGTATCTGTGTTTCATTTTAATCCCCCATAAAAGTGATAAGGTAAATTATTTTTTGATTATCTGCAGTGTTTTAATGTGTTCTCTCAGCAAAGTATCACAGACGCGTACAAAAAATTAAGGCCTGATTTAAGACGGAAAGCATTTCCCAAAAGCCAGCAGCAGTTTGGGTGAACCCTTAATCCTGATTTTTAGACGAAGCAGGGCGGTGACGATGTTTTGTTCCTTCGCTAAAAAATTGAGCCATGTTGCGCTATCTGCCCACATCTTTAAGTCGGCTTTTCC
>JAADHI010000119.1 GCA_013151935.1 Candidatus Manganitrophaceae bacterium
GGCTTGAGCGCCTCCGGCACGTCGTCGTCGCGCAAAATGTCTCGGATGTTAAGAGCTGTCTTGATGTCTCCCAAGAAGAGATTGAGGAAATCCAAGAAGAGACCACATTTTTTTCACTCGAAGCCATGCAACGACTCTTTGGCCTTTTTGCACGACTACTTTCAGAAATTCGCATCGCGCCGCAACCCACACTGCTTTTCGAGGTTGCGCTCATGAAAGCCATGCTTTTATCCGACACACGCCCCATTGAATCCGTCATCGAAAAACTAGAGCAGCTCACGGCAAATGGCAGCTCCAACACTCAAGTTTCGCACACCGCGGAGACTGCACCTCAATACAAGCCTTCAGTAAAATCCTTTGAGAACAAAAAAGAAATACAAAACACAGCGATTTTCAAAAAAACCACACATCCAGAACGAAAGATACAGCCTCAAAAACCGACACCCAACGAGATCTCGATTCAAAAACCAAGTGCTGCAAATAAGGGAAAAACAGATTGGCCTACGATTTTGGCTGCGATCAAACGAGAACGTGCCAATATCGGCTCTTATCTCGAACAAGGTGTATTAGAACACTTCGACAAACAAGAAATCCGTATCGTTTTTTCTAAAAATAGCGCTTTTCTAATCCCCTTAATTCAAAAAGACGCGGTACAAAGCTGGCTAAAAGATCTCCTTCTTAGTCATGTGGGTTCCGAAGTCAAACTCAAACTACTTGAAGGACAAGCTTCTGTGACTCCCCCAGCATCCAACGCGGATATCGTCAAAAAAGCTGAGCCGGTCATCACAACAAGAACAAGCAGGACAGAAGATCACCCTTTAATTCAAGAAACACTTAAGATATTAGGGGGCACGATTATAGATACAAAACGTGTCCCCAATGATTAACGTGACGATTTTTTTACAATACATTAAGGAGCACACATGGCAGGAGATAAAATGTTTGGTGGCATGATGAAACAAGCACAAGAGCTTCAAGCACGCATGGCCAAAATGCAGGCAGAAGCCGGAGAAAAAACCGTAGAAGCTACGGCAGGTGGCGGTATGGTTACAGTGGTGGTCAATGGACGTCAGGAAGTGCTTTCGGTCACCATTGATCCCGAAGTCGTCAATCCAGACGATGTTGAAATGTTACAGGATCTGGTGATGGCTGCTGTAAACGACGGGATCCGAAAAACACAGGAAGCCATGTCAGAACAAATGAAAGGTATGACCGGCGGCATGAAGATTCCCGGTCTGTTTGGCGGATGACACAGCAGGGCATCTTCAACCATCTCATCGAACAGCTCATGGCCTTACCCGGTGTCGGCCGGAAATCGGCGCAGCGTTTTGCTTTTTTTATCCTAAAAATGGAGCCTGAAGCCGCCAAGAATATTGGTCGGGCCATTATTGATGTCAAAGATCGGCTCGCCTTTTGTAAAATTTGTAATAACATCACAGAGCATGAAATTTGTAACATCTGCACAAGCCCTAAACGAGACACACAAAAAGTCGTGGTCATTGAGGAACCCAGCACCCTGCATATTATTGAGCGCACAGGAGAATACAAGGGCCTCTACCATATCCTGCTCGGTGCACTGGCCCCCCTACCCGGCGCAAAAACATGCGCACCGTCTATAGAAAACCTGATCGAACGCTTGGAAAAAGGCGGGATAAAAGAAGTCATTATCGCCACGAATCCCACGATTGAAGGAGAAGCCACGGCGATTTATTTGACACGGCTCATTCAGCCTTTGGGCATTACAGTCAGCCGCATCGCCTTTGGCATTCCAGTGGGAATTGACATCGAATATGCCGATGAAGTGAGTCTTGTGAAGTCGCTGCAAGGAAGACGAGAAATCGATCCATTATAATCAAGATGTGATAAAAACTTAAACGATATGACGGGTAAAATCGTCTATCGTGAAAAGACTTTCAAAATTCACCCCGGTTTTTTCGATGGCCTCGCGACCTCCTTCTTTGCGATCCACCAAGGCAATGACTTTCAGTACGATATATCCTTCATTTCCAAGGGCTTCTAAGGTACGCAAAGTCGATCCGCCAGTCGTCACAACGTCTTCGACGACGACGACTTTTGCGCCTTCCTGTAGATTACCCTCAATCTGACGTTTGCTACCGTGGGCTTTGGGTGTTTTACGTACAATAAAGGCTTGAATGGGTCTTTTTTCCAAAAAACTGATGACAGAAACCGCTGTAGCGATGGGGTCAGCCCCCAGAGTCATTCCACCCACACCTTCTACGGGGAGCATACGGATTTCTTCAAAAATCTCACGACCAATCAAGGTCGCCCCTTCAGCATCCAGTGAGACCTTTTTGCAATCAATATAGTAGGGGGTCTTTTTTCCAGAGGTCAATTGGAAAGAGCCGTCTGCGCTGTAGCGAAAAGATTCTTTGAATAAAAGGTCTAACAAACGTCTTCGATTTTTGTTTTCTAAAGTCATGCTCTATCCCTAACGAATCAGTTGTTTTTTGTCAAGCACTAAGGGCTTAAGGGAGCTACATAAAACGGCTAGCGCCACCCATCATCAACATTTGCGTTATTTCTTCATGCGGGACGGGACGACAGTAGTGGAAACCCTGCATTTCATCACAGCCATTTAATTTCAAAAATTCTGCCTGGGCCTCCGTTTCAACCCCCTCGGCGGTCACATACAATTTCATACTGTGCGCCATGGCGATAATCGCCTGAGATATTGCAGCGTCATTGGCATTTGTCGTAATATCTCTCACAAAAGACTGATCGATTTTCAAATGATCGATTGGAAAAGACTTCAAATAACTCAAAGACGAATACCCTGTGCCAAAATCGTCAATCGCCAAGTGAACACCCATTTTTTTGAGCGATTTAAGCGTCTCTACGCTCCCCTCCACATTTTTCATAATCATACCTTCAGTGATCTCCAGCCCCAAACAGTGTGCAGGGAGTTTTGTCTCTTCGAGGATACGAGCGACGGTTTCGGTGAGGTCTTTTTGTAAAAACTGACGGGGTGATAAATTGACAGCAACCCGTGAAATCGGAAAACCCAAGTACCGCCAATGTCGCGCCTGTTTGCAAGCGGTGCGCATCACCCACTCGCCGATAGGGATAATCAAGCCCGTTTCCTCAGCCAACGGAATGAATTCTGCCGGAGAGATTAACCCACGCTTTGGGTGTTTCCAGCGCAGCAGGCATTCAACCCCGGTGACTTGTTTTTCGACCACGCCCACCAAGAGTTGGTAATACGCTTGAAGCTCCCCTTCCTTGATCGCACGACGCAAGTCTTCTTCCATAAGTAAACGCTTAACAACACGACTATTCATGTCCTTCGTGTAAAATTGGAAGCGATTTTTTCCCGCCTCTTTTGCGCGATACATTGCGGTATCGGCATTTTTTAAAAGTGTTTCAGGGTCATCTCCATCCTTGGGATAAAGACTAATGCCCATGCTCCCTCCCACAAAAAAATCATGGTTATCTAAGATAAAAGGAGCCTTTAAGGCATCTAAAATTTTCTGTGCGACCGTGGCGATCACCGTTTCGCCACTCAAGTTTTCCAGTACAAGGACAAATTCATCGCCACCCAAACGGGCAATGGTATCCTCTGCCCGACCACTTATTCTTAATCGTTCAACAACCTTGATCAAAAGCAGGTCACCCATGGTATGCCCATAACCATCATTTACCTTCTTAAAATCATCCAAATCCAGGAAGAGCAAGGCCACCTGTTTTTGATGACGCTGCGCTTTTCGTATGGCATGTTTTAGACGGTCGAAGAGCAAATAACGGTTCGGAAGCTGAGTCAGCGCATCATGCGTGGCTTGAAACTCCAATTTTTGAGCCACCTGACGGACATAAGTGACATTGCTAAAAGCCACCGCAATGCCCAAGGCCATCCTTGTTTCCCCGTAAATGGGTTTTACAGAAACATGAAGAATGTACTCCTGCCCAGAAGCACTGAGTAATAAGATAGATTCCGGCAAGCGTAGAAGATTATCGCTAGAAATGCACTCTGTGACTGGATAGCTCACACGCTCACCCGTTGTTTCATCAATGGCATGAAATACCGCATTAAAGGGACGACCCGAAGCCAGAGAAAAGGTATAACCCGTCAAGGTTTCTGCAACAGGATTCATATAGTCCACAATGCCATCAGCGTCCGTTGTAATCACCGCATCCCCAATTGAATGCAGGGTCACCTGAGCCCGCTCTTTTTCGTGAGAAAGGGCCTGAGCAGCACCTTCCAAACGGATCCAGCTTAGGAGAGGTGCGGAGAGACTCACCACCACCAAAGAAACGGCAGGAGGAACCCAGAGATTAAATACGGACAAAGAAAGTCCGCTCAAAGTGAGGGTCATCAACACAACGATGCAGGTTGCAGCAAAGGCCGCCCGGGGAGAAAAATAATAATAGAACGCTACTGGAGATAACACGAGCAAGAGGGTAATCAACAAATGTGCGATAAAACCAATGCGCTGGAAGTGAAGCCCACTTCGCAACGCGTGCAAAATATTGGCATGCAGCTCAACACCCGACATTTGTTGACTTTCGCCAGAGACAGGGGTTGAAATCCGGGGAGACAAGCCCGAAGCCGTCATGCCCACCAAAATAGTTTTATCCCGAATCTGCTCAGAAGAAATCCGACCTGCAATGACGTCAGCGTACGCAATCTCTTTAAAGTGGCCGGGTGGCCCGGAAAAAGAAATCAGCACAGGATAAGCCCCTGTCCAGGTATAGGGGGAACCGACTTTCGTCTCCTCTAAAATAGAGGGGAAGGAGAAACCCTCCGACTGCTGCAAGATCGACACTGAAAACGCAAACCAGTGGGCGGTGCTCAGCCCTGCTTTTAAAAATAAGCCGCGCTGAATACCATCCCCATCCAAAGATATTTCGACATGGCCTAATGCCGTCGCAGCCTCTGTAAACATCGGTAGCGGTAGAATTTCTGTAATACCGATTGCGGAAAGCCGTTCGGAGGCCACGGGTAAGACAACACGTTTACTTTTCCTCATCGCGGCAGCGAACAAGCGATCCCCTTCAGGATCAGCCGCATCTGCTTCGGAAAACAAGATGTCAAAACCAATCACTTTCGCACCAGCACCTGATAAAACATCAATCAATTTTGCGTGTCGCCGACGCGACCAAGGCCATCGTCCCAGTTCATTCAAACTGAGATCATCAATCCCGATCATCACAATATCTTCAGGCGCAGGTCTCCCCATAAGACGGATCAAGCCGTCATAAAACAAATTATCCCAACGTTTTAAAGAGTCGTCATAGAGAAGGCCCAGCGTAATACCGGACAAAAGAAATAAAAAAACCGTCTTTTGCAAAAAAAGATAAAACTGTTGTCGGTCGATTTTCACAATATCGCGACTATTCCAGCCAAGAAAAACAAGAAGGAGGAACAACAGAATGTCGAAGGAACCTCAATAGATTTTGCCATCGAATATTCTCCCGTCATTCCTTCCGGCGTAATCGCCCGTACACGTAAATAATACGAGCCTGCAAGGGGACGATCAAGTGATGCACCTGTCGTCGTAAACTCTTGCTGATCAATCAAGGAACGAAACGCAATATCTTGTGCAAGCTGCACTTGAAAGCGCTCATTTTTTTGTCCGCCCTGCCAATGGACTTGAATCTGCGTCTCTTTGATGTGACTCTCTAAAAGCATAAGACGAGAGGCTTTAGCGCGGACTTTAAAAATTTGAGAACGACTAAAAAGGCCATATTTCCCCGATGAATCCGCAGCAGCAACACGCCAATAATACACGCCTGGTTTTAGAACCTCTGATATTTGTATTTTTCGTTTTGAAAAATCATGAATATCAAGAATCGGGGAGAAAAAATGGGCCTGGGCTGCGACTTGGAAGCGATAAAAATTGGCCTTAAGCACCGCTTCCCATTCAAATTCAGGGATCTCAAAATCAACCACATCATCAGGTTTAGGACTTACAAGAAGCGGGGGTTTTGAGAGCACTCGAATCACAGGTGGAGCAGGTGCTTTTTGCACAGGTTTCGGAGGAAGCGGCGGCAGTTCAAATACAAAATGATGTAAGGCATTGAAACCCTCTAGGCCTAAATTGTCAATACCACTCACACGCATGACATAGGATCCCTGGGGCAGATCCGAAAGAATCAGCTCGGCCTTTTTGACTGTTTTATCAAAATTTAAGACATCGAAAGACGCGTTTTTTGACAACTGAACACGATAACCACGCGCCGCCACAAGCTTGGGCCAAATGAAACGCAAAGGCAATTGCCTCATCTGCTCAGATAAACCTTTTAGATTCGGTGCTTGTAGCAGCATACTCGGAAGGGAAGGCGGCTCCCCCACCTTAACCACAGTGCCAAAACCCGCCGAAACAGACTGTATTTTCCCCGCAGCCAAAACATCCACACGGCCTTTCAAAACCTCGGTCGTCGAAATGCCACGCTCCGGGTCGCTTGCCACGCGAAGCTCAGTCCCGCGCACAGAAGTCATCGCACCAGGGCTATGAATTTCAAAATGTGTCCCCGGACCATCCTCTCGATTGATCTCGGTCTGAAGTCGCCCTTTTTTTAAACGAATTCGAGAATCCACCATGCCTGTCTCACCATAGGCTTGGATCACATCAAATTCTAAAAAACTATCGGCCTGCAAAAGAAGACGCGAACCATCGGCAAAAACAAAGGTCACACTGCTATTGGCGCCAGTGCGCACTGCATCTTTAATCCGTAAAAGGCCACCCACAATAAGAGGCTTTCTTTCACCAGCTTCCGTAGACTGAAAAAAAACCTCACCCGATACAGCCAAGACCTTGACCGGTTTGGCTTGTATTTTGAGCCAGGCCATCGGTATTTTAAGACGGGTGCCGGGTAAGAGTTTTTTGGGATCTGAAATATGATTGAGCTCTTGCAGCTTGCTCCAATAACGCATGGAACTTAAATAACGCTCACTGAGTGTCCAAAGATTGTCCCCTGGCCGAACCGTATACGTCCAATCCTGGGCCTGTAGAAACGGAACGCTCCAAAAAAAGAGAATTACCAGAAAGAACGAAAGTCCTTTTTTACCAGCCCTGCTCATCACTTCTGGCCTTTTTTGCACAGATTGACTGCTTATCGTAATCGAAGGAAAATGCCTTGTATGGGGTTTTTATGTAGCCGCGCAGGCAACGCAGAAACCGTCTATATACCGGAATGAAAAGAGATTCGCAAGATTTACTTCGTTCAAAAATACCTGGAAAAGACTACTTCACTTTCGCGAGATGTTTTAGACCTGCTCGAATGAGGTCTTCCACTGAAGCATCTTCTGTCTCTCTTAAAATGAAATCAAGACTACGTTTGACCTCGGCTTTTGAATACCCCAAATTCACCAATGCCGAGAGAGCATCACGCTGCTCTTCGTCTTCAATTTCAGCCGAGGGAGGGAGATCGGTGGACGTATCGCCAAGCGCACACATCTTTTCTTTCAATTCTAAGATCAGTCGTCCAGCCATCTTTGGGCCCACCCCCGGAATCGCTTTGAGACGCTGAACCTGCTCTTCTCGAATGGCCTCAATCAGTTCACTCACACCAATCCCCGACAAAATATTCAAAGCCAGCTTTGGCCCAACACCGGTCACACCCAAAAGCAGTAGAAAGACCTCTTTTTCTCGAAGCGTTAAAAAACCAAAAAGGTGAAAGGCATCTTCACGAATATGCGTGTAAATTTGTAAAAAAACCTGGGCCTTTTCCTCAGGAAGCCGATAATACGTCGAAAGCGGCGTAAAAACCTGATAGCCAACCCCTTGCACGTCAATGGTTAAAAGAGTCGGTGTTTTTAAGGCAATGACACCTTTTAGAGAAGCAATCATGAAAGCGTGCTTTCACTGGAGCGCTTAATTTTTGCTTGAAAGCGCGCAGAATGTGCATGACAAATGGCCACAGCCGTCGCATCCGCCTGATGCTCTGATGTGAGTGCTTGTTTTAAGCGAAGCAGGTGGACAACCATCTGCTGCACTTGCCGCTTCGCCGCCCCACCATGACCAACCACTGCCATTTTAACTGCGGTAGGCGCATAATCATAAACGGGAAGGTCACGACAGGCTGCGGCCAAAATAGCGGCCCCACGCGCCTGTCCTAATTTAAGTGCAGATTTCACGTTTTTAGCCAAAAAGATATCTTCGAGGGCAACAACCGATGGTTTTTCGCTGTCAATCACAAGCAGAATTTCATCGTATATTTTTTTGAGTCGTTGAGAAAAAGGGGCTTTTATTTTTGTACGAACATCCCCTGAACAGCAATAGAATAGACATCCCCTGGCGTCTTCTTCGATAATCGAAAAACCAGTGACACCTATGCCTGGATCAATTCCCAATATCCTCATTACTGTGGCACTTTTTTCATCTTGATGGATAAATAGATTCAGGACCTTTAACTTAAAATTTTTTCCATTTCTTCATCGGAAATATCAAAATTGGCATACACATTCTGTACATCGTCATTGTCTTCCAAACCCTCCATCAGACGAATCATCTGCGCCGCCTGGCGGTCTTGTAGGTGAACCGTCGTTTGCGGTAAAAAGGTCACCTCTGAAAAAGTCGGCGTAAGCCCTGCGTCCAAAAGGGCTTTTTTAACAGCTTCAAAGTCATGGGGTTCTGTAATCACATCAAAATTTTCCGCATCTTCGGAAAGAAAATCTTCCGCACCCACCTCAAGTGCCAAGGTCATCAAGGCCTCCTCATCTGCCCCTTCTTTCGGCAAAGAAATCATACCTTTTCGATCAAAGACCCAAGAGACTGCCCCGGTTTCCGCCATATTCCCGCCGTGTTTGTTAAACGTGTGTCGCACTTCGCTGACTGTGCGATTTTTATTGTCTGTCAGAATATCAAGAAGAATCGCAACCCCACCCGGCCCATAACCTTCGTAGCTTGTCTCTTCATAGTTAACGCCCGGAAGCTCGCCCGTGCCTTTTTGAATGGCCCGTTTCATATTGTCAGCAGGCATATTCACCTCTTTGGCTTTTGCGATAATCATTCTAAGACGTGGATTTCCGTCTAAATCACCTCCACCAATTTTTGCCGCGACTGTAATTTCTCGAATGATCTTCGTGAAAATTTTACCGCGCTTGGCATCCACTGCCGCCTTTTTATGTTTTGTTGTGGCCCACTTTGAATGACCTGACATAGAAACTCCGTTCTGTACAATACATGCTAGCTAAAAGATTGTATTGATTAACAAATTTTGAAGAAAGTGTCAATTTTGGGTCGGCAGGGAGACAGGACGACCATAATAAAACCCTTGAAAAAAATCGAAGCCCAAAGTACGGCAAACCTCGGCCTCTCTTTCATTGCTAATCCCCTCTGCCAAGGTTTTTATTTTAAGGTTTTTTGACAACTGTAACAAAAAGACCAGCATTTCTTTTCTGGCCGGAGACAGATCAATATTTCTAATCAGACGAATATCAAACTTTAAATAGTCCGGTGGCACCTCAGACAACTCCAAAAGACGTGTTTGTCCTGCACCAAAATCATCGTAGGCCAAACCAACCCCCATTTGATTTAAACCACGACGCATCTGCTTCATTACGCTTAAATCCGTGACCGCCCCTTCGTGAATCTCAAGAACCAAGTGAAGTACCGGAAATGCCTCACATGCTGCACGAATCGTCGCAAGAAGACGATCCGGTTGATCCAACTCTCTCGGGTGGATATTGATAAAAAAGGGAGAACGAATACCGGATGCATTGGCCCGTTTCACACCATCTTCCCGAAACAGCTCAACCAACGCAATCTCTCGATCAAAATTTTCGGCCATCTTGAATAATGGACCTGGCGATTTTGGAAGTTTGTCATGCGTACCCCGACCCAGAATTTCAAAGGCAAAAATACGATCAGCATCACAAGGATAAATGGCTTGAAAAACAGAAGTCACACTTCGAGAGGAGAGCATGGATTCAAGCTCGAGTATCCCCACAGGCAATTTATCCGTGGATCCGGCAATATCAAGCTCTGTCGAGGCACTACCGACCACCTGAGCAGTGCTTTCAAAAGTCAATTTCAATGCAATATCTGCAATATGCAGTATATCTCCCGGTTTTAAAAGCACTTCGCCCTGTACAGGTTTGCGGTTAAGAAAAGACCCGTTTGTGCTTTTTAAGTCTTTCAAAAAAAGACAACCGTTTTTTTTGAAAATTTCAGCATGAATGCGGGAAATATTTGAGGAATGTATCGTTAAAGGAAGGCCAGACCTTCGACCGATCACAAAAGGGAGGGGATCAATCGCAAGTTTTCGTGTTGTCGTGAGGCCATCAATATGGCCTTCAAGAAACCAGACTTTCATCCTTAAAGCTCCAAATGAGACTATGGCAGATGAAGGATTTTATTGATACACAAAATACCTAAAAAAAAAGGGGAGCAAAACGGCTCCCCTTTTTCATAACAAATCAGTATGTGTCTATTTTCTCTGTCCCAAGCTTCTTTCATACAAGAGTACCAACCAGGCTTCCTCTTCAGTGATAACACTGCCAACCATTGGCATCATTGCTGTACCAGGGATGCCATTTTTAATCACATAAAAAAGTTCACCATCGCTACGCATTGCATGAAAGCCAGCATTTGTGAAATTCCGAGGAGAAGGATCAAGTCCCGGTGCCGCTAGACCATCCCCTCTTCCCTCTTTCCCATGACAGGTAAAACAGGTCGCCTTCGTTTGGTAAAGCGTCTTACCTTTGGCAATATTCTCAGAAGACGCTTTAAAAGGATTTTCAAGTTTCTGAATTTCCTTTATCTTTTTTTCAGGCACCCGTCGCTTCGATAAATCCGACTCCGCCGCAAAAACCAACGAAACCATCAGTATGGAAACAGGGAGAAACCACAAAAAACCACTTCGCACAATCAACACACTCAGTTAGCACTTATTCTTTAATGAAGGCTTCTCTCATAGAGAAGAATCAAAGCAGCTTCTTCCTCTGTGATGATTCCTGGTGCGTAAGAAATCATGCCTGTTCCTTCAATACCATTTTTGATGACATACATAAATTCACCATCAGTCTTTTTCTTCAGACCTGGATTATGAAAGTTTCTTGGGGCTGGATCAAGTGCTGCACCTGCGACACCATCGCCTTTTCCTTCGTTGCCATGACAGGTGAAACATGTGGCTTTACCCTGAAAAAGCGCCTTACCTTTGGCGATATTTGCCGGAGTTGGTTTCATGGGATTTTTCCACTCTTTTGCTTCTTCCATCTCATCTTCAGGCACTTTCGGGCCAAGCGGATCTGTCTCTTTACCCGGTGCAGACTGGGCAATACTCACGCCAAAGAATGACACTAAGGCAAGTGCTAAAACTAGCTTCCTAAATTTCATTTATACCTCCACCTGTTCACAATAATCTCATTAAAATTCGTTGACACTGTTGCAATGGATACCCGTAAGTGAATAGTAACCCGCTACATCTCAAAATTAAGCCAGGATTCATCTTCAAGCGTTCGTTCTACCTCAAGAAATGCTCCTACCGAGTATAGCGACCGACACTATATCGAGACCCCGACAAAACTGTCAAGCCTTTTTTTGAGTTGACAGTTTTTCATCGCTTCAGTAAGATACTGGAATTTTATGTAGGGATATTCCTGAATGAAATCCACCCTCATTTTCACTGTAATCATCTTGGGTTTTTCCATGTTCTCAGGCTGTTTTAGACGTCCGCCCGAAGGCATGGTCGCCATTCCTGCTGGCGAGTTTTTTATGGGAACCGATGCAATAGATGAAAATAATTTTGCAGCAGAACACGGTATCGTTAAACCCTGGTTTGTAGACGAGGGCCCCGCACACAAAGTTTTTCTGCCCCTCTATTATATAGATGAACACGAGGTCACGAACACACAGTACGCAAAGTTTATTATCGCCACAAAAAATGCACCTCCCCCTTATTGGGAGAGAGGGGTTTACGCCAAGGGCAGCGAATCCTACCCCGTTGTCATGGTCACTTGGCACGAAGCACAAGCTTACTGTACCTCAAAAGGGGGAAGATTACCCAGCGAGGCAGAATGGGAAAAAGCAGCCAAAGGCATCGAAAAAAACACCTACCCCTGGGGCGAAACATTTGACGTCAAAAAAGCCAATATCGGCGGTTTGTCCGGCGATCTCTCCCCCGTGGGCAGTTATCCTACAGGAAAAAGTCCTTACGGACTTTTTGACATGATCGGCAACGTCTGGGAGTGGACTTCTGATTGGTATCAGCCCTATCCCGGCAGCACCTATAAAAGTGATCGTTTTGGAAAAGAATTAAAAGTCATTCGTGGCAATTCCTGGTCTTCCATTGGTCATTACCCCCTCGAAGTACAGACAGAACTCCTCAAATATCACTCGACAACCACCTTCCGTCTTTTTGCCCCACTCGATTCGACCATCAGTGACGTCGGATTTCGATGCATGAAACCCGCATAAAACACCTTAGTTATCTCCCTGTGAACAAAGCAGACGATACAATCTCCGCCTCCCCTATTATCATAAAAACCTTGCCCGCAAAGACACTGACGCCAATCACCCTCTCAGAAAAAATTGACTGGGAAGGACCTTCTTTTCTTTTGCATGGGTCAAGAGGGGGCTGGTTTGAGGGTCATTTTTCGCTCCTCGGCGGCGCACCTTTTGGCATTTTTGAAAGTAAGGAAAAAAAAAGCTATTTTGAGCATTTCATCTCACAAAGAAAAAACCAGCTCACCTTTTCGGGCGATCCACTCGCTGCCTTGCAAACACTACTGGATCGTTTTCAAGTTTCTGAGTCTGCAAACAACAGAAGAAGCGACCTCCCCTTCTCACAAGGAGGCATCGTCGGATTTTTTAGTTATGAGCTACTTAGACAATTTGAAAATATCCCAGAAACGGCAGAAAAACCAAAACTGCCCGATATCTATCTACTCTTTTTAAATTTTTACATCCTCTTTGATCATCACCAAAACCTCATCCACCTGATCTACAACCCCGCACCAGAAATCGAATTAGGGATCAGCGCAGCACTTGCCCATCAAAATGCTCAGAAAAAAATCGCGGCCTTTGAAAAAATGATCACCGTATCGGACACACCCGCTTCCCCTAAAAAACAAAACCCCTTACACGAAACCTCAAAAAATATCATCACACCTGATCAATCAAAAAAACACTACGAAAAAATGGTGCAACATGCCCTTCGCTACATCACAGCTGGAGACATCTTTCAAGCCAATCTCTCACAGCGCTTCAGTGGCCCATCCAGCGGAGACACACTTTTTGAAATTTATAAACGTTTGTGGGATATCAACCCCTCACCTTTTTCCTGTTTTCTTGATTTTGGAGAGATACAAATTGCCTCCGCCTCTCCCGAACGCCTGGTTCGCATGACAAAAAAATCGGGGAAAGACATCGTCGATACACGCCCCATCGCAGGCACACGTCCACGGGGTGAGACATCAAAACAAGACCTTGATTTCGTAAACGCACTCTATCAAAGCGAAAAAGAACGTGCCGAGCACCTCATGCTGGTTGATCTTGAGAGAAATGACCTGGGCAAAGTCTGCGAATACGGCAGCGTTGAAGTCGATGCGCTCATGCAGCTTGAAAAATATTCTCACGTCTTTCATCTTGTCTCAAATATCAAAGGCACACTGCGTGCAGATACCTCCCCCCTCACCGTCTTAAAAGCACTCTTCCCCGGTGGCACCATCACCGGCGTGCCTAAAATCCGTTGTATGGAAATCATCGCCGAACTCGAACAAAAACCCAGAGGAATTTATACCGGCTCCATCGGTTATATAGGCTTCAACGGTGAAATGGATCTCAACATCGCCATCCGAACCTGGGTGCAACACAAAGAAAAAATCAGCTTTCAAGTCGGCGCAGGCATCGTCGCAGATTCAAATCCCGAAAAAGAATACGAAGAAACCCTGCAAAAAGCCGCAGCACTCATGAAAGCCCTGCATCCGCTTGAAAATGGCAGCAAGGATTAGAGATGTGGATTTACTTAAATGACCGATTTGTCTCTGAAAAAGAAGCCACTGTCTCCGTCTTTGACTATGGCTTTCTTTACGGCGACGGCCTTTTTGAAACCCTTCGTGCTTACAATGGACAAATTTTTGCCCTCGACGCGCATTTAAAGCGACTCAAAAAAGCCGCAGCACGTCTGCAACTCAAAATACCAGAAGCGTCTCAACTGGACAAACTCCTGCATCAAAGTCTGCATCGAAACGGCCTTAAAAATGCCATGCTTCGGCTCATCATTACACGCGGAGTCAATGCAATCCCTATGCGCCCCGACCTGTGTAAGAAAAGCACAGTCGTTATCACCGCCCGGGCTTTTGATGGCTTTCCCCTTGCACAATACAAAAACGGCGTTTCTGCCGCCATCGTGCAAACGCCACGCAGCACCGCAACCGGAAGCGGCGCGTCACTTAAATCCCTTAATTTTTTAAATAACGTATTAGGCAAACTCGAAATTGATCCCAAAACACAGTTTGAAGCCTTGTTTTTAGATACAGCAGGACATCTCTGTGAAGGCACACTCAGCAACCTTTTTTGGGTCGATCAAGGCGTGCTCTATACCCCCGCACCCGAAACCGGATTGCTTGAAGGCATCACACGAGACATCGTATTGCAACTGGCCAAAGAAAATGGAATCCCCATGCAAATAGGCCACTACTCCCCGGAAGCACTCTTAAAATCGGAAGAAGCCTTTTTGACAAACAGCGGGATTGAATTGTTGCCGCTTGTCTCGGTGGACGATAAAAAAATCAGATCAGGGCAACCCGGACCCATCACACAAAAACTACATGAGGCTTTTCGGAAACAGGTGAAACGAACAGCAGGCGGGGTGTAACAAAGTTCTGATTAGCATTTTTTCAGATAAGGGCTAAGCAAGCGGCTCAGCCCACGACAAAAAATAAAATCAAACGACGTGTTCCTGTCATTGGGTTTAAGCAACAAGCACGCTTCCTAATTTTCAGTACGTAAACATTTCTTGCAAAAGTGTGCACACTTCAATCTGTTTTGTTTTACTTATTGTTCCCAACTTTTTCACCAACCTTGCCTGATCGACTGCTCGGATTTGGTCAAGAAGGATCTTTCCTCGTTTCTTTTGAAATTGACACTTTATTCTGAAAGGGTAATCAAAACCCTTTGTCATCATGGGTGCGACTAATACCGTTGATAATGCGGATAATTCGTCGGGAGAGACAATAACGCATGGTCGAGTTTTATTAATTTCTTTTCCCTTTGTTGGATCAAGCTGGACAAGCCAGACCTGAAAACGGCTAATGAACGGCCTCACCATTCCCACTCATCATCAGACATTAAGGGAGAATCCAACCATTCCAGGTCGAGAGCTTCAGTGCCGTGAGTTGACTGAGAAATTTGCACTGCTTCCGCCCAGCCCGCTCTGTTTTCTTTAGAAGGCGATATAATAAGCCCATCTTTAACGACCCGAAAATTAAGTTCTTTTCCCTCAAGCTGAGCTTCCTCAATTAAAAAAATCTTAGGGATTCTTACCCCTTTAGAGTTTCCTATTTTTACAATCTGAGCCACGTAATGACCTCCCTCGGTCAATTGACCCATATGTAACTACAATGTAATTACTCTAATATGTACACATGAAACGACAGAAACTAAGAAAAAGTTACGAGGATTCAATCAACACACCCAAATTGCCTTTTTAAGGCGCTTTCATTAAGATACACAATCACCCCTACAACAAATTGCAAAACTGAGTCAGTTCAATGCCGGGCTGGAGTTAGTCATAACTTCCTCATTCGGTCAGAAAAGCAGATTTTCGCTTACGGGTTAGGCAGGAAACAGGTGGGGGATAACAGAACTTAAGCCTGTTGAAATTCTTCAGTTGAAAATGCACCCTTTTTTAGGAGCCGATCAGATTAAGAGATGCTCTCGATATTAATACCCCCGACAATTTTCCGGCATTCATCCACCGAAAAATCAGCACCATACATGCGCAGAAACAAGGCCATACGCAATTGTTCTGCATCTAAATTTTCCGCATGTTTTATCCCAGAAAGAGCAAGTTTCCGTCCCCCATCATACATTCGGCTCACCATTCTTAAGCGTTCCAGAGGGATTTTCGACATCATCATTTCCCGGTATCGCCGTTCTATTTTTTTAAAAGTATCACGCATCTTCTTTCGCTTTGTTCAAAGAGCTTTCTTCATGGAAATACTTTAATGAAATATGGACAAAAGCGCAATGCCAGAACTGGATCAAGGTGATAATGATAGAAGCAGAGACTTAAAAATAGGTCAAGGCGAGACACGAACAAACCCTCCGCAACATCTCTGCCAAGATCGTGAAAACGCCCTTAAATTGCCTTTTTGACCTGGTTTTATTAAGATACGCTTACACAATACTCCCCTCCCAATTTCAAGCTTGGGTCAAACTCTATGCCGAACCCACGGCTATGCGCGACTGCTGTATGCGATCGGCATATATCGCTGCACCTTTTTTGTGACCGCGTAATGATCGGCTGCACACTGTAACTGACTGAATCTAGGGGAACCACATGAAAATTTCTTTTGTTGAGATTCAAAACTTCCGTAAACTGAAATCCTGCCGCATTGAGATTGCACCCAAAGAAACGATCCTTGTTGGTGCAAACAATAGCGGTAAAACCTCTGCGATGGATTCAATGATTCTGTTTCTCAAAAAGAAGCGTCGGACAGAGATCACAACCACAGATTTCACATTGTCCAATTGGGCGTATATCAATAAAATTGGTACACAATGGACAACTGTTAGCGATGACAACAAACCTGATCTGACACTTGAGACATGGTTGCCGTATTTACCCGCCATCGACATTTGGCTTGATGCCAATGATGCAGATATCTACCATCTCATCCATTTACTGCCAACACTCGATTGGGAGCCGAAACAGAAGCTCGGAGTGAGGCTACTATTTGGGCCAAAGGACATTGAAAAACTCTACAAAGAATTTCGCGAGGCCTACCAATCCGCTCGCTATATCGAAGCATCAGCTTCATTGAAAAACAAATCTAATTTGTCCTTATGGCCGGAATCAATGCGGGATTTCCTAGACAAGGAACTACACCGACATTGTGGAGTCAAGGCGTATATTTTAGATCCCAACAAGAGCAAAGAATCTAAAGACGGCATTGCCAATCCTCAACCGCTTCCAACCGACAGCGAACCAATATCAAAAGAGCCATTTGAAGGACTCATAAAGATTGACGTAATCAGCGCTCAACGGGGATTTTCTGACCCAAAAACGGAAGATGAGTCTCACAGCGGTTTTGAGAGTTTATCCAAGCAACTCCGACAATATTTCACCAAACATTTGAACCCCTCTGATTCGCCAGATGTCAGCGATATTAATGCCTTGCAGGCAATTGAAGAAGCAAAGACTATATTTGATGAAAAACTGAAAATAAGTTTCGCGTCTGCGATAGGAGAATTAGAAGGACTAAACTACCCAGGGTTCAGCGACCCGAAAATTTCTTTGACGAGCAAGATTAGCGCTATCGACAGCTTAGATCATAAAACCGCGGTTCAATTCAATGTATTACCAGAATACGATGAATGGACAGACCTACTGCTTCCAGAGAAGTACAACGGTTTAGGCTATCAAAACCTCATTTCCATGGTGTTCAAACTGATTCGCTTCAGGGATGAGTGGATGCGTATTGGTAAAGCAGCGAAAAAGCAAAGCGGCGATAACACTGTCATTGAACCGCTTCATATTGTCCTCATTGAAGAGCCCGAAGCGCACTTGCATGCTCAGGTTCAACAGGTTTTCATTAAGAAAGCCTATCGATTATTACGTAACAATAAAAACCTTGATGAATGCCTGCTCAATACACAAATGATTGTCAGCACCCATTCATCACATATTGCCCATGAGTTAGATTTCACATGTCTGCGGTACTTTCGACGTGAATTAGCGAATCAAAAAGGAGAAATCCCTTTAGCAAGCATTGTGAATCTGTCCGGCGTATTTGGCGACGATACCGAAACATCAAGGTTCGCTACACGATACATCAAATCAACTCATTGTGACCTATTTTTTGCCGACGCAGCTATTCTCATTGAAGGCTCCGCAGAACGAATGCTTCTACCACATTTCGTACGCGATCAATTTCCGAAGCTGGATCAAAGCTATATCTCCTTTCTGGAAATTGGTGGCAGCCATGCACACCGCCTGAAGCCACTACTTGAAACCCTGGGCCTTCTCACGCTTGTCATCACGGATTTGGATTCGATTGGCGAAATCGGTACTACAAAGGTTCTACCTGAGCGTGACAAAGGATATAGCACGGGCAACACAACACTCAAAAAATGGATTCCGAAGAAGGCCGCCTTGGATGAACTTCTGAATTGCCCCAACGCTGATAAAGAAACTGAAAATAAACAAATTCGAGTAGCCTACCAATGCCCGATACAACTCAAATACAAAGATGGCACAAAGGGTCAGGAGGCCATTCCATATACATTTGAGGATTCTTTGGCCTTGAGTAATCTTAAATTATTCCGAGACTACCAAAACCCGAAGGGCTTGTTAAAAAAGCTCAAAGACGCTCTAAAGAAAGACTCTTTAGGTGAAGCCCGCCAAAAAATGTTCGAGGGCTTAGAGACAGGAAGCAAGGCCGAGATGGCTTTAGAATTATTTTACTTGACCGAACCAAAGGATCTTGTGCCACCCGACTATATTTTGGATGGCCTCAAATGGCTGGAAGATAGACTCCTGGAAAAGAAACAGTACTCCATGCCAACTGAAACTAAAGAAGGCGAAAAATGACTGATTCTGCCGAACAAACGAGTGAACTTCACACCGTAATGGACCAGTGTTTCAACTTGGAGCACCCCAAGAGTTTTTTCCTCTTTGCCGGTGCGGGCTCCGGCAAGACACACGCCCTTGTCGAAGGGATGAAAATGTTCCGCAAAAAATACGGTCAGGAGTTCCACCGCTCCGCACGCAAGGTTGCTGTCATTACATACACGAATGCTGCGTGTGATGAGATCAAACATCGCATTGATTACGATTCTATTTTTTCTGTATCTACAATCCATAGCTTTGCGTGGGCATTGATTCAGACATTTGATGAAGATATCCGAAAATGGCTCAAACATAATTTGCAACTAGAGATCATGGATCTTGAAGAGAGGCAACAAAGAGGGAGGACAAGTCAGGCTTCGATTGACCGCGCTGTGAAAATCGCGTCAAAGCAAAAAAGGCTGGGTCGCCTCGCCACAATCAAGCACTTCACATACAATCCAAATGGTGAAAATATAGGCAAAAACTCACTGAACCATACCGAAGTCATCGGCATTGCTGCTGATTTTTTAACGGACAAACCTCTCATGCAGCGAATTCTCATTCGAAAATACCCCGTCCTGCTTGTTGATGAAAGTCAGGATACGCAAAAAGATTTGATCGACGCTTTTTTTACAGTCCAACGCGAATATTCGGAAGAATTTTGCCTTGCTCTTTTCGGGGATACCATGCAGCGAATCTACTCCGACGGGAAAACCAATTTAGAAAAAGCGCTTCCTCAGAATTGGGCAAAACCTGCCATAACCATAAATTACCGATGTCCTAAACGGATCGTCAGGCTCATTAATAAAATCAGGTCGGGTGTAGATAAGCACATTCAAGAACCCGCAAAAAATGCGCCAGAAGGGTTTGTGCGACTATTTCTTGTTCAAGACGATGGTGGCAACAAGGCAACGGCCGAAACAGAAATTGCCAAAATGATGGCTAAAATCACATCTGACCAGCAGTGGTCAGGAGAGAGTCAAGATATAAAGATGCTCACGCTTGAGCATCACATGGCCGCAAGGCGAGGGGGATTTAGTGATTTTTTTATACCCCTCTATCAAGTATCAAAATTTAAAACCGGACTGCTCAACGGAACATTAAGTGGCATTCCATTCTTTTCGCAACAGGTTTTCCCCTTAGTTAAATCACTGCAAGCTGGGAGTCGGTTTGCAGTCGCACGGATCATTAAGAAAGATTCACCACTTGTATCCCCTGGCACGCTAAAAAAAAGCACCCCTGCCGTTGCTGAAATACGCAAAGCACATGATGCTGTGAACGCGCTGTTTTCTTTGTGGAAGAACGGCTCCGACCCTTCCTTGATTGATTCTCTAGTTGCGGTTACGGCCAGCGGTTTATTTGCCATTCCTGATGTATTTACACCAATTGTGTCTCGTGAGAATTTGACAGGAAACAAGAGCAAACTTAAAGACCCTGAGAAACTAACTGACAATAATCCAGATATTGATGCTTGGGACAAAGCGCTTTCCGCCCCATTCAGTCAACTGGAACGATATATCCAGTACATTACAGACAAATCGCCATTCGGTACCCATCAAGGAATCAAAGGCTTAGAGTTTCCTCGTGTAATGGTGGTCTTAGATGATCACGAAGCCCGTGGATTCATGTTTAGCTATGACAAACTATTCGGAGCGAAAGCGCCCACATCAACAGACCGGAATAAGGCCCAGGAGGGAAGAGAAACAGCCCTAGACAAAACTCGCCGACTGTTTTATGTGACATGCAGCAGAGCCCAAAGCAGTTTAGCCCTTGTGGTCTACACAAACGAAAAAGACAAAATTAGAGAGCATTTACAAAGACTGAATTGGTTTAGCGAAAGTGAAATTGTAGATATTGGAGGCGATAGTTTGTACCCTGTGGCCAAGTGGTCTGCCTCGAAGATGACTGACAAACCCTAACAAAGGGATCCTTTTTACCGTAGCTCCATAGGGCGGCTAAAAATTGTATTCCATCAATTTTTACAGGAGCTTATGTAAAAAACCTGAAGCAATCTGAAAACTATTTACGACCGGGGTCGCTCCGCTGCACATGATAAGATGGCAACTTGCGATTTGCATCTATTTAAACACAATTCGGCTTTTGGAAACGCCCCTGCCCACCGCCTATTTGAATGGATTCAGGCCAAACTCAAAGATGGAGTGAGCGTGCCAAGGAATTTAAAAAAATGAGTCCAACCATTTTTAGAGCGGACGGTTATCGGTTTTTTTTCTTCTCTCGCGAAGAAACCCGCATGCATGTTCATGTCGTTTGCGGAGATGGCGAGGCAAAATTCTGGCTCAAACCAGAAATTCAACTGGCTAAAAATATTCACCTCTCCAGAAAACAGTAACAGGAAATCGAAACACTCATAAAGGAGCGCATCGATGAACTCACCCGCACATGGCAACAACACTTTACGCCTTGAAATTACACATATTTCGAGTCACGGCGTTTGTCTTTTATCTCACGATAAAGAACTCTTTATGCCTTATGAAACATTCCCATGGTTTAAAGGTCAGCCGGTAAAGTCAATCATTAAGGTCGAAGAACCGTCGCCAGGTCACTTCTACTGGCCCGATATCGACGTCGATCTTTCGATAGAGTCCATAGAGCATCCAGAGCGTTTTCCGCTGACATCAAAGATCCCGCTGCATAAAAACAAATGAGTCAGCAAAATTTTTAGTACAGCGACAAACAATGAAGGGGTTTTACCTTATGAAAAATGAATACACCGCAGTCCTTAAACAGGAAGGTGATTGGTGGGTGGGATGGATTGAGGAGGTTCCCGGCGTAAATTGTCAGGAGAGAGCCTACGAGGCCCTGAAAGAAACCCTGGCAGTCACACTAAAAGAAGCGCTGGGATTAAACAATGGAAAAGCTTAAATATGTATTCTGGCAAGATGAAGAGATGTGGCTGGGTTACCTGGAGGCATATCCTGACTACATGACCCAAGGTGAGACTCAGGATAAACTCATAGAAAATCTGAAGGATATTTACACCGAACTGAGTAGTGGGACTATCCCTTGTGTCAGAAAAGTTGCAGAGCTTGAAGTCGCATGAAGAGAAGGGGTTTAATCAAAAAAATCGGATGCATTTTTTTGAGACATGGCGGTAAATATGACTACTATTAAAATCCTGAAACAAAAATCTCTCAACCCCTTCCTCGTCATAAAGAAATTAAGGAGTATTTGGCAAAACATATTCTCAAAATGCTATCAAAGAAGTAATAGCAGCAAATAAATAGGTAGACACCATGCACCACAACTCTTAAACACACTCTACGTCACCACCGAAGGGGCCTATCTCCACCTCGATCACGACACCCTCAAAGTCGAGATCGAGAAAAAAACAAAACTCCAGGTCCCCGTTCATCATCTCGGGGGGATTGTCTGTTTTGGCAATGTCATGCTGAGCCCGGCGGCAATGGCCCGTTGTGCCGAGGATGGTCGTTTTGTGGTGCTTTTGGATCGCAACGGACGCTTCAAAGCCCGTGTCGAAGGCCCTGTTTCGGGAAACGTACTCTTGCGAAGCGCCCAACATGAAGCCATGCGGGATGAAACGAAGACCCTTGATA
>JAADHI010000051.1 GCA_013151935.1 Candidatus Manganitrophaceae bacterium
AAAGAACGGCTCTTTTCCGAATTACAGCATCTTGAAAACTTTTTCTCAAAACCGAAAGAGACCCCATGATTGAACCTTTTTTGGCCCGCGACTTGGTTCGGCAGGCCCTCTCGGAAGACCTGCTTTATGGTGATCCCACGACAGAAGCACTTTTCCCCAAGCCCTTCGATGCCATCGGCGATGTCGTCGCCAAAGAAGACTTGGTGCTTGCAGGGCTGGATCTTTTTGAAATCGTTTTCCAAGTGCTTGATCCGACCGTGCGTTTTGAGCCCGTTTTTTCTCCAGGACAAGTCGTCCCCAAAGGGGGGCTCATTGCACGACTCACGGGGGATGGGCGAAGCATATTAAAAGGAGAACGCACGGCACTTAATTTTATGCAACGTCTTTCTGGGATTGCCACACTCACGCGCCAGTTTGTTGAAGCCGTGAAAGAGACTTCGGCGCAAGTCGTGGATACGCGAAAAACAACCCCCGGTTATCGTGCGCTTGAAAAAAAAGCCGTGCGTTTAGGCGGTGGCGGCAATCACCGTTTTCACCTGGGTGACTTGATTTTGATTAAAGACAACCACATTGCTCTGGTGGGCGGGATCAAAGAAGCTGTGGCACACGCACGCGCTTATTCGGGACACCCTCTAAAAATCGAAGTCGAGGTCAATACCTTTGAAGAACTTGAAGAGGCCATTCTTGCCCTACCTGAGATTATTATGCTCGACAACATGGATGACGCTGCGATTAAAAAAGCGGTTTCACGTATTCGTTCTGCGGCCCCCGGGGTTTTGATCGAGGTTTCTGGCGGGGTCACACTGGCTTCAGTTAAGGCCATCGCACATACTGGCGTCGATTTGATTTCCGTGGGTGCGCTGACCCACTCCGCACCTGCGGTCGATATCAGCCTTGAAACCGAAGGGCAACACGCTTAATGGACATCAACCCGGATAAAATCACCGCTTATTTTCGTGCACATGCTGACATTCGAGATATTGTGCATGAAGTTTTTTTATTTGATGAGGTTTCTTCCACAAATGACATCGCCCTTGAAATGGCCGGAAACGGCATGCCTGAAGGACTGGCGATTTTGGCTGAATCCCAAACCCATGGCAAAGGGCGACAAGGGCGTCACTGGTTTTCTCCTCCGGGGAAAAACATCTATTTATCCTTGCTCTTAAGACCCACTGTACAAGTCCGGGAATACCCGCTTTTTTCCCCCACAGTGGCGCTCGGTGTCATCAAGGGCATCAAACAATACACCGGGCTTGAAGTCGGGATTAAATGGCCCAACGATTTGATCCTATCGGATAAAAAAGTGGGCGGACTGCTCATGGTTTCAGGCGGGGCGGGAGAATATGCCCAGCCCCTGGTTGTCGGTCTGGGTCTCAATGTGAATTTAAACCAGGACGAATTTCCAGAAGATCTGCAAGAGATTGCAACGGCCTTGAAAATCTCTTTAAAAGCTCCGATTGACCGCAGCACCCTGATCATGAACCTGATTGATACCATCAGCACGGAAATCCATCGTCTGGAGGCTGGAGAAATTCAGAACATCATGAACGAAGTACGCACACACTGTGTGACCCTGGGAAAACGCGTCCGTGTTTCGACCGCGCGTCAGGTGTTTGAAGGACAGGCAGAAAGTCTTTCAGATGACGGTGCATTGCAAATACGCTTGGGAGACAACAGCATCCGGTCCCTACTCATGGGCGATATCACCCACCTGCGCGAAACCACAACAACACATACGATGGAATAATCTGGAAAATCCATGTTACTCGTCATTGATATTGGGAATACCGAAATTGTAGCCGGACTCTTTGAAAAAGAAGACCTCATGGGACAATGGCGTATCTCCACCCACCTGCATAAAACGGCCGATGAGTACGGTCTGCAACTTTTGCAACTTCTAAAGATGCAAAAAAATGCGGCAACACAAATTGACGGGGTCATTTTCTCCAGTGTCGTGCCACCACTTACAGCAATATTCAAAGAGATGATCGCATCTTATTTTTCCCAGAAACCGGTTATTGTTTCCGAAAAAACAATAACCGGTTTGCAGATCCACTGTGACAACCCCAGAGAAGTCGGAGCGGATCGATTGGTGAATGCCGCTGCGGCCTACCGTCTTTACGGCGGGCCACTCATTATTGTGGATTTAGGCACAGCAACCACCTTTTGCGCCATCACCGAAAAAGGTGAGTACCTGGGGGGCGCGATTGCCCCCGGGATGGCACTATCGGCAGAAGCCTTGGTCAACCGTGCAGCAAAACTCCCCCGTGTTGAACTAAAAAAACCTGCAACGGCCATCGGAAAGGACACGGTCTCCAGTATGCAATCCGGTGTCTTTTTTGGATACATCGGTCTTATCAACGAAATGATCCACCGCATTGACCAGGAAACAGGCACGGGATCCCAGGTGATTGCCACAGGCGGACTCGCCCCCTTAATCGCCCCCGAATGTCACCGCATTTCAAAAATACACCCCACCTTGACTTTACAAGGACTCATGATTATCTACGGGATGAACCCTTAAGCAGCCCGACCTTGACACTCCAGTCGGCGATTTGCTAGGGTTCTAGCACTCTATTGCCAGGAGTGCTAGAACGGGTGAATTTGGACAAACGTAGCAGACTTATATTGAGGGCCATTGTGCTTTCTTATATCAAAAATGCCCAACCTGTTGGCTCTCACAGCATTACAAAACATTATGATTTTGGGGTCGGATCGGCCACGATTCGCAACATCATGTCCAATTTAGAAGAGGACGGATTTTTAAGCCATCCTCATACGTCGGCGGGCCGGATTCCAACGGAAAAAGGCTATCGGTTTTATGTTGATACCTTGTTTGAAGAGAAAACTTTTTTGAAAAACCAAAGTCAAATCACCTTAGAAGCCGAGTCCTTGGTACAAAGGGAAGACGCCAGTCAACTCTTACAAGATACCTCAAAACTACTGTCCGATTTAACACACTATATGGCCATCGTTTCGGCACCTAAGATTTCAGCAGCCCGTATCAATCATATTGAGTTTGTACGCCTCAGAACCAATTGCATTATGACGATTACTGTTTCGGAGGCAGGTTTTGTACAAAACAGGTTTTTTGATCTTGAAAAAGATATTTCTCAAAAATCACTTAACAATATTTCAGATTATCTAAACAGCCTTTGCAAAGGCATGACCTTGGACGGCATCCGAAAAAAAATGAGCCATCAGATGGAAAAGATGGAAGATCTTTACGATCACTTGGAGTCAGAGACCTTTGAACTCACCCAACAGGCGATGCAAGGCTTGCACAGCAGGGACACGGGAGAATTATATACCGATGGTGCCATCAATATTTTTGATTTGCCCGATTTCACCGACATAAAGGTCATGAAAAATTTACTTAAAGCCGTCAAAGAAAAAAAAGCCGTCATTGAGTTGCTCGACAAATACATCGGCAGTGACGGCGTCCAGGTGTTTATCGGTTCAGAAAATCGTTTTTTAGGCCGTCATGGCTGCAGTTTGGTTGTTTCGCAATACAAACGTGGGGATCGTGTTTTGGGTGCGCTCGGAGTTATTGGGCCGACACGCATGGATTATTCTAAAGTCATTCCCCTCGTGGATTCCACGGCGAAACAAGTGAGTCGTTTGTTAGAAGATTTGTCGTAACAATATTTTTAAGGAGGTTGTTTTGACCGAAAGTGAAGAAACTGTAGAAAAAGAAAAAAGCCCTGTAAACGATGTTTCGGATACGGAAACGACTGAGCCCTCCGAAATGGAAGAACTGAAAGTTGAGCTCGAAGCCCAGAAAAAAATAGCGCAAGATGCAAAAGATCAATACCTTCGCACACTTGCAGAACATGAAAACTATAAAAAACGCACACAAAAAGACAAGACAGAGCAGATCAAATACGCAAATGAAGGACTCATCAAAGAGACCTTGCCCGTTATCGATAATCTCGAACGTGCAATTTCTCACTCAAAAGAGACCAGCGATTTTAAAACCATGCTTGAAGGCGTGACTTTGGTCAAAAAACAGTTGCTGAATGTCTTGGATAAATTTGGAGTCCGTCCTATTGAAAGCCTAAATCAAGCCTTTGATCCCCAGTACCATCAATCGGTAGGCATGGCCGAAGTTGAAGCCGATGCAGAAATTGAGGAAAACCACGTCATGGAAGAAGCACAAAAAGGCTATCTGCTCAATGAGCGTCTGCTGCGTCCCTCATTCGTCATCCTCGCTAAAAAGAAACAAGTGTCGACCGAAACGACAGATGATTCTGCCACGGCATCTTGATTTCCGAAATAGACGATTTATATTGAACTCACAATACTTTGTTAATACAACACAATCTAACCACGACCTAATGATAAATTGAATGATAAAATTGGAGGAAAGAGAATGGGTAAAGTAATCGGAATCGATTTAGGCACGACCTTTTCGTGCATGTCTATTGTCTCTGGAGGAGATCCAGAAGTCATCTCAAACGCGGAAGGGAACCGAACCACGCCATCCGTGGCAGCAATCACAGATAAAGACGAACGACTGGTCGGTTTGGTCGCCCGTCGTCAGGCAGTCACCAATCCCGAAAATACGGTTTTTTCCATTAAACGTCTCATGGGACGTAAGGTTGATTCACCCGAAGTCGTCGAAGCCAAGGGGCGTCTGCCTTACAAGATCGTTCCTTCTGACAATAATGACGCCCATGTCGAAATCCAAGGCAAACGCTACAGCCCGCCTGAAGTTTCGGCAATGGTGCTACAAAAACTCAAACAGGATGCTGAAAACTATCTGGGTGAAAAAGTCACCGAAGCCGTCATCACCGTCCCCGCCTATTTTGATGACAGCGAACGTCAGGCAACAAAAGATGCGGGTGCGATTGCAGGACTCAAGGTCCTTCGCATTATTAACGAGCCGACGGCTGCCGCACTCGCTTATGGTTTGGATAAGAAAAAAGACGAAAAAATCGCCGTTTACGACTTAGGAGGCGGGACTTTTGATGTTTCTATTTTGGAAATTGGTGATGGCGTTTTTGAAGTAAAGTCCACCAACGGAGACACCTATCTTGGCGGAGATGATTTTGATCTCACCATCCTGGAATGGCTGGCCAGCGAATTTAAAAAAGAAAACGGCATTGATCTTAAAAATGACAAAATGGCACTACAGCGTCTAAAAGAAGCCGCAGAAAAAGCCAAGATAGAACTTTCGTCCTCACAAGAAACAGAAATCAACCTGCCCTTTATTACAGCAGATGCCACGGGGCCAAAACATTTGGCCATTAAACTGAGCCGTTCAAAACTGGAACAATTGGTCGGAAATCTTGTTGAGCGAACCATTGAACCCTGTCGAAAAGCCCTCAGCGATGCCGAAATCGACGCCAGCGAAATCGACGAAGTCGTCTTGGTAGGTGGCATGACTCGGATGCCCATGGTGCAGGAAATTGTAAAAAAATTCTTCAACAAAGAACCCCACAAAGGCGTCAACCCCGATGAAGTGGTGGCCATTGGTGCCGCCATTCAAGGTGCTGTTCTGAAGGGCGATGTGAATGATGTGCTTCTTTTAGACGTGACACCCTTGTCATTGGGCATTGAAACCATGGGCGGTGTCTTTACACGCATCATTGACCGAAACACCACCATCCCTTCAAAGAAAAGCCAAACCTTTTCAACCGCAGCCGACAACCAAAATGCCGTCACCATTCGTGTACACCAGGGCGAGCGAGAAATGTCTACCGACAACAAATTGCTCGGGCAGTTTGATTTAGTGGGTATTCCTGCTGCGCCTCGCGGTGTCCCTCAGATTGAAGTGACTTTTGATATTGATGCCAACGGGATCGTGCATGTTGCTGCAAAAGACATGGCGACACAAAAGGAACAGACCATTCAAATCACGGCTTCAAGCGGTTTGAGCGACGAAGAAATTGATAGACTCGTCAAAGAAGGTGAAGCCCATGCCGAAGAAGACAAAAAGAAAAAAGCCCTGGTCGAAGTCCGAAATGAAGCAAATACGCTTGTGTATTCCACGGAAAAATCACTCGGCGAATTTGGCGATAAAATCCCTGCAGAAGAAAAGAGCACGATCGAAACTGAATTAGCCGCCTGTAAAAAAGCAAGTGAAGGGGATGATGTGGATGCCATTCGCTCAGCCATCGAAGCGCTTTCGAAGGTGTCTCACAAGCTGGCCGAAGAGATGTACAAAAAATCGTCGGAAGACCCAGCGTCAAGCTCTGACGCTGGCCCTGACGCAGCAGCAGGGAGCGAGGATGCCACCGCTTCGGAAGCCGATGAAACAGTTGTTGATGCGGAATTTGAAGAAACGGACAAAGCAAGTAAATAAAACCCTTGTCCTGACTAAAGAAGGAACCGCATGGCCAACAAAAGAGATTATTATGAAATCCTCAATGTCGAGAAAACCGCTTCTGCAGACGAACTCAAAAAAGCCTATCGAAAATTAGCCCTCAAATACCATCCCGACCGCAACGCAGGCAATAAAGGTGCTGAAGACAAATTCAAAGAAGCCAATGAAGCCTACAGTGTACTCAGTGATGCCCAGAAGCGCAGCCAATATGATCAGTTTGGTCATGCGGGCGCACAGCAGGGTGGTTTTGGTGGCGGAGGGCCAGCGGGTGGTTTCTCAGATGTCTTTGGGGATATTTTTGAGGAATTTTTTGGAGGTCAAGGACCTCAAGGCGGTAGCCGTGCACAGCGCGGCAATGATCTACGTTACAACCTTTCCGTTTCCTTTGAAGAAGCCCTTCTGGGGAAAGAAGAAAAAATCAAACTCAGACGACCGGAACAATGCAGCACTTGTGACGGCACAGGGGCCAAGGCAGGGGCAACCAAACGTTGCGTAACCTGCAACGGCGCGGGACAAGTCCGCTTTCAGCAAGGTTTTTTTACGGTGAGCCGGACCTGTAGTGCCTGTCGCGGTGCAGGGGCCATCATCGCCGATCCCTGCAAAAAATGTAAAGGACAGGGCTATATTGAGCGTGAAAAAACGCTTTCAGTGCGAATCCCGCCTGGCGTCGACTCAGGCACACGTCTGCGTGTCAACGGAGAAGGGGAAATAGGGCCCAATGGCGGCCCCGCAGGCGATCTTTATGTTGTGCTGAGTGTCGGAGATCATCCCGAATTTGCGCGGGATGGAGATCACATCCTCTATGAAGCCTCCATCAGTTTTGTAAAAGCCGCTTTGGGCGCAACGATAGAAGTCCCCACCATCAAGGGAGAAACCCCTTTGAAGATTCCAGCAGGCACACAAGACGGAAGGATTTTTCGCTTGAAAGGTCTGGGGTTTCCCAGTATCCGAGGCTATGGCATTGGCGATCAAGTGGTCAAAATCCGTCTCACCATTCCGACAAAACTCAGCGGCGAAGAGCGAGAAGCACTTGAAAAATACGCGAAAGCCAGTGGAGAAGCAGTCCATTCCGAATCGGGCACCATCTTAGAAAAAGTCAAACACCTCTTCGATTAGGGCGTATCACATAATTTTATTTCAGCAATCTTATTTTAGCAATTTTATTTCAGAAAGATAAGCTGAGCCGAAAATGCCTGTCTACTTTATCCGCTCAGAGCAAATCGACCAGAACCAAGTTCACCTGGACAAAAACCTTCAACACCACTTGCGTAATGTTTTACGGCTAAAAGTGGGGGAGAGCATTCTCCTCGTGGATGAACATCCCAAACGCTACGAAGCACGGGTGACTGCAAGTCATCCACATCCCATTGCACTTTCAGTCGAATCTGAAACATTGCCTCCGCTTCAGAACTCCCCTACAATACGTTTGGCGGTCGCTTTCATTAAAAAAGACAAAATGGATTGGCTGGTACAAAAAGCCACGGAACTGGGCATTTCAACCTTTACGCCCCTCATTACCGAACGCACTGTGATTCGACCTGAGATGAAAAATACCTTACACCAACAAACACGCTGGGAAAAAATAGCCCGCGAAGCCGCACAACAATCTTGTCAATGGCGTATCCCCCACATTGAGGCCCCATTGCCCTTTGAGACCCTTTTATCGGAAAAAAATCATGATACCTTCCAAGTGATTTGCACAGAGCGACACGTGTCGCTTCCCGAGCAAACAAATATTCGTAATGCCATTTCAGGGAAGAAACGAGGAACAATACTGATCGGACCAGAAGGGGGATGGACAAGTTCTGAAAAAAATAGAGCAGGAACCGCCGGATTTAGCCCTATTTCTTTGGGAGAGCACATTTTACGAACAGAAACGGCCGCCTTGGCAATCTTGAGCATCCTTCAGTATGAAAGCAATCTATGGAAATCATAAACCCACCCTCGGACAGATCCAAGTCGGCGGCTGACCCAGCCTATGCCAGACATTCTGATGCAATCAATGAGACACGCCCCGCAGGCTTTATCCGCCGTGCCATTGCCTACAGCATTGATCTCGGCATCATCTTCATCCTGTTTCTTGTTTTTATCTATTGGGGCGCGATGGGCATGCAATCCTCCGGTAGTATTGACCTTATCTTACTTTCAAGCACGGGGAACCTCTTGCTTTTAAGTTTTGTCTTTCTTTACAGCGGATATTTTAGCTTCTTTCACGCCTATGGCGGACAGACCCCCGCCAAGATGGTTCTAAGGATTATCGTTGTGGATAAAGACGGCCTGCCGCCTTCTCATCTCCGCGCACTGACACGGAGCTTAGGCCTTTCTCTTTCCCATCTTTTTTTTGGATTAGGGTTTTTACTGGCCATTATTGAACCTAAAAAACGTGCCTTGCATGACCTTTTGACGGGTACACAGGTCATTCTGGCCCCTTAGGAAGCTCGGACGCTGTGAAACGAAACGGGACATTCATTTCGTATCTCTTTTTTCTCTTTCTGGTTTTGATGCCTTTAACGGTCAGCGCTGAAGTCGTCCTTCAAGCCCCGGTTGTTGAAGCTGTAGTTGTCGAAGCCGTGGTTGCCGTGCTTAATTTTGAAACGGGGAAACAAAAGAAGACCGTCATTTATCTCTCAGATTTAGAACGCTATCGCCTATTTTTTGAAGCGCCTGAAAACACAACAATCAACAATCAAGACACGACAACGACAAATAAAAAAACGACCTTCATTCGGCTGCGCGATGCGGTCATCTCTAAAGAACTATTTTTGAGAGAAGCCCTGCGTTTTGCCATAAAAAAACCAGGCACAGCAGAAGTTCTTACAGTACTGAAAAATCTCCGTCAGCGCTTCCAAACAGCAGCAGCATTTGAGCAAGCCCTCAAGAAATCGGCGCTAAGCTTGCCAGAACTCAAAGCAGAAATTGCGCTTTATTTATGGGTCAATCAACTGCTTCGAGAACGGATTCAAGAATTTATCTTTATTAGCCCCAAGGCCATCGAATCCTATCATCTCAGCCACTTAAATGACTTTATGAACAAGGAGATCAAAGTCATTGAAACCCAGATTACCGCTATCCTGAGAGATAAAAAAGAAGTCGAAAAGAAGAGAGTCTATCTCAAACGCTTAAAAGAAAAAGTCCAGATTGAATTTATCCTGAAAGAAAATGAGATTTCTCAATAATACAAGGCTTCCCAATGCCTAAACATGCCATCCTCTTTCCGGCGCACCTTCCTGAAGCCATTGCATACAATTGGCCGACGACAAAGGGGGCGTCATGAAAAATCCTTGCGCGGCATCACAACCGATTTCCAACAAAGCATCCCATGTGGTTTGATTTTCGACCCCTTCAGCAATGACATTCAAACCTAAGTTATGTCCCAATTCAATAATCGAACGGACAATGGCCGCATCATTGCTATTGACGACCATATTTCGGGTAAAAGATTTATCGATTTTGATAACATCTACCGACAAATTTTTAAGATAAGAAAACGAAGAATATCCAACACCAAAATCATCAATGGCGATGCTCACACCAATTTCACGCAATTTTTTCAGTATAATCTGGGCATGGGCCGCATCGGCCATAATGGCGCTTTCCGTCACTTCGAGTTCCAAAAAAACAGGAGAGAATGCATAAGATTCCAGTACATCAATAATAAGATCAGGGAGATGCACATCGTGCATACTACGGGCCGAGAGATTCACTGCAATACCGATTTTCAGCCCTTGCCGATGCCAAAGGCTGCACTGATAGACCGCCTCCCTAAGGACCCATTCCGTCAAGGGTTTGATTAAACCTGTGTGTTCTGCCGGTGGGATAAACTGCTCCGGTTCAAGAATGCCTTCTTCTGGATGTTCCCAACGCACCAAGGCTTCCACGTCAAAGATTGCCCGTGAACCCAGTTTGATCTTGGGTTGATAATAAAGACAGAGTTCATCTCCCTTGATTGCATTTCGTAAAGCCCCCATTAGCGCCAAGCGCCGCACCGTATGTTTATCTTTTTCAGAAGAGTAAATGAGGTAGTCCACACCTTTTCGTTTGGCCTCATACATCGCCACATCCGCATGTTGCAATAGGAGTTCGGCGTCAGTGCCATGATCAGGATAGAGCGCAATGCCAAGACTACCCTCAAGAGGAATCGGAAAGCCTTCCAGTTTAAAAGGCTTATTTAAAACAGACGTAATCTTATTCGCAACATTTCTCGCATCCCCCTCGTTCGCATTTGACAACAAGAGCGCAAATTCATCCCCCCCCAAACGGGCCACGAGATCACTCACATCAACAAGGCCTTGCAGACGCAAACCGACCTCTCGCAGTAAAATATCCCCGCGTTGATGTCCGAGCGTATCATTCACCTCCTTAAAACGATCTAAGTCGATGAGTAAAAGTGCAAAAAAATTTCGATCTTTAGCGCTTTCCTCCAAGATGGTTTTAAGGTGCTCTCGGAAATAAGTACGATTGGGCAGACGCGTGATTGGATCGTAATAGGCCAAGGAACGAATGGTCGCCTCGGCTTCAACCCGAGCCGAAATATTACGGACAATAACGGTAAAAATGGTCTCCCCATTTCTTGCAAGTTTTGAAACAGAAGCCTCAGCCGGAAATTCCTCTCCATTCTTGCGTCGGCCAAAAATGCCCGAAATATCAAACAGGCGATCCGAGTCCACGATGGAGGGATCGTTTTCAGGTGAAAAGATTTCAAGCTGTTTCGCATGAGACTCAGAAAGGAGTTCCGGCAAGATCAAGGTCAAAGCCTGCCCCATCACTTCATCTGCCTGATAAGCAAAAACCCGTTCCGCACCCGGGTTAAATAAAATAATTTTATATGCGGCATCGGCCATAATAATCGCGTTGGCTGAAATTTGAAGGACTTCTCCAAAATGTGCTTCGATTTCTGCCACCTGGGCCTGACTCGCTCTGTGTCGAAAAACAGCCTGAACATAGGCCCCAAAAGCAATGGTGAGCACGGCCAAGGAAAGACGCATCCGCAACTCATCTAGATCCGAGGGGAAGATCTGAGCAAGAAAGGCACCTTCCCTAAAAATGAAACCGTCAATCGCAGCTTCAAGCAACCAAAAAATCGCGGCCACTAGAAATGCAATAGAAACACCCTTTTGCGCCAAACGATTCCATAAAGACGCTGTTTTCCCTTGACGCTCAGTAGAAACCGAATGCCGCATCGTTTTCCTTTAGTTTTTAGCGTGAGAGGAAAAATGACTCACACGCTTTATTGGGGAACATGGGGAAAAAAGAACAGCGTGAGGTATTATCCCCACGCTGGTGCTACCTTATCCATCCGATTCTGGATCATTTCTTTGACGGGATAAATGGGAATCAAAAACCATGACAGCCTTAGCCCTCAAAATCATGAAGTCTCGTCCTCCATTAAGAGTTTGTATTCGATACTGTCAACCAAGGCCCGCCAACTGGCTTCAACGATATTATCTGAGACCCCAACCGTCCCCCATTTTTTATGGCCGTCACCCGACTCAATCAAAACCCGTACCCGAGAGGCCGTTCCCTGTTTTCCGGTCAGGACACGGACCTTATAATCCAATAACTTGACCTCTAAGAGCACAGGATAAAATTTTTCAAGTGCCGTGCGTAGCGCAGAATCCAGGGCATTCACCGGCCCCGTGCCCCGTGCAACGGTGTGCTCGACCCGATCATCGACGGAGAGACGGACGGTCGCTTCTGAAATGGGATGCACATCCCCACGCCGTTTTTCATCAATCACACGAAAACCAATCAATTTAAAAAAGTTTTTTTCTGTCCCCAGTGCACGCTTCATGAGCAGCTCAAAAGATGCTTCCGCACCTTCAAATTGAAAACCCTCAGACTCCAGCGTTTTGAGTTTGTCCAGAATTTTTTGAACCTGAGGATCATCGTCCGAAAGCGAAATATTGTAGGCTTTGGCTTTCTCCAAAAGTGCGCTTTTCCCGGCATAATCGGAGATTAAAATACGTTGCTGATTGCCCACTTTATTGGGCACAATATGTTCGTAAGTGGCCGGATTTTTTCGGACTGCATGCACATGCACCCCACCTTTATGGGCAAAAGCCGAACGTCCCACATAGGGTTGATGTTTATTATGGGGCAGATTGCCAATCTCACTGACATAACGTGAGATACTGCGTAGCTCTTGCAGTTGTGCATCGGAAATCACATCCAACCCCATCTTCAACTTCATGTTAGGCAAAATGGAACATAAGTTTGCATTGCCACAGCGCTCACCAAAACCATTGATGGTTCCCTGTACCTGGGTCACACCAAGAGAAACCGCCGTGAGGGTATTGGCGACAGCCATTTCCGAATCATTGTGCGCATGAATCCCGATGGGGTTTCCGATTTTTTTCAAAACTACCGTCAGAATTTCTTTGATTTCCCAGGGCATCATGCCCCCATTGGTGTCGCAAAGAATCAAACATTCCGCGCCCGCCTCTCGTGCCGCTGCCAGTGTTTTCAGGGCGTAGTCGGGTTTGGAGAGATAACCATCAAAAAAATGCTCCGCGTCGTAAAAAACACGTTTGCCTTTCGATTTTAAATAATCAATCGAATCAGAAATAATTTCAAGATTTTGATCCAGTGTGATGCCCAAGGCCTCGGTGACATGAAGATCCCAGCTTTTGCCAAAAAGCGTAATCCAATCCGTTCCAGCATTCAGCAGGTTTGAAAGCGTCAGATCCTCTGAAGCCTTGCCACGCCAGCGTCGTGTTGCACCAAAAGCGACCAGTTGCGCAGATTTGAGACGCACTTTTTTCATTTCTTCAAAAAAGAGAATGTCCTTCGGGTTTGCACCGGGCCAACCGCCTTCGATAAAATGCAAACCCAACTCGTCCAGCTTTTTTGCAATGCTCAACTTATCTTCGACGGAAAAAGAAACATCCTCAGATTGCGCGCCGTCACGCAAACTGGTGTCGTAAAGCTGTATTTTAGAAAGTGTTTTCATAAATTAAGGACTAATCTCTCTCGCAACAATTTATCCGAGGGGCTTTAGGCTTCTCCCAGTTCAAATGCAGTGTGCAATGTACGTACGGCCAATTCCGTATATTTTGCTTCGATCACACAAGAAATTTTAATCTCAGAAGTCGAAATCATCATAATATTGATGCCTTCTCTTGCAAGCGAGGAAAAGGTTTTTGCCGCAACGCCCGTATGAGAACGCATACCCACCCCCACAATAGAGACCTTTGTGATTTGCTCGGCCAGCAGGACTTCTGCCAGGCCCACTTCTTTCGCCAGTCCATTCAGGACTGCTTTTGCTTGTACGGCATCCGTTTGTGGAATCGTAAAAGATAGATCTGTAAGCCCCGCCTGTCCGACATTTTGGATAATCATATCCACATTGATATTTTCTTTGGCGATGGCTTCAAAAATGGTAGAAGCAACCCCCGGTCGATCAGGCACACCCACCAGCGTGACTTTCGCCTGATTTTTATCATAAGTGATACCCGAAACAAGCTCTTGTTCCATTTCATTGTCCTCCTCCGTAACCAAGGTGCCTTCTTGCGTTGTAAAACTCGAACGCACACAAACGGGTACACGGTATTTCATTGCAAATTCAACCGAGCGGGTTTGAAGCACCTTTGCGCCCAGACTCGCCATTTCAAGCATTTCTTCATAAGAGATTTTCTGAATCTGCTTCGCTTCGGAGACGATGTTGGGGTCGGTCGTGTACACCCCGTCTACATCCGTGTAAATTTCACAAAGGTCTGCTTTCAAAGCCGCTGCCAAGGCCACTGCCGTCGTATCCGAACCCCCACGTCCCAGCGTTGTGACATCCGATCGGTGGTTAATCCCTTGAAAACCCGCCACAACGGGAATGACGCCCTTTGAAAGGGCTTCTTTGAGTCGCTCGGCATCAATAGATCGAATCCGCGCACGTGTGTGTACGTCATCCGTCAAAATACCGACTTGTCTCCCTGTAAAAGATTGTGCAGACAAACCCAACTCTTGCAGAGCCATTGAAAGCAGGGCGATGGTCACACGCTCTCCGGTTGAAAGTAACATATCCATTTCACGTTGACTCGGTTGCGCGGTGATCTTCCGCGCCATTTGTGTCAAGCGGTCGGTTTCTCCTGTCATTGCAGAGAGGACGACGACAAGGGCATCGCCCTGTTTTACACATTGGGCCACACGCCGGGCAACATGACGAATGCGATCCAAGTCCCCAACCGAAGTTCCTCCATATTTTTGAACGACAAGCGCCATATTAAAAAAACCTTATCAAAAATTGACTTAAAACGCGGAAATAATCGGAACGGTTCTAAAAACCCAGGGCCTTTAAGAGATCGGCTCTATCCTTCACCATTGCTGCGGGTTTTTGAGACGATTGCAGACAAAAATCCGCATCCTTCAAACCATGTCCTGTCAGGGTGCAAACAATTTGGTCGCTTTTTTTAAAGAACCCTTGTTTCGCCAATTTGGAAAGTCCTGCCACACCCGCCGCCGAAGCGGGTTCGCAAAAGATACCTTCAAGACCTGCAATTTTGTGGTAAGCCGTAATAATTTCCTCATCGCTCACCATACTAATCAGCCCTTCTGATTCTTCTGCGGCGGCAACGGCTTGTTTCCAACTCGCGGGATTGCCAATACGAATGGCCGTTGCAATGGTGCTGGGTTTTGCAACAACGTGGCCCAGCACAATGGGTGCAGCACCTGCGGCCTGAAATCCCATCATTTTGGGTAAAGATGCGGTCTTGCCTTCTTTCTGGTATTCCTTGTAGCCCATCCAATAGGCCGTAATATTCCCTGCATTACCGACGGGCAAAAAATGATAATCAGGGGCCGTGTCCAATTGGTCGCAAACCTCAAAAGCGGCTGTTTTTTGCCCCTGCAAACGATAGGGATTGATCGAATTGACCAAGGTAATGGGATAAGATTTGGAGACTTCGGTCACCAATTTCAGGGCCTCGTCGAAGTTGCCTTCAACTTGGAGAATGCGGGCCTGGTGCATCATGGCTTGTGCCAACTTGCCCAGGGCGATTTTTCCTTTCGGAATCAG
>JAADHI010000093.1 GCA_013151935.1 Candidatus Manganitrophaceae bacterium
GACGCGCAAGCAGAATGTGTTCCCGCGTTTGCGGCATGGGGCCATCTGCCGCGGAGACGACTAAAATCGCACCGTCCATCTGTGCAGCACCGGTGATCATGTTTTTCACGTAGTCGGCATGACCGGGGCAATCAACGTGCGCGTAGTGTCTTTTTTCGGTTTCGTATTCAACATGTGCAATGGCGATGGTAATACCACGTTCTCGCTCTTCCGGCGCACGATCAATGGAGTCATAGGCCATGTATTCGGCAGAGCCTTTCTCTGACAAAACCTTTGTGATTGCGGAGGTCAAGGTCGTCTTCCCGTGATCCACGTGACCAATCGTCCCTATATTCGCATGCGGCTTCGTCCGCTCAAACTTCGCCTTACCCATCTCAATCTCCTCCGATTCTAGATTCTAATACAAAAAAAGGACTAGCACCCTTGATTTTTAGCAATAATTTCATCCGATATAACCTTAGGGACCACATCATATTTTGAAAATTGCATCGTAAAGACACCACGCCCTTGTGTCATAGACCTCAAATCCGTTGCATAGCCAAACATTTCGGCAAGAGGAACCAAAGAAGAAATAACCTGCGCACCACCGCGCATCGTCATCCCTAAGATTTTTCCACGTTTGGAACTCAAACGACCAATAACATCTCCCATGTACTCCTCAGGCACAACCACCTCTAAATCCATAATGGGCTCTAACAAAACAGGGCTAGCCTTTTTCGTGGCTGACTTAAAGGCCATAGAACCCGCAATCTTAAAGGCGGTCTCCGATGAATCTACATCATGAAAAGAACCATCATAAAGCGTTACCTTAATGTTGATCATCTGATACCCTGCCACAACACCCGAAGTCGTCGCCTCTTTCACGCCTTTTTCGATCGGCCCAATAAATTCTCGAGGAATAGCACCACCCACAATACCGTTCACAAATTCAAACTCTTTACCCTCTTCCTGAGGCTCGACCTTCAACCAACAATGACCATACTGTCCGCGACCACCCGTCTGACGAACATATTTCCCCTCAGCTTCGGCCTCGGCCTGGATGGTTTCTCGGTAAGCGACCTGCGGTTTACCCACATTGGCATCGACCTGAAATTCACGCCTTAGACGATCAACAATAATCTCAAGGTGCAACTCGCCCATCCCGGAGATAATCGTCTGCATCGTTTCTTCATCTGAGGAAACGCGCAAAGAAGGGTCTTCATGACAAAGCTTCTGAAGAGATAGCCCCAGCCGTTCCTGGTCAGCTTTAGTCTTTGGCTCAATTGCCAGGGAAATGACGGGTTCAGGAAAGGTCATTAGCTCCAAGAGGACAGGATTTTTTTCCGCACACAAAGTGTCACCCGTCTTGGTGCCCTTTAATCCCACGGCAGCAGCAATATCCCCAGTACGTACCTCTTGCACGTCCTCTCGTTTGTCCGCGTGCATTTTCAAAATTCGACCAATACGTTCCTTAGAGCCCTTTGTAGAATTATAGACATAGGATCCTGCTTTAAGAACACCGGAATAAACTCGAAAAAAGGTCAACTGACCGACAAAAGAATCAGTCATAATTTTAAAAGCAAGCGCAGAGAAACCCTCTTCATCATTCGCACTTCGCTCTATTTCATCTCCAGTCTTGCAGTCGATCCCTTTGATTGAAGGCACATCCGTAGGCGCGGGTAAAAAAGCAATAATCCCATCAAGCAGGAGCTGAACGCCCTTATTCTTGAAAGCAGAACCGCAGAGGACAGGAACAACTTCCAAAGCCAGCGTCCCCTTTCGCAATGCAGAGACAATTTCCCCAGAAGAAACAGGAAGCCCTTCAAGGTATTTTTCCATTAAGGCATCATCATAATCAGCAACTGCTTCAATCAACTTATTACGATACTCTTTCGCGATTTTTTGCAGATCAGCAGGAATATCACCCACAATAAATTTGGCGCCTAGGGTCTCATCATCAAAAAAGACCGCTTTCATTTCAATAAGATCAATCGACCCCCGAAATTCACCTTCTTTTCCAATCGGAATTTGAACCGGAACAGGTACCGTACCCAAACGATCAACCATGGTCTGAACACCCGCGTAAAAATCAGCACCCATGCGATCCATCTTATTCATAAAAGCAATACGAGGAACGTGATAACGATCTGCTTGCCGCCAAACCGTCTCAGACTGAGGCTCCACACCCTGAACAGAATCAAAAACCGCGACCGCGCCGTCTAAAACACGAAGAGAACGCTCCACTTCAATCGTAAAATCCACATGTCCCGGGGTATCAATAATGTTAATACGATGGTCCTTCCAAATACAGGTCGTCGCAGCAGAAGTAATCGTAATACCACGCTCACGCTCCTGCTCCATCCAGTCCATTGTGGCGTTGCCCTCATGCACCTCGCCAATACGATGTGTCACACCCGTATAAAAAAGAATACGTTCCGTCGTCGTCGTCTTACCCGCATCAATGTGAGCCATGATACCGATATTTCGAGTCTTATCTAGTGCGTATTCACGAGACACAAGTGCTTCCTTCTTTAAATCTAAAAAAAATAGGAGCGGCAAAAGAGAACACCCGCTCCCAATACAATAATGATTAGACGACTCAACTACCAACGATAATGCGCAAAAGCCTTATTCGCATCCGCCATGCGATGCGTATCTTCTCTTTTTTTCACTGCAGCGCCTGCGTTAGTGGAAGCATCTAGCAACTCACCCGCAAGCTTATCGCGCATTGTTCGACCGGAGCGCTGACGCGCATAACGAGTTAGCCAGCGCAGAGCCAAAGTCACTCTCCGATTTTGATGAATTTCGACTGGAACCTGATAGGATGCACCACCCACTCGCCGAGACTTCACCTCAACTCGGGGCTTCACATTATCAACCGCAGCCTTGAAGACTGTCAGGGGATCAGAACCTGTTTTCTCTTGAATCTGATCAAAAGCACCGTAGCAGATCGACTCAGCGATACTACGCTTTCCACCCCGCATCAACAAGCTAATAAACTTAGAAATAAGCCTATCCCCAAAACGGGGATCAGGAAGGATCTCTCTCTTAACTGTTATTCTTCGTCTCGACATCTAGATTTTTTTCAACTCCAACAAGAAAACACCTACTTAGGGGTTTTAGCACCGTATTTTGAACGTCCCTGTTTCCGATCCGAGACACCCACCGTATCCAAGGCCCCGCGTACAATATGATAACGAACACCGGGCAAATCCTTCACTTTCCCACCGCGAACCAGAACAATGGAATGCTCCTGAAGATTATGACCCACACCCGGGATGTAAGAAGTCACTTCAATCCCGTTCGTCAAGCGAACACGAGCAACCTTCCGCAATGCCGAGTTTGGTTTTTTTGGTGTCGTTGTGTAAACACGGACACAAACACCCCTGCGTTGAGGTGAACGTTTCAATGCAGGACTCTTTGTCTTCGACTGAGATTTGACTCGCCCGTTTTTGATTAATTGGTTAATTGTCGGCATAATTATTTACTTTCCACCCCCAAAACTTCAGCATTATATTGAAAACCCTTTTTCATGTCAAGCAGTTTTACTGGAGATTTTTTTCTCCGCATTTTCATCTACCAATGTTGCCTCAGATGCTTCGTTTTTCCTCGACAATTCAGATTCCGGCAAGCGGGCATACACTTCTCGATAGCGTGATGGCCCTGTCCCCGCAGGAATAAGACGCCCGACAATGACATTTTCCTTAAGTCCCAAGAGATGATCTACTTTTCCACTGATCGCAGCTTCCGTTAATACACGAGTTGTTTCTTGGAATGATGCTGCCGAGATAAAACTATCCGTCGAAAGTGCACCTTTTGTAATTCCCAATAATATCGGTTTCCCAATCGCGGGCTGGCCTCCCTTACTCATGACCTTTTCATTTTCTTCTGCAAAGGCAAACTTATCCACCTGCGCACCAATAAGAAACCCTGTATCGCCCGAAGCTTCAATTTTGACACGACGCAACATCTGACGGACGATAATTTCGATATGTTTATCGTTAATTGAAACACCCTGAAGACGATAAACTTGCTGCACCTCGTCCACAAGGTATTGTTGTAGCGCCTTCGGCCCAAGCACATCAAGAATATCATGAGGATTGGCGGAACCATCCATCAAGGCCTCTCCCGCACTGACCCAGTCCCCCTCGTGAACATTGACATGTTTTCCTTTAGGGATAAAATATTCACGCGTATCACCTAGCTCGTTTTTTACAATGACTTTACGCATGCCTTTGACAAAACCACCATATTCCACGGTCCCATCAATCTCCGAAATAATCGTCAGCTCCTTTGGTTTTCTGGCCTCAAATAATTCGGCGACACGCGGTAAGCCCCCTGTGATGTCCTTTGTTTTAGTGGTCTCTCTCGGAATTTTGGCCAGGACATCTCCCGGACTCATTTCTTGTCCTTTTTCGACAAAAATATGTGCTCCGGCAGGAAGCAGATAGCGCGCGACCAAGCCTGTCGAAAGCAGTTTCGCCGTTCGGCCTGATTTATCCTTAATTGAAATACGGGGACGCATCGCGCCGGGATAATCCACAATAACGCGCCGCGCAAGACCCGTCACCTCATCCACTTCTTCGCGCATGGTCATTCCTTCGACCACATCACCCATTGCAACTTTTCCACCGACTTCCGTCAGGATGGAAAGTGAATAAGGATCCCATTCCACCAAGCGTTGACCCGCCGTAATTTTTGCATCTTCTTCGACTTTAATCTTTGCGCCGTAGACAACAGAATATTTCTCTTTTTCACGGCCTGTTTCATCATAAATCGCGATCTTACCATTTCGATTCATCACGACCATATCACCATGTTTATCTCGCACAGTGTTCAACCGCAAATACTTCACCACACCGGGATTTTTTGCTTCCAAAGTCGTTTGTTCAATAACTTTACTTGCCGTACCACCAATATGAAAAGTCCTCATTGTAAGCTGAGTGCCCGGCTCTCCAATCGACTGCGCTGCAATAACCCCCACAGCTTCACCCAATTCAACCTCTTCACCACGCGAAAGATCCAAACCATAACACTTTGCGCAGACCCCCCATCTGGCCTGACAGGTTAGTGTAGAACGAATTTTCACACGGTCAATACCAGAGTCCACAACAACCTGAGTCCGCTCCTCATTGAGATCTCCATTCGCCGAACAAATCAACTCACCTGTAATCGGATCAAGAATATCCTCCGCAGCGACTCGACCTAAAATGCGCTCTTCAAGCGGCTCGATCACTTCTCCACCTTCAACAAGGGCCATCACCGAAATACTATCGGGTGTCTCACAGTCAAGCAGCTTCACAATGACGTCTTGAGAAATATCAACTAAACGGCGTGTGAGATAACCTGAGTTAGCTGTTTTCAAAGCAGTGTCCGCCAGCCCTTTTCTCGCACCATGCGTCGAGATAAAATATTGGAGGACGCTCAGGCCTTCCCTGAAATTAGCGGTAATGGGCGTTTCGATAATTTCGCCAGAAGGTTTTGCCATCAAACCTCGCATCCCCCCCAATTGCCTGATTTGCTGTGCACTTCCTCGCGCACCCGAATCCGCCATCATGTAAATAGAGTTAAATTTTGTACGATTCGGCTTTCCAACTTCACCCACTTCGGAAGTCACCTCAACCTCGGACAACTCTGTCATCATTTCAGTTGCAACAACATCGGTGACATGGGCCCAAATATCAACAACCTTGTTATAACGCTCCCCATTCGTAATGAGTCCGTTTGCGTACTGCTCTTGGATCTCACCCACTTCTTTCCGGGCTTTTTCAATCAAACTAGCCTTTTTACTTGGAATATGCATATCGTCGATGCAAATGGAAATGCCAGCACGGGTTGCATAGGTAAAACCAAGCTCTTTGACACGATCCAAAAAGATAACCGTCTCACGATGGCCTGCATCACGATAGGCCTCAAAAATCATCTTAACCAGGGCTTTTTTATTAAGCGTGCGATTCACTGCGGAGAAAGGGGTTTTTTTAGGGAGGATTTCGCCAAAAATCACCCGACCAACCGTTGTGTCAACTAAAACGCCCTCAAGCTTAACTTTAATACGGGCATGTTCCTCAACCACATGGTGATCATAGGCAACGCGCACTTCCTCTGGCCCGGAAAAAATCTTGCCCTCACCTTTTGCACCGGGCCGCTCTTTCGTCAACCAATAACACCCTAAAATCATATCCTGTGATGGCACCATAATGGGCTGACCGCTGGCCGGGGAGAGTACATTATTGATGGACATCATCAATACTCTGGCCTCAATCTGAGCCTCAACGGAAAGTGGCAGATGAACGGCCATTTGATCTCCATCAAAATCCGCATTAAACGCGGCACACACGAGGGGATGCAAACGAATGGCCTTGCCTTCGACAAGCACAGGGTCAAAAGCCTGAATGCCAAGTCGATGTAAGGTGGGGGCACGATTTAAAAGTACAGGATGTTCTCGAATCACTTCGTCTAAAATATCCCAGACCTCAGGACTTTCCCGCTCCACCATTTTTTTTGCACTTTTGATTGTTGTAACTGCGCCACGGGCCTCTAATTTGTGATAAATAAAAGGCTTAAAAAGCTCCAGTGCCATCTTTTTGGGAAGACCACATTGATGTAATTTTAATTCCGGTCCCACCACAATGACCGAACGCCCGGAGTAGTCAACACGTTTCCCCAAGAGATTCTGACGAAAACGACCTTGTTTTCCTTTTAGCATGTCTGAAAGGGATTTCAGAGGACGTTTATTAGGCCCACGAATTGCGCGTCCACGACGCCCATTATCAAAAAGAGCATCCACTGATTCCTGAAGCATCCGCTTTTCATTCCGAATAATAATGGAGGGGGCCTTCAATTCAAGCAGCCGCTTCAAACGATTGTTTCGGTTAATCACCCGACGATAAAGATCATTCAAATCCGATGTCGCAAAACGTCCCCCGTCCAACGGCACCAAAGGCCGAAGCTCTGGCGGAAGCACAGGCACAACATCTAAAATCATCCATTCAGGCAGATTCCCCGATTTTCTGAAAGACTCAACCACCTTAAGACGTTTTGTTAATTTTTTCTGTGCAGCTGCTGACGTGGAATCTGCAAGTTTTTGTTGTAAATACTCCCAAAGCGTCTCAAGATCAATGGCTTTTAAAATTTCACGAATGGCCTCTGCACCCATCTCAGCCACAAAACCACCCGGCCCATGCTCTTCCATTAAGGCACGATACTGGTCTTCGGTGATGATATCTTTTTCTTGTAAACCCGAATCTCTCGGATCGACAACAATGTAATTCTCAAAATAAAGCACACGTTCTAGTAGTTTAAGCGTCACATCCAATAAAATTGCAATACGGCTCGGAATACCCTTCAAAAACCAGATATGTGCCACGGGTGAAGCCAATTCGATATGCCCCATACGTTCACGCCGCACCTTGGACTGAATCACCTCAACACCGCATTTGTCACACACAATGCCACGATGTTTCATGCGTTTATACTTGCCGCAATTACACTCCCAATCCTTTACAGGCCCAAAAATACGAGCACAAAAAAGACCATCACGTTCTGGCTTAAATGAGCGGTAGTTAATGGTCTCTGGTTTTTTGACTTCACCATAGGACCATGAACGAATTTTTTCACTTGAGGCAATCCGAATACGGATGGCATCAAAAGAAATCGGACTTTTTGATTTCTCAAAAAAACTCTTTACTGTTTCAACCTTATCGATTGTTTGCATCAAACCTCCAAACCCTTAAGGTTAGCTTATATCTGAAAATTGCGGAAACTCAATATAAAATTGCCAGGCGATCCGGGACTGTATCTTAAGCACCCACCGGGATCAGCTCCACATCAAGTCCTAAACTTTGAAGTTCCTTGATCAGGACATTAAATGACTCAGGAAGTCCCGACTCTAAAAAATGTTCTCCTTTGACAATCGCCTCATAAATACGCGAGCGCCCTGGAACATCATCGGACTTCACTGTCAAAAACTCCTGAAGAATCGACGCGGCACCGTAGGCTTGAAGTGCCCAGACCTCCATTTCACCTAAACGCTGTCCTCCGAATTGGGCTTTTCCACCCAAGGGCTGTTGTGTAACCAAGGAATAAGGCCCGATAGATCTTGCATGAATTTTGTCATCAACAAGATGATGTAGTTTTAGGATATACATTTTGCCAACCGTCACAGGTCTTTTGAAGGCTTCGCCCGTTTTTCCATCATATAAAATGGTTTGACCACTCTCAGGAAGACCGGCTTCGCGAAGCATCCCCTTCACTTCTTTCTCAGTTGCGCCATCAAAAACAGGCGTCGCAAAATGAACACCGAGCACATGTGCCGCCCAACCCAGATGGGTCTCCAGTATCTGCCCCACATTCATTCTTGAAGGGACTCCCAAGGGATTTAAAACAAGCTCGACAGGTGTACCATCCGGTAAATAAGGCATGTCTTCTTCAGGGAGAATACGAGAAATGACCCCTTTGTTGCCATGACGTCCGGCCATTTTATCCCCGACCTGGAGCTTTCTTTTCATTGCAACGAGGACTTTAACCAATTTAATCACACCCGGAGGCAATTCATCACCACGCTTCAGTCGACCCGCTTTTTCGTCGTAAATGGTCTGCAGGATATCAACCTGCTCTTTATGAAAAACCTCAACATGGTCGATCTTTGCTTGCGCTTTTTTATCACTTAAGGTGATATGTTTTAAGGCATTGTCTTTAATTTTCTCAAGAATTTCTTCTGTAATTTTTTTCTTTTTCTTGAGCAGAATCTCACCCGTTTCAGGGTCTACAATGTCAACCCCAACAAGCATGTCAATCATCAAAGAACGGAGTTTTTTTAATTTTTCTTGCTCAATAATGCCAAGCTCATCTTTGTGATCACGATGAATTCGTCCCAAATCCTGCCGCTCAATTGTTTTGGAACGTTCATCTTTTTCAACACTGCGACGCGAAAAAATTTTCACATCAACGACGATGCCTTCAATCCCCGGCGGAACATAAAGCGATGCATCTTTCACATCCCCTGCCTTTTCACCAAAAATTGCACGCAAAAGCTTTTCTTCTGGAGTCAATTGAGTTTCCCCTTTTGGGGTCACTTTTCCAACAAGAATGTCTCCAGGTTTTACCTCGGCACCCACACGAATAATGCCAGATTCATCCAGATTCATCAGGGCTTCTTCACTCACACTTGGGATATCTCGTGTAATTTCCTCTTTCCCTAACTTCGTATCGCGTGACTCCAAATCAAACTCTTCAATGTTAATCGAAGTAAAAGTGTCATTCTTGATCAGTTTTTCAGAAATAAGAATCGCATCTTCATAGTTGTAACCACCCCAAGGCATAAAGGCCACAAGAATATTTCGCCCTAATGCCAATTCACCCTGATCAATTGCGGGGCCATCAGCAAGCACATCACCTTGTTTCACACGCATTCCCACTGAAATAATGGGACGTTGATTGATACAGGTATTTTGATTCGAGCGCTGAAATTTAATGAGTTTATAGACATCAATTTCCACATCAGCATCTTCAGTCGTATCTTTTTTAGAAACCTCAACCCTAATGACAATGCGTTCACCATCCACACCCTCGACAACACCTCCCCGGCGTGCAAGCACAATATAGCCAGAATCCCTGGCCACAACCCCTTCCATGCCCGTCCCGACCAAGGGGGCTTCTGAGGCAATCAAAGGGACAGCCTGACGCTGCATATTTGAACCCATTAAAGCCCGGTTTGCATCATCGTGTTCTAAAAAGGGAATCAAAGAAGTCGCCACACTGACGATCTGTTTTGGAGAGACGTCCATATATTCAACGGATTCTGGGGGCACAACAATAAAATCGCCCAAAGATCGTGCAGAGACGACCTCAGCGGTAATATTGCTATTTTTGTCAAGGGCGGTATTCGCCTGCGCAATCACGGGACGATCTCGGTCAATTGCAGAAAGGTATTCCACCTCACTTGAGACATGTTTGTCCACAACCTTGTGATAAGGCGATTCGATAAAACCGAATTCATTGACACGTGCATAGGTTGCAAGAGAGGTAATTAAACCAATATTTGGCCCTTCAGGGGTTTCAATCGGACAAATTCGCCCATAATGACTTGGGTGCACATCCCGTACCTCAAAACCTGCACGATCACGGGTCAAGCCCCCTGGCCCTAAAGCAGAAAGACGCCGTTTGTGCGTTGTCTCAGCCAAGGGGTTGGTTTGATCCATAAACTGAGAGAGCTGGCTGCTGCCAAAAAATTCCTTCACCACAGCGATGACAGGTTTTGCATTGATGAGATCATGAGGAAGTGCGGTTTCAAGGTCAAGCAGGTTCATGCGCTCTTTAATGGTGCGCTCCATGCGAACTAAACCAATACGAAATTGATTTTCAAGTAATTCGCCCACAGAACGAACACGACGATTTCCAAGATGATCAATGTCTTCGATCACCCCCTTACCTGCCTTTAGATCGACCAAATAGCGAATCACTTCAACAACATCCTGATCCGTCAAAGTGCGATGTTCTAGCGGGAGTTTGAGTCCTAATTTTTTGTTAATTTTCAAACGACCGACGGGAGAAAGATCATAGCGTTTTGGGTTTGTAAACAAATTTTCAAAAAGCAGCTTCGCTGTATCCATCGTCGGAGTCTCTCCAGGACGGAGCCTCCGGTAAATTTCAACCATGGCCTCTTCTGGAGAAGAAACCTTTTCAAGGGATAGGGTATCCCGCATCACGGAAAGCACGTTAATGTTGTCTATAAAAAGCAAGGTGAGCTCTTTGATCTCACTCGTCGTAATCGCCGTGAGGATCTCTTCTGTCAAGAGCTGGTTTTGTTCAATTAAGATTTCACCAGTGGACTCATCAATAACATCATGTAATACCGCTTTGCCCACGAGCTCTTCACGAGGATAAGGAATCGACTCAAGCCCTTCCGCTTTCACCTTTCGAAGCGCACCACGTGTCAGTTTGTTTCCTTCCTTGACCAAGACCTCTTTTCCAGCAGCATCCATCAAGTCGGAAGGCACACGAATACCTGCATGAATCTTAGGATTTAAACGGCGAAAAAAGGCCCCATCCTCCAGAAAGACATCCTCCATTGGATAAAAGAGTCTTAAGACGACTTCGTCAAGACTGTCACCCTCAACACGTTCATCTCGCCCATCGATAAAATAACGAGGGCCTGCCTCTTGTGCTTCAGTCTGAATAAAAGCTTTCAAAAGAATCGTTGTGGGTAGCTTGCGTCTCCGGTCAATACGCACATACAAAATATCCTTTGCGTCCATATCAAAATCGAGCCAAGAACCACGATAAGGAATAATCCGACCTGAATAAAGGATCTTGCCACTCGGATGTGTCTTTCCCTTGTCATGTGTAAACGCCGCACCCGGTGAACGCTGGAGTTGACTCACAACGACTCTCTCTGTGCCATTGACCAAGAAAGTGCCATTTTCTGTCATAAGCGGTAATTCACCAATGTAGACTTCTTGCTCGCGGACATCGCGGAGCACCTTGGCTTCACCTTTAATTTCTTTATCCCAAATCACCAAGCGCACACGAATTTTGAGCGGCGCGGCATAAGTCATCCCACGTTCAAGGCATTCCTGTACGTCATATTTCGGCCCTCCGATCGAGTAGTCAATAAACTCAATCATTGTTGTATTATTGTAATCCGAAATCGGAAAAACCGAGGTAAATGCCGATTGCAAGCCGATATCTGTCCGTTGATCGGGCAGTGCTTCACGTTGCATAAAACGTTCGTATGACGCCTTTTGTATTTCAATCAGATTCGGAATCCCAATTTTCACGGGAATCTTTGAAAAATCTTTCCGTTTTCTGACTTTGACACCAGACCGCTGTGCCATATACCCTCCACGCAGGTTTGAAGAAAAAATGGGCCTTTTCATAAAAAAGACCCTTAATTGTTACCAAGAAATTGAAGCTTTATTTGATTTCGATCGTAGCACCCGAGGCTTCCAGGGTTTTCTTCATCTCTTCGGCATCATCCTTGGACAAACCCGTTTTGATGGGTGTAGGTGCACCATCCACCAAAGCTTTTGCTTCTTTCAAACCAAGACTGGTTACTTCACGAACCGCTTTAATGACCTGAATCTTCTTATCACCAATACTGGCTAAAATGACGTCAAACTCGGTTTTTTCTTCCTCAACTACTGCTGCGCCACCACCCGCTGGGGCAGCCGCGACAGCGACAGGCGCTGCGGCAGAAACGCCAAAGCGCTCTTCAACCAACTTGATCAGCTCTGAAAGTTGAAGTACAGGCATTTTTTCGACTGCGGTTAAGATTTCTTCATTTGTTAATTCTGCTGTTGCCACTTTTTCATCCTCCTCGTTAAGGTCAATGGGCAAGGCCCCTAGACCATATCACCATTACAATACTTATGAATCTTCTCGTTGTTGCTGAACCGCATCCAATGCACGGACAAATTTACTGAGAATGCCATTAAGGCTTCCCGCAAACCCTGTAATTGGACCATTAAAACGACCAATCAATTCTGCAATCAAAACATCCTTGGAAGGCAAGAGCGCGATCTTCTTGAAATCCTCCAGATCAACAACTGTCCCCTCAATAACGCCCGCTTTGACCTTAAGTTTTTTTTGTTTATCCGCAGCTGCTTTAAGGGCCTTCGTCGGCGCAACAGGATCAGCGTACCCAAAAGCAACGACCGTCGAACCTTTAAAATGCACACCAAGGGATTCAGCCGTCGTTCCAACCGAAGCCCGAATGGCCAACTTATTCTTGACGACCTGAAGCTCAGCGCCAGCGGCCCGTAATTCTTTCCTCACCTGCCGAAGTTCCTCAACGCCCATTCCAGAAAACTCGGCCAATATCGCCACACTGGCACGAGAAAATTTATCATTGAGCTGGGAAACGCTTGCCTTTTTTTCTTCTCTATTCATCCTTCTTCCTTTCCCCTCGAATTCAGGCTTAAGCCGCAGCTTTTTCAGGACGAAGACTTCCTTCGTCAACTGAGATCCCAGGCCCCATTGTGGGAGAAACAACGACACGCTTAATATACTGCCCTTTTGCAACGGCAGGTTTCTGCCTTATGATAGAGTCAAAAATGGCCAGGGCATTTTCGTAAAGCTGCTCCGCCGTAAACGAAACACGACCAATGGCAACATGAATGATACCCGTCTTTTCAACACGATAATCTACCTTGCCTTTTTTGATTTCATTGACTGCTTTTGCGACATCAAAGGTAACAGTACCCGTTTTCGGATTTGGCATTAAGCCTCTCGGACCCAACACTTTCCCCAAACGCCCGACAACACCCATCAAATCAGGGGTTGCAATTACCCGGTCAAAATCAAGCCAACCTGTTTTGATTTTCTCCAAAATGTCTTCGACACCCACATAGTCTGCCCCCGCCTCAAGGGCTTCTTTTTCTTTATCCCCTTTAGCAAAAACAAGAATACGAACCTTCTTCCCCGTCCCATGTGGCAACAAAACAGAGCCACGGACCATCTGATCGGAGTGCCGGGGGTCAATCCCCAGACGTACTGCAAAATCAACACTGCCATCAAACTTTGCATAATGCACCTGCCTGACGAGGCCACAGGCCTCTTTCAGGCTATACGTTCTTGCTTCAATTTTTTGAAGCGAAGCCTCATATTTCTTTCCCATCTTCATCCCTCATTGCCTTGCAGCTCAATCCCCGCTGCATCAACAGAATCATCAACAAAAATCTCTGTCTGTATTATTTAACCTCAATACCCATGCTTCTGGCCGCACCCGCAATAATTTTACAGGCACCCGCAAGATCCACTGCATTAAGATCGTCCATCTTCTTTTTTGCAATTTCCTCAACTTGTGCAAGTGTCACCGACCCGACCTTGTCTTTATGCGGTACCGCAGACCCTTTCGCAATTCCAGCAGACTTTTTCAGAAGATCAGACGCAGGAGGGCTTTTCAGCACAAAGGTAAAGGTTCTATCCGCGTAGATTTCGATCACTGCGGGAACAATGGATCCTTCCATGCCTTTTGTTTTCTCATTGAAGGCCTTACAAAACTCCATGATGTTCACCCCATGTTGACCCAAGGCTGGACCGACGGGTGGCGCGGGATTTGCCTTACCTGCAGGAATTTGGAGTTTCACCAGACCTTTTATTTCTTTTGCCATTTTTTCTACGCCCTTTCTATTCCACCGACCTTAGGTTCACAACCCTGGGACTGGCACTTTAAATTACACTTTCTCAACTTGCAAATAACTCAGCTCAACAGGGGTAGAACGTCCAAAGATGCTCACCAAGACCTTCAGTTTTTCCTGATCCGCGTTCACTTCATCAACGACACCATTGAAACCTAAAAAAGGACCATCCACAATACGGACATTCTCAGACTTGTCAAAACGCGCCAAATCAGCCGAAGGCGCAACCCCTTCATCCAACTGTTTCAGAAGCCGCTTCACTTCCTGGAGCGGTAAGGGCGCGGGCATATCTCCTGCACCAAGAAACCCGGTGACTTTTGGGGTTCCCGTCACAAGCTGATGGATTTCAGGATCAAGCACCAACTCCGCAATAATATACCCTGGGAAAAACTTTTTTGTGGATGTCCGTTTTTTCCCTTCCTTGATCTCAGTGACTTCCTCAGAGGGGATTAAGATCGTTCCCACCCGCTCTTCGAGGCCAAGGGTTTTTACGCGTTCTTCCAAACTCGCCTTAACCCGCCCCTCATAACCCGAGTAGGTATGTACGACATACCATTCTTTTTCCATAAGCCCTCCCTCGCTCAAGGACATTAGACCGCCAAACGAAGTAAACGAACAAGAATAATATCAACACCGGCCAAATAAAGCGCTACAATCACGGTAAAAACAATCACAACCGTGGTTGAGCCAATCGTCTCATTCTTTGAGGGAAACGTCACTTTTAAAAGCTCGCCTTTCACATCCTTAAAAAAACCGCGAACTTTACCTAATCCTTTACCAACCATCCTGACTCTCCCTTATTCAGTCATCTCGATAAAATTGAATCCGCAAGTGACCCACTCAAAAAAAGCAGGCCAGGAGGGACTCGAACCCCCAACATGCGGTTTTGGAGACCGCCGCTCTAACCAATTAGAGCTACTGGCCTAAAATACAATTCATCAAAAAAAATCTACTTGACCTCTTTATGTAGCGTATGTTTCCGACAGGAATTACAATATTTCTTCAATTCAACCCGGTCAGGCGTATTGCGCTTGTTCTTCATTGTTGAATAGTTTCTTCTCTTGCAATCCAAACACCCTAAAGTAATAATCTCTCTCATAACTCAAGCCTCAGGTAAAGCGCAATGATTGCGCGGAATTACTTAACAATTTCTGTGATGACGCCCGCGCCGACGGTTCGGCCCCCTTCTCGAATTGCAA
>JAADHI010000115.1 GCA_013151935.1 Candidatus Manganitrophaceae bacterium
CGAAACCCCTTGAGTTCGCCTGAAAACAGTATGGATTTTGCGTCGGCAGCAAAGGTCAATACGCTCCCCATTTTTGAAGTATCGGAGGAAGACGAGACGCAAAAATCGTGGCCCGTTTTCGGCGCACCCAAGACGGAAGCCGGGCAGCGTCATTTTGAAGATGCCGACTTTGGTTTTGTATTTGCCAGCCCCGTTCTGCTCCTTAAGGAAGGGGACCGAGAGATTACGCTTTCAATCAAAATGACCTATCCCGAATGTGATGCCTTTGCAAAAGAAAATTTGGGGCGAAATTTAGATGAAGTGCTTGACGGTGTTTTGACAAAAATGATGGCTGGATCGGAAGCACGTGTTTCCCCCAGTCGTGGTGAAAAACAGGCTTTTTTCTTCAAGGTTTTTCGTCAAATGTTTCAGGTGAGTTTGAGCACTGAAAATGGCTGGTTGACTGTGGATCACTATTTGCCCATCAGTCGTATTGTGGATGCCTCAGTGGCGGAGGATGTGTTGCAATTACGGATCCAGTTATCGCCTGATCAGGATGCGATTACCCCTTACGTCCCCGCGCTTCATGGTCAAGGCTATGAGACGCATTTTCCCTTGATTCGTTTGATGATCAATCCCACATCCTATCTCTTTCCATATTCCTTGTTGATGCGGTTTATTGTGAAGGAAATTCAAATTGATGTCGTGGTGAAAGAGGCGCGGAATTTGCTCATGCATAATCATCTGGGGCAATTGGATCCGAGCGGCCCTTTTAATCCCTTTGGCCCAATTCCCGCTGTGGGATCTTATTTTATCATCAGCAATCCAGAATTAGCACGTAAGCAGATCACGGATTTTGAAATTGATATTGAATGGGGGGATCTGCCCATTGCAGCTGGCGGTTTTGAGACCCATTACAAGGAATATGCATTGTCCTTTGAAAATACTTCTTTTAAAGCCAGTCTCACGACATTAAGGAGTGGGCGTTGGCAGCCCATTGCGGAAAACGAGCAAGAGCAACTCATCCTTTTTTCTTCCAAAGTGTGTGACGCCAAGGAAGATTCAGAAGAAGATGCAGGGGAAATTCTTGATAAAAACAGGCGTTTATCCTGTGCGTCAGCGGTCAATTTTTTTAGACCCATTACAGGACAGATGTCGGAAACGGATTTTGTTTATTCGCCAGAGATTAAAGATGGGTTTTTTAAATTGACCTTGAGTGCGCCCGAACTGGCTTTTGCGCATAAAACCTATCCCATGCTTTTGACCCGTGTTTTGACGATGAACGCACGACTCAAACATGAAAAGCTGTTTAAACCGATACCCAATACGCCTTATACCCCGTTGATCAATGCGATTTCAATCAATTACAAGGCCCAAGCCACGCTTCACCTTGAAGAAAGCCGTGGCAGGGCTGATACTGTTGTCAGAGAGAAAATGTTTCATATTCATCCTTTTGGAATAGAGGCGCTTTCTCCCGAATCCCATCGACATATTCATCTTTTGCCGCAATATCTTTCGTCGGGCAACCTTTTTATCGGACTCTCTGCCAGTGTGTTTTCAGGAACGCTCACACTTTTTTTTCATATGCGGGAAGATTCCACCCCTGAGACCGGAACGACCCCTAAAACCTTTGAGTGGTTTTATTTGTCTTCAAATCGATGGACCGCGCTTAAAAAATCAGAAGTCATTTCAGATACCACCAGTGGATTTCTAACTTCGGGCATTGTAAGCTTAAAGCTACCGCCTCAGATCAATCAAAAAAATACCCTGATGCCGAAGGACGTCTATTGGTTGCGTGTTGCTGTCGATGAAAAACCAGAGGCCTTTTGCAGCCTTTACGCCATTTACACCCAGGCGACAAAGGTCACGTGGCAGTATCAGCCGGGGGAGCGTACGCATCTTGAGGAAAAACTACCCGCGGGTACGATCAAATCGGCCCAGAAATCGATTCCAGGGCTTGGCAGCATCCAGCAAATTGTGGCTTCTTTCGGGGGGCGGCCTCTGGAAAAACAGGAACATATCAAAAAACGGATCAGTGAACGTCTGAGACATAAAAATAGAGCGAGCAATGTTTGGGATTATGAACGTCTCATTTTAGAGAAATTTCCTCAAATTTATCGGGTGAAATGTTTTGATAACATGGTGTCCGAAGCCGATGCAAAAAAACGAATCCGTCCCGGACATCTCTTGATTGCTGTCATTTCCCGTCGGGTGGAAGCATCAAATGACGGGAGCTATCCCATGATCAATGGGGCGGTCTTAAAAGAAGTGCAGTCTTTTGTTAAAGCCTTGGCATCTCCTTTTGCAAGAATTGCCGTGCGTAATCCTGCATATGAAAAAATTCAAGTGCGTTGCACGGTGAAATTTAGAGAAGATGCACGGGCCGGATACTATACAGATTTACTCAATCGGGCGATTTCAGACTATCTTTCTCCCTGGCAAAAGATCGGGTATCGTGCAGGCTTTGATTGGTGTATCCGACGCTACGAGCTTGAGGCTTTTATTCGTGATCTTCACTATGTGGCGTTTGTCTCAAATTTTTCAATGTTGCATATTACAGCCCACGGTCAGCATCACTATCATCTTTTTGACACGGTTGATGGACACAGCGCAGATGGAAAAGTTGAAGAAATTCGTCCCTTATTTCCATGGAGTATTCCGATACCGCTCAAACGACATTTTATTGAACCCATGAATAAAGTGCAGACGATTCAAGCCGAAGTGACGGGCATCAAAGAGTTAGAAGTCGGCAGTACATTTATTATTACGAAATAGGGTGAAAATTAGGAAATAAGGCGAGGTCGCTGGAAAGAAGTTATGGCAAAGAAAAATAGGGAAACATTAAAAAATTATTTTAAGAACGGGAGTTTACCTTCTGAGGATTCTTTTGGGGATTTAATTGACTCTAACTTAAATGTTATTGATGAAGGTTTTGACAAAAGTGTTGAAGAAGGGCTGAAAGTTTCTGCGCTGGGAGATTCGGGTAAGCTCATAAGCTTCTTTAAGAATATCCCTCTTCGAAATCCATTGTGGTTTGTAAAGGTTGATCCTAAAACAGATAATTTACTGATCGGAAATCCCAAAAATGAAAATGCTTTTTCACTGTCTCAGGATGCGCTTGCTGATACAGAAGTTTCGACTGAAGCCAATTGTCCAGCAGAAAAAGCGAAAGTTGGGATCAATAAAAAAACGCCGGAATGGGAACTGGATGTCGGTGGGGTTGTGCGTGCGGAAGGCCGTATTGGTATTAGTGATAAAGAAGTGGCCGCAGATGGAAAGTGGCATCGTATCACTGATGCGCTCACGGGCTGCCATGCTTTCGAGGTTATGGCAGGTGTGGGTGGCCCTAAAAAAGCGGGCAAATATGCCTTGTTACATGCTTATGCCTTAAACACCTATAATCCCAAAGGCTGGTTTTTTAATTTTTTTAATCTCAAAAAAAGAATCAAACCCCATCATGCCTATTATCGTTCGATGAGTGACAAATTGAAATTACGCTGGGTGGGTGAAAACCGAAGATATTTTTTAGAATTACGGACAAACAGTGACTACGGTGATGATATCTGGATCAAGTATTCTCTCACCAAACTTTGGTTTGATGAGGAAATGAAGGAGTCTCGCTCATAAAAGCGGTCCCTGAATTTTTGGAAAAAGTGATGTCTGAAAGCAAGAGCATAATACGAAAAAAAGCGTCATTGGATGCCTACAGTGCCGAGGGTTTAAAAAGTGAAGGCCTTAAGGTGGTACAGGATCTCTCTGGAGAAACGTGGACAGACTACAATCTGCACGACCCCGGGGTCACAATTTTGGAGCAAGTCTGTTATGCCCTCACTGATTTAATTTATCGTACAGACTTCGATACTGCCGACTACCTCACAGACAAAAGTGGCAAAATCGACTCTGAAAAACAGGCCCTCTTTCATGCGGAATCTATCTTTCCCAGCCAAGCCATCACCCTGGAAGATTATCGAAAAATTCTATTTGATGCCTTGCCGGAGATTGACTATGTTTGGATGCGTCTACTTGAAAATGAAAATGCTGCGCTGTCAGGAGACTATCGCATTTATGTCAAACTGAATGAAAAGCTTGAGGCGAAAGAGAGCAAAAGGGTTCAGCGCGAGATTCTTAAAAAGGTCAAAAATATCTACTCGGCCAACCGTAATTTATGTGAAAACTTAGCATCCGTCCACATCGTCAGGCCAAAATATTACAGCCTGCACGGGGCCATTGATCTTTCGAGTGATCGTGATTTTTCAGTGATTTTAGCCGAAATTTATTTTCGCTGTGCGCGGCGGCTCAGCCCCAACATTTCTTTTCACGACTACGAAAAAAAACTGGCTGAAAAAAGCATGGAAGAGGTGTTTGAGGGCCCCTTAACAAAACATGTTTATATCGAAGGGGAGGATCTTAATCAGAGCCGAGATTCCATCACCATTTCGGAAATGATCGGGGTGATCAATAATATTGAAGGGGTGCGTTTTATCGAATCCCTTTGGTTTGAAGATGAAGCAGGAGAGAAAATGGATACCATTTGGGATGATCCCGAATTGTTAACCGTGCCTTGCCTTCATCTCCCAGAAGAGCGATATGAGCTGGGGATCCACTTGCTTAAAAATGGCCGGGCCTACCGTGTTTCTCTTTCTGCTGCGCATTTGGAGTACGAACGACGTTATGCTCAGCTTCAAAATCTTCGGCAGAATGAACAACATTTTGCAGGCCTGATACAGAGGCCACAAGGTGTATATCGTGATTTTTCAGAATACCATTCGATTCAAAATGATTTTCCCGTCATCTATGGGATCAATGACTTTGGTGTGCCAAAATCGGAAGCTGATAGCCGAAAAGCGCAGGCCAAGCAGTTGAAGGCTTACCTGCTTTTTTTTGAGCAGCCGATGGCAAATTATTTGGCCAGTGTCGCGCAAATCCCCCGTTTATTTTCAGCCGATGAGACCCTTGAACAATCCTATTTTTCCCAAGTTTTGAATGAAGACTGTGTGCCCAATATTACAGGACTCTATCGAGATTCCGGGGATGACCTTGAAAAAAGTATCGCACAAACCCTTTCTAAGTATGATCCATTCTTTAATCGCCGGAGTCGTGTGCTTGATTATTTATTAGGGCTTTATGGTGAAAAATTCAAACAGCACTCCCTACGTCAACATAATTGTTATTATGATGAGCAGGGCTTAGAACTCGAGCTGATCCGAAATCAACTCAGACTCCTTCAGGAAATTGTAGAAATCAGCCAGCGGCGTGCTGCCGCTTTTAATTGTCAGCAGCCCTCGTGGAATACAAATAACACCGCCGGTCTAAAGAAAAAGGTCAGTGTTTTGCTTGGCATCCACTATTCGCAAAACCGTTCCCTCGTGGATGTTTTTGTGGAAAAAGGTTTGGAACTGCTCACAGACGATGTATTCAAATCCTTAAAATCGGGCACGCTTGCATTGGAATATGTGGATCTTTCATCGATCACAGAGCGGATTGAGCACGAATTTTTAGAAATCCCTCTGAGGCAAGCTAAGGCCGAGGGGCAAGGCTACGACGAGCGGCAGTTGTTTCAAGAGATTCTCTTTCTTAAAAATAATAGTTTAGGGGTTTCCATCCTTAGAAATGGAATTCACATGGAGCACTATCGTGTGGGGGCGCGTGGCGGCAGTGACGGATTTCAACTCGTTTTTAAACCTGGAGACGATGCACGTTGGGAATATCTGGCGGCCTTTGAGCATATTGAAGATGCCGTTTCTGCCGCAAACGCCTTACGCCGACTGATGATAAAACTCAATGTCGAAAGTGAAGGACTGCACCTACTTGAACACCACCTTTTCAGACCCACGGCAAGAGGTGCTTATGTGGATGTTCCAGAAGGTTTTTATCCCTTTAGAATGAGTGTGATTTTTCCGGCGTGGACGGCCCGTTTCTATGAAAAGGGATTTAGGTTATTGGCCGAAGAGACCTTGCGTCTGAATGCGCCCGCCCATATTTATATTGATTGTTACTGGCTTGAGTTTAATGAAATGAATGCCTTTGAAGTATTGTATAAAAAATGGTTGGATAAAAAGCTCCTTGAAGACACAGTGGATTTTGAAGGAAATGCCGCAGATTTAGATGCTGCCGGGAAGGCACTGACCGACTTTCTTTTGTCTTTGCAGGCAGAACAAAAGAAGGCGCTTGTTGCTTGATGATGGAAGAAGCAAATTCTCAAGACAATCCCGAAGAAAAACACATGATTGCGGATGCTGTTTTTGACTTTCATTTTGAAGAAGCATGCGCTGAAGCGGGTGAAGGTGATGTGCTTCGGGTTTTAATTTACGACATGCTCTTGCCTATTGTAGATGAGGTTTTCTCCGAAGTGTCTGTAGAAAGAGGTGGTTATATCGAACAACTCACGATTGATCTAGGCCGTATAGATGTCGCTCATTTTAAGGCGGACTCGAGAGACCGCTTGCGTCTCGCGCTCAAGTCAGCCTTAGAAGATCAACTGCCCTTGCTGGGCACAGCGTATGGGGTTGCGAGAAAAAAACAGACCCTAAATCCTGACTTAAGCATGTTAGAAAGCTTTCTGACGAAGGGTCATTTTCCTAACAATCGTATGTTTGAAAAAGGTCGGACGATGGATGAAATTTTAAGCGCGGTGCTTGAAGGCTCTCCTGATGTTTTTATGGTCTTTCTCAGAAAAATGAAACAGCAGCCTCAGAGACTCAAACGTCTTGTTTATCAATCCTCCGAGCAGAGTTTGGAAAAACTTGTGTTGCTGCTTTCGCCTGTCGATTCCGAGCGCCTGCTTGCCCTGGTCAAAGCACTGAAACGCGTATTTACAGACCATCCTGAACTGACTTTGAGTGCCTCTACCTTGCAGTACGATATTTGGCAGACCCTTCTGGATTTTCTGTTGAAAGAAAACCAGGGAGATCAGGAGAAACAGGGAAATATTGATACACGGCACTTAATGGATCACTTTATCCAAAAAATGACGGTGGGTCATAAACCGCTCGCGTCTGATGTGGTACATGTTTTTCGAGATTTACAGCTTGTCGCGCCGGATACTTCTGAATCTAGGGCAAGAGAAAGGGATGCTGCTGAGTCCCGTGTGTTTGAAGCCTTGGCGCGATTGAAACGTCGCTTGATCACCTCAATTCAATCGGGCAATACGAAAAATTTACGGGGTATCTGGCAGAAGGTATTACGATATCATGCCGATCTTTTAAAAAGTATTGTATTGGACGAGGGGCGTCGAATTGCTGTACGGCGTGTTTTATCGCGAAAACTTTCAGATGAAATGTTGGGTGATATTGTCACGGTGATTGATCCTGAATCGCGTGCCTTTGTCCATGAAATTGTCACGCGTCCTGCCTTGTTTATGCAGACCAACAACAAATACGCCGAAGGCTTTAAGGAAAGCAAAACACAGCTCTGGGAATTCACTCTGGCTTACCTCATTATCGAGCGTGGCAGTCAATTTAATAAAAAATCTTATTTGGGCAGTTTATTGGTGCAAATGGCCGCCCATGAAAATAGCCGCTATGCTGATTTGCTTCAAGATTTTATTCACAAACTGGATGTAATTGAAATGTCCAGTGGTGTGAAAAGTGAAATGCGTGATCTCTTATCTTCACTCGTAGCGGAAGATGATATAAAAAAATCTGCCTCTTCTTTTCCTGTTACTGAGGTGGAGAGATCCGAAAAACAATCCGACTTGATTCAGGCCTATGGTGATTATGAGACGCTTCGCATGGCATTTTTTGATACAAGTGCTTCTGAAAAAGCGGGGTTCTCTCTTGATGATACGGTACTTCTGTTCGCCTTAAAATCGTTGGCGGGTCTTCACGCTGAGATGCTCGTGCGGTTTTTTCGCACCCTTCAAGTCGAGGCGCGTGGGGTGGAAGCCTATCGTCGTGCTTTTTCAGCCCAGGTCCTTTTAAAGCTTGTCCGAGCTTTTGTTTCTTTGCGGTTTTATGACGCATCTCAGCGTGATTTGATGCAGTCTGTCGAAAAATATGCCTCGCTTCAGAATGATTTGAATGATTATTATGCGCAAATTCTGTTTTGTTTGGTCCAGAATGTACCCATTGATTTTGAGGCAATTTCAGGGGTTGGCAGGGTATTGTCGCCAAAGGGTCTAGAAAAAGAGAAAAATGTCGATGCCGTGAGGACTCAGGAAGCCCAAATGGATCTTTTGCGTATGAAGGTCACTGAAGCGCTGGTGCAGGGGAGGCCACAGGCGGTTCAAGGGTTTTGGCCCTCCTTTATTCAAAACCAGGCCCCTTGGTTGCGTCAGGCCTTGTTTGTTTATGGCCGAGAAGCAGAAGTGCGTCAAAAACTTGCTCAGACCTTTCCCGATTTCATGCTTTTGGATCTGGTGCGTCTGCTTACGCCAGAAGCGGCTGAGATTGTTTCTAAACTTGTAAAGCAGCCCCAGCTCTTGCGGGGCAAGTCTGTGCGTTCTTTTGAAAGTGAAAAAAAAGATAAAACCGTCCTTTGGCAATATACCCTGGGTGTGCTGTTGGTCGAGCGTGGCAGTCGATTTAATAAAAAAAGTTATTTGAGTCGTTTGATTCTTCAGATGGCCTCGCACCGAAACGCACGCGCGCAAGATATCTTGCACGGATTGACTGAAGGTTTTGAGGCCATCGAAATTTCAAGAACGGCCAAGAGCGAGATTTTGTTGATGCTCCGGGAGTTATCGCAAGAAGGCCGCGTCCAAAAAAATTTGCTAGAAATTAAAGTGACTGAGGCTGAAGCTGAAGAAGCATTTGATGTCGAGATGGCCTGTCGGGATGTCAGGGATTTCTTGATTCGGGGCAGGTTGCAAAAAAATGATTGGGGCGCGCGTGCGGAGGCCTTATTCTTAAAGCGGCTGAATCGGCTTTTTCAATCTCATCGCGCTCAGCTTTCCCGCATCTTTGGTGAACTCCAATCAGCAAATCTTTTGAGTGGAGCACAGGTCGTGGATTGTTCCCCCGATATTTTTGCGCGTCTGATTGTCATTTTTCTATCGCTTGAACATTCAGAGGCCCCTGAGTTCATGCAGGCCATGATTTCCCACGCCGCTCAGGCAGAAAATCCAAGCCTGTATTACCAAAAGGTCTTGTTCTGTCTCATCAGAAAAAATGTTGTCGATTTTGAGGCCATCGTCTCAGAAGCCATTGTCTCAGAAAATAGGATGGCTGTTTCTCAGTCACTTGAAGGGGAGAGAGATGAGCGTGATGTGGTGGTTTCACGCGAAACAGGCTTTGCCTTTGTTGAAAAGATACTCGGCGCGACTACGATTTTATCTGCACAGGTCTTGGAGCAATTTCTGCGTACCCTGGAAATCCTCGTCGGCGCTGCACCGCAGGATCTCTCAGCTTTTTTGAAAAAAGGCCTTGAAGGTCGGGGCTTTGCGCTTCGTTTGGTTCAGCTTTTGCCGGAGCCCTTACTCGCTCGTCTGCTGCTGCTTTTGAACCCGATGGTTTTTGAGGCCATTTTACGATGTTCTGATTTGATTGTCAGTGCCGCTTGTGCCAAAGAAATTGCCTTAAGTTCTGGCCGAATGACGCGTTTGAAGTGGCAGTTTATTTTCCAGTATTTGTTTGAAGAAGGCCGCCGCTTTCATGCAAAAACGTTTGTGTTTCTTTTAAGCGAGCGTCTTGCGCGTGATGCCTATTATTCTGATATTGCCGCATTTCGTGTGTTATTACGCCGCGAACTTGAATCCCACCACATGATTGTGATGAAAGATGAAGTTTTAGCGTTGGTCGAAATACTTTCTCAATCAGACCCCGTCAATTCTCCCCATCGTCCTATATCTAAAAAAAATGTTTCTCAGAAGCCCCCACCTGAAATTTCCTCAGAAGCGCTGTCTTATTTTAAAGACATTGAGGCCGAATGGGATGAAACCATCCATCTGGAAAACGCGGGCTTGGTGATTGCTGCGCCCTATTTAGAGCGATTTTTGGCCTTGCTTGATTTGACTGAGGGCCAAGCCTTTAAATCTCCAGAAGCGGCGCGACGCGCGGTTCACCTGCTTCAATTTTTGGTCAATGAGCAGAGGGATAGCCCGGAATATCAGCTTGTCTTAAATAAAATATTGTGTGGGGTCAAAGCCGGTATTCCCATCGAAAGAGAGATTGTGATCACAGCGCATGAAATAGAAGCAGCTGAGGGATTGCTTCAAGGGATGATTAGAAATTGGAAGCAGATCGGCAAGACATCTTTGCAGGGATTTCGAGAATCTTTTTTACAGCGAGAGGGGGTATTGCATCGCAAGGGAGACGATTGGGAACTTCAGGTTGAGGCAAAAGGTTTTGATATTTTACTTGATTATATTCCCTGGAGTTTTTCAGTGGTCAAACTCCCCTGGATGAAGGGTGTGATCCATGTCAAGTGGCGTTCGGGCGAGGAAATGTAAGAGCAAGTAAGGGCAGGGCAAGATAAGGAGAGTGAAATGAAGACCAGTGAATCCAAAAAAGATCAGACCCGTGCCGTCGCAGTCAGTTCGAGGAAAAATGCGTCTGTCGATCAATCGGGAGCGGCGCTTATTTCTCAATCCCAGCGGATTCAAAACAGTGCTTTTGTAGTGGCACAAAGAACAGCACAGCGGCGTTGTTTTGGTGATGCGACGATGCAGCCTCTGCAAAAAAAGGAAAACAAAACGGGGATGCCGGATGATGTGAAGGCGGGCATGGAGGCGACGCACAAAGCCGATTTTTCGGATGTGCAGATTCATCCCTCCTCTGCCAAAGCACCTGAAGTCGGGGCCTTGGCTTATACACAGGGGACGGATATCCATTTTGCCCCCGGTCAATTTAGTCCCAATACGACGACGGGAAAAAGTCTTTTGGGGCATGAATTGACCCATGTGGTGCAGCAACGCGAAGGCCGTGTTGCGCCGACGACAGAGGTAAACGGTATGCCGGTGAATGACAATCCGGGTTTAGAAAAAGAAGCCGATGACTTTGGAAAAAAAGCCGCAGGCTAAAGTTTATTTTTGACGTCATTCCGGTTATTTTTTAGCCGGAATCCATACCGAAATCCATGGATGTCGAGGCGCCTGCGGGAATGACGAGAAAGCTTGTAACGGTTTGCACACGATGAGGGAGGAATAAATCATGGGATCTGAAAAAATCGCACAACAAAAAGAAGCGGATACACAATCAGTGCAGCAGAAGAAATCAAAAAATACTGCAGTCAATATGATGGACAATCGTCCAGAGGCTGCGGCGCAACGCAAGATGCAAACAATCATGCAAGGGGCTTCGCAGACGGTGCAGCGTGCGCCGGAAGAAGAGGAGATGGCCCAGGGGAAATTTGAAATACAGCGTGCGCCCGAAGAAGAGGAAATGGCCCAGGGCTAGGCACGAAGGGAAGTCTTGGTCAAGCCGATGAATATCAGCGAAAAAAACACCCTCAGCTTAGAGCATGATTTGAACTGGTTTGCGCGGGTCTTAGAGGCTCGCATCAGTCTTTATTTTGAGCAGGATTGTGCCTTTCGCTCTATTTACGATATTGATGCGCCTGATCTTGAAAAAGATGAGTCCGAATATGCCGCAGTGATCAAGTCGTTTTCTCTGGATTTTGATGCACGTCTGGTCTTGGTCCTGGCTTTAATTCCGCATCTTCGTCCCCAGGCCCTGGATTCTTTTTTTACGCAGAATAAGAATTTTGATCGCGGATTTACAGAGTTTGGGGGCTGGAAAGGAAAGACCCATGGGGGATTTATGCCCACCTGTGAAACGGCTGCGTTTATTTTGGCGGGTGTCGATTTACAAAAGCGTCTTGCTGTGAGTGCCTTGTTTCAAAAAGACCATGTTTTTGCCACAGCGGGTATTTTAGAGCTTGTGCATGAAGGTTCCGGAGAACCTTTTTTTAGTGGAGCGATTAAGATATCTACGGAATATTTAAACCGTTTTACGTCCGGGGTCACACAAAAACCAGACTATAGTGTGCATTTTCCGGCGAAACGCGTGACCACTAAGCTCACTTGGAATGACGTGATCTTATCTCAAGCTGTGCTTGAAGAATTAGACAATATTAAAACCTGGTTACGTCATTCCAAAACGATTTTAGAGACCTGGGGGATGGAAAAAGTGATCAAACCCGGATATCGTGCCCTATTCTATGGCCCTCCCGGAACTGGAAAAACCTTAACCGCCACCCTCTTAGGTGCGGTGACAGAGGTGGATGTCTATCGTATTGATTTGTCCATGGTGGTTTCAAAATACATCGGAGAGACGGAAAAAAACCTCGCTAATGTTTTTGATCAGGCACAAAATAAAAACTGGATTTTGTTTTTTGATGAGGCGGATGCCCTTTTTGGAAAACGGACGCAAACCTCTAGTTCCAATGATCGTTATGCCAATCAGGAGATTTCTTATTTGTTACAACGGGTTGAGGATTTTCCGGGCGTTGTGATTTTGGCGACCAACCTCAGTGCAAATATAGACGAGGCCTTTGCGCGTCGTTTTCAATCGGCCATCTATTTCCCCCTGCCGGATGCCGATCAGCGTTTACAGCTTTGGCAAGGTGTGCTCAATGGAAAATGCCGTGTGGCATCTGATGTGTGTTTAGAGGTGCTTGCGGAGGAATATGAAATTTCGGCGGCAGCCATTACCAATGTGGCCTGTTACGGGGTGCTTCGGGCTTTGCAAAACTCGGAGCAAAAAATCAGACAGAGGGATCTTTTGAAGGGGATCGCGAGAGAACTCATGAAAGAAGGAAAAACGGTTTAAAAAAGTATGACACGTCGGAACTCTTTTCTGGGTTTAAATCCTTGTTGTTTCAAGCCGTTCTTTTTATGGGTGTTTGTTTTTCAAGTGATTTTTTCCCCTTCGTTTATTTTTGCGGCGGAAGACGAAAAAAAAGAACCCTCCATCTCTCAAGACAAATTTCAGGTCAATCTGCCCGGTCGTTCTGCTTCAGAAAGAAATCCTTTTGATCAACTCTCTGTTCAAAAAATTCAAGAGAGTTTAAAGACGATTGGTTACGATATTGGTGAAGCCTTTGGTCTGATTGATAAAAAAACGAGTGCGGCCGTACGGAAATTTCGTGAAGATTTTGAAATTGTATCCGACGATCTTTTTTCGGATCATCTGATCTCAACCCTCTTTCATTATGCCGAAGTGGCCAAAGTTCATCCGGATTGGAAAGACATCACCCTCAGCAAATCATTTACGGAGTGGATCAATAAACAACCCACTAAAGAGCAAGTGCGTATTTCAAAACTTAGACGCTCTGGCTCAGCCAAACAAATCGTGACATTGCTCAATGCCTATAAAGCGGATCAAAAAAAGGCTGAAGCAGCGGCTAAACCTGAGAAGAAAAAAGTTGTCAAAGCAGAGGCCGAAAAAACGGAAGCAAAAAAAGAAGAGACGCCACCGGTTCTTGATGCAAAGGCGCTTTCTATTTCTGTGCCCATCGCCGAGGCTGTCACAAAGAATAATCTTGTGCCTTCTGAAGAAGAAAGTCCAGTGGAAGAAAAAAGTGTGGATGAGCTTGCTCCTCAAAAGGATGTCGCAGCCGAGAGGTCTGAGCCAAGTCCTATTCCAGCATCCGAACCGGAAAAACCTGAAACCTCCCTTGCAATAGATTCAGGTATACAACAAAATCCAAGGGGCTCAGGAAAAGAGGCCTCTTTTCAGACCATTCTTGAACAAGCCAAGGATTTGAAGGCCTTCGATCCCTCAAAGTTAGTCACCTGGGAAGGGGATGACTGCGGTTGTCTTGTTGATCTCTCGGGAAAAACAATCTACGGGTTTTATCCCTTTTGGTTGGCGGGGGAGCCTCAAAAAATTGATTTCAGTCTGCTCTCCCGAATTGCTTATTATGCCCTTTCTTTTGATAAAAAAGGAGAGATGTCGCCTTTGTTACACTGGCACCCCCGTACGGCCGACTTCGTGACGGAGGCGCAGCGTTATCGTACCAAAGTCGATTTGGTGATTTACAAAAATGACTGGAGTGAGTGGTTTCATTTTTCCACAAAAGATCAATTATTTATCATTGATAAAACAAGCACGAACATTGTGCAGGCTGTGCATCAAAAAATGCCGGATACGCTTGAAAACCGGGTTAAGTCAATGATGTCCTCAAAGGAAAGCACGACGATGGGAGATGGTGTGACCCTTTATTTTGATGACTATCCGGAGGATGCGCGCGCGGTCGCCTTTTTTGAATCTTTTATTAAAACATTGCGTCTTAAATTAGACGCGGCCAACCCAAATTATAAACTCAATCTGATCTTGCCGATGAATGCCATTGGCAAAGGGATCTACTCTTTTGAAAACTTAGAAAAATTCATGCACGATGAAGAGAGCAGCGCGGATGACGACATTGATCTTTTTCTGGTTATCCTTGAAAAACCGACTACGGATACGAAGAAGGCCTTAAGGCTCAGTTTTGAACAGGATCATGCGTTTAAAGGCAATCAACGTAAAAACATGCTCCGTAAGATTATCCCCGTGATTAGTCCGGTGGGACATGGGTCTGAAAATGCGGACCCCTTTGAACATGATCTCATTTATTTTGAGGACAACTTTGGTGGTGTGGGGTTTTGGCCACTGCCCTTAACAACGGATAAGAATGCTGAAAAAGTCACCGAGATTGTCGACCGGGTTTTTAACAAAACAAAGGACTTAGATCTTCTACATCGTCTGATTCCAGAGGATACGTTTTCGCTCTGTAAGTGGATTTGCCCAAACCGTTGGTATTTTCGATTGGCCTACGATCTGTTGTTTGTCTTGTTGTTTCTTTATGCTTTGATCGCGCTTCAAAATACAGCGTTTCGGAATATTTTTAATCAGTATCGTCAATTTTTTATTCTGACGGTACTGTTGGCCATTCTTATTTTATACAGTGCGGTAATGTGTGATCCTTATCTCAATGGCAAAAAAGATGAGGTGACGCTTGGCTTGATTTTTATCGGTGTTTTTTTCTGGATTTGGCGCAATTACATCCAAATGAAAGAAGCGGAATACCCTTAATGAACCTCATCGAAAAAGCCACGATTATGCACTATCATCGACACCGCATTGCGAGTTACAAAACGGATTCGGTAAAGGCCCTGGGCTGGCGCGGTTCTGAAAGTCAGTTGAAGCGATTTGAAGTGCTTGCGAGTATTGGGGATTTGAACGGGGCATGCATCTTGGATGTCGGTTGTGGTTATGGCGATTTGAAGGCTTATCTGGATCAACACTTTTCAGATTTTGTTTATATCGGGATAGATCAAATGCCGGAGTTTATTTCAGAAGCCAAAAGGACTTATCAAAGTGCCGTGAATACCGCATTTTATCAATGTGATTTTAGTACC
>JAADHI010000107.1 GCA_013151935.1 Candidatus Manganitrophaceae bacterium
TGATCAGGTGCGTGGCATTGAAGGCGAATCTGCACGGGCCTATTTTTCCTCTTTTGATCGTATGGTGCGGGAAGACCGAGAAACGTTTAAGCTTAATGGTCGAAATCGACGCCCACCCCGTGATGCAATCAACGCACTCATCTCTTTTCTCTATGCCTTGCTCATGAATGATTGTGTTGCAGGAGCGGAAGGGGTCGGACTTGACCCGCAAATGGGTTTTCTGCATACGATTCGGCCCGGTCGCGCAGCCCTGGCTTTGGACTTAATGGAAGAAATCCGCTCCGTTTTGGCACTCACCTTGATCAATCGACGACAGATTCAAAAAACACATTTTATCAATCGGCCCGGCGGGGCAGTGCATTTAGATGACAAAGGCCGAAAAGAAGTCGTCATCGCCTATCAGAAACGAAAACAAGAAGAGATCACACACCCGCTGTTGAATCAAAAGATGCCCTTAGGTCTCATTCCGCACGTGCAGGCACGTCTGCTCGCCCGCACTTTACGAGGTGACATGGAAAGTTATATTCCCTATTTGTATCGTTGAGGGCACTATGTTTATCGTGATCACTTACGATGTCTCAACCGAAACACGTGAAGGCCGACGACGGCTGAGACACATTGCAACCGAATGCAAGAATGTTGGACAGCGCGTTCAGCAATCTGTTTTTGAATGCACCGTCAATCCAATGCAATACGAAATACTGGTTCGACGTTTGCTTCAGATTATTGAAAAAAAGGAAGATCGACTTCGTATTTATCGGCTGACTGAGCCGAAAGAAAAACATATCGAAATCTACGGACTGGACGGCACCGTCGATTTTGAAGGGCCATTGTTGGTTTAAACGCGAACCACCAGCAATGGGGAAAAAGCAAGATGTTCGCGAATGGGTCTAAAGCATTGAAATAAAAGAGCTTTAGACAAAAAAGGAACATTGTGAATTTTAAAGTGCTTCGGGAAAAAAGAGTTTCGCGTTTTTGTTCATATAAATTTTTGAAAACAAAGACAATTTTCCCCACAGTGCACCCGTCCTTCGGGATGGGTGAGGATTGAAACTTTTGACGGGCTGCGGAGAAAAATCCGAGGCACAATTGCACCCGTCCTTCGGGATGGGTGAGGATTGAAACATATGCGCGGGTGCGCTAAGGTACGGCTGTTTTGAATTGCACCCGTCCTTCGGGATGGGTGAGAATCGAAACAAGTTCTAAAAACACCGCAGAGCCACGCTTGATGGGGATAAACCGCTGGAGCATAACCTTATACGATTGTCACTAAATCACCGTAAACCCACCATCTATCGAAAGTGTGCTTCCTGTAACATAAGCGTTTGACATCAAAAAACTGCCGCTTCCCCGATGTCTTTTGGAGTTCCAAGACAATGTGAAGGGAGACTTTTTGCAGTAGACTCCAAAAAATCTTTCCTCTCTTTTGTGGTTTGTCCAGAACCAAGCAAACGAGTATCCACCACATAGGGTGATATCACATTGACCCTGATAGGAGAAAGCGATAGAGATAATGTTTTTGCCATCGCTTCAACTGCCGCGACAGAGGTAGATATAATGAAAACATTTGGGTTTGGTTTTTTAGAAAATGCGCCTGAAATAAACGTTATTGAGCTTCCTTTGTTAAGGGACTTTGCTCCACATTTGCTAACATTGAATTTCCCCCAAAAGTTAATTTCAACTAAGGCCTCAATTTGACGAATCAGAACAAAAACACCATAATGGAACCATTAAGAATAAAGTCTACCAAGGAGGTTCTATGCCCACTCTAACCCTAAAAAATATCCCCGATTTTCTTTACTTACAATTGAAAGAAGCTGCCCAAGCTCACCGACGAAGCATGAATAGTGAAATTCTTTACTGTGTCGAACAAACTTTGGGCACTCATAAAATTGATATTCCCGAATATCTCGAATTTGCCCGTGATCTGAGAGAAAAAACGATTCATCACCCTCTCACGGACAAGCTCATTAATGATGCAAAAAATGAAGGTCGCCCATGATTGTTGTGGATACCAATATTATTGCGTACCTATTTATTAGTGGAGAACGGTCTCAAGAAGTAGAGCAATTACTTTCACGCGATCCACATTGGGCATCTCCTATTTTGTGGAGGAGTGAATTCAGAAGTGTTCTCAGCCGATATCTCCGTAAAAATATTTTAAATATTAACGAAACCCTGCTTATGATCCAACAAGCAGAAGCCCTTCTCGCTGGAAAAGAATATCAAGTTTCCTCTGCACATGTTATGAAATTACTTTACACGGGTAATTGCTCGGCATATGACTGCGAATTCGTTGCGCTCGCCCAACACCTAAATACTCATCTCATTACAACAGATAAAAAAATACTCAAAGAGTTTCCTGATATTGCCAAATCAGTAGATTCCTACCTTACATAAGTAGGGTAAAAACAAGCCTAAGCCCTACTCTGCCCCTTCAAACCCACATTGCCGCCAAGCCTCATACAAAACAACCGCAACGGCATTGGATAAATTTAAACTCCGATTATTCGGTAACATCGGGATTTTCAGGAGGTGTTCCGGCGGCAGTGCATTGCGAATGGATTTGGGCAGACCCTCTGTTTCTGATCCAAAAAGCAAGGCATCACCCGGCCTAAAAACCACCTGATGATAAGGGTGCTTGGCAAACTTTGAACAGGCCAATAAACGCTTTGGTTTTTCTGCTGAAACAAAGTCGTGCAAAGACGCATGAACCCGTATTTCTGCAAATTCGTGATAATCCAGCCCCGCACGGACCAGTTTTTTATCCTCCAAGTCAAAACCCATGGGTTCGATCAAGTGAAGTGCTGCACCACTGTTGGCGCAAAGCCGGATAATATTTCCTGTATTGGGCGGAATTTTGGGTTGAAACAGAACGACTCGAAACATGCTACCTCTTCATAAAATAAGAATCAGGACAATCACGCAAATGCCTTATACCTGAGAAAAAGGAAGAGGTCAAAAAGGGTAGGCCGATTTGTTGTATTTCGACGCGTTTTCTTGAAAAATATTCCAAGCTATGATTAAATGCTGAGTTAATTATGACCTATGCTGAAACAATAGCCTATCTCTACAAAATGCAGCGCCATGGCATCAAACCCGGCTTGGCCCGTATGACTTCGCTGCTGGCCCTGTTTGATCAGCCCCAAAAGGCCTACAAATCAGTCCACATCGCAGGGACAAATGGCAAAGGGTCAACAGCCGCGATGGTCGCGGCTGTCCTTGAAAAAGCCAAATATCGTGTTGGGCTTTACACGTCACCACATTTGCTGGATTTCTCTGAACGCATCCGAATCAACCAGGCCCCGATTTCACACAAAGAGATTGTAAAGCTCACGCAGCGGCTTCGTGAAAAACTGGAACAGAACTCTCCCCGTCTTGCAGAAAAAATCACCTTTTTTGAATTTACAACCGGCTTGGCCTTTCTCTATTTTGCGGAAAAGGCGGTTGATGTTGCGGTCATTGAAGTGGGGCTAGGTGGACGTTTTGACGCGACAAACCTCATCCAACCCCTTGTGTCTTCTATCACCAATATTGACATTGACCACGAAAAGTATCTCGGCACAACGATTTCAGAGGTCGCCCAAGAAAAAGCAGGCATCATCAAGAAATCAGTGCCGCTGATTTCGACGGCTTCGCAACCGGAAGTGATCTCGATTATTGAAGAAATCGCCCGACTCAAAAAAGCACCGATTGCAAAGGTTGGGCAAGTCAAGCAGGCATGCACAACGACTCTTTCCAAAAAAAACACACTCACAGAACCGATCAAATTACATTATACTGGACTCAAGAACTACATCATTGAACTGCCACTTTTAGGAAAACACCAGATTGAAAATATGACGACGTCTTTAAGTATTATCGAGTCACTTCAAAATCAGGGGCTCTCCATTTCTGAAGATGATATTGTCGAGGGCTTCAAAAATGTGCGTCTTGAAGGACGCCTGGAAGTCATTCAAAAAAATCCGCTCATTTTGCTGGATGGCGCACACAATCCCGCAGGGGCACGTGCTTTGGGTGCTTTTTTGGAAGAACTGGATTGCGGAGTGCAGGGCAAACATTGGCTTATTTCTGGCATGATGGACGATAAAAAAATCTCAGAGATGATTACACCGCTTCTAGATTGGACGGATGAATTTATCTTAACTCGCCCGAAGACGGCACGCGCAGCCGATCCACAAAAAATAGAAAAAACCATCTGCTCTCTGGTGGATCAACAACAAAAACAAAGACCATTGATCACCATAAAAGAAAGTGTGGCCGATGCGATTACCCACCTAAAATCACAAATGAAAACCCAGGATTTACTGGTCGTCACGGGTTCGTTTTATACCGTCGGAGAAGCAAAAGGCGCACTGACGGGCACACCGCCGTCCTTGATTCGAGGATAGATGCATCTTCGCTTTGATCCGCAGCATGCAGCGCGCTGCATGCCCAAACCCAAGCGAATTTTGCTTGTTCTCCCCCTACTCTGTATTTTGTCTATCAACTTTATCTTTCCCGTTTTAGCTGCAGAGGGCCCTGGAAAAAGCAAGGCCCCTGTCCATCTCAAATCAGATCACCTGCAATATTTCAAAGAAAAAGATATTTATATTGCACAAGGGGCAGTGGTCGTAGAACAAGAAGGCGCACGACTTGAGGCCGATACGATGCGCTTAAATGGAAAAACAGGACAGCTCTCCGCAATGGGAAATATCCATTATTTTGAAAGCGGCAATACGATGGATGCAGAACGCATTGTCTTCGACATCAATACCAAACTGGGTGTACTGCACAAAGGCAGTCTTTTTTTCAAAGAAGAAAATTATTATATCCAGGGGGAAACAATTATTCGAGATGCCCCTGACCACTATACAATAAAAACAAGTTCATTTACGGCCTGTGACTGCCAAGAAAATCCTGCGTGGCGCATGCGCGCTGGAGATCTCGACATCACACTCGACGGATACCTTGTTGCAAAACACGCACGCTTTTACGTCAAAGAGGTTCCTATTTTTTATTTCCCCTATTTCTTATACCCTGCAAAACGAGAGCGCCGGACGGGACTTTTAATCCCTAATATCGGGTTTAGTTCCAGATATGGCTTTCGTTACAAACAGGGCTTGTTTATCGCCTTGGCAGACAACAAAGATGCCACAATTACCCTCGAAAACCGTGGGAAAAAGGGAAAGGGTCTGGGTCTTCAGTATCGTTATGTTTTATCCAAAAAAGGACGCGGGGAACTGAATACCACTTTTTTTAAGGATACGGAAAAGAATGTAGATCGCTGGGAAGTTCGCATGAATCATAGACAACAATTCACCACACGCATACAGGGAAAACTCGATATAAAATACGTGAATGCAAACTCCAACCTTCGCGAGCTTTCAGATCGCACATCCACTCGCGCACAACAGAATATCGAATCGAACCTCTCCCTCACTTACCAGGGCGATCAGACCTATGCTTATTTTTTAGCCCGCTATACCCAGGATTTAACACAATCGAACAATCGCAATACCCCACAGCGTCTGCCCGAAATTGGCTTCAGTCTCCTTGAATACCGTCTTGGAGATAGCCCGCTTTATTTGAATATCGATACCACCGCAGTGAATTTTTGGAGCGAAGACGGATTGAATCTTCAACGCATCGATCTCTACCCCAAACTGTCTATGCCGCTGCGCTTGGGCAGACAGGCCACTTTAACCCCCTGGGCGGGTTTCCGGGAAACCTGGTACCGACACGGTGAGAAAAACCGAGAAGATGCCATCAGCCGTGAAACACTTCCGATGGGAGTGAATCTTGAAGGCTATGCCTCCACAAGATGGGGCGCAACCACGCAACGGATCACGAGTGCCTTGATGTACGAAAAAATTGATGTCAGCAATGGTGAAGATTTGATTCAAATCGATGAGTTAGATGCCCTGCACAACCGAGAAAATATCACAATGACGGTCATGCAGCGTTTTTTAAAATTAAATGACCTGGGACAAGTCGAAGAAAAAGCCTCACTCCGGTTTACAGGAAGTTATCATCTTGCTCAAATCCCAAGTGCGGAAAATAGTACGCGGCGCTTCTCAGATTTACGGACAGAACTTCAGCTCAGACCCTGGTCAGCCGCAAGACTTGAAGTGGATGCCTTCTACGACCTGAGCTCTGGTCGCATCAACGGGGTCAACACCGACCTCAGCCTCATCCCCACTTCGTATTTCAACTTTAAGATCGGACACCGATCCACACGCAAGGGATTCACCCCCCAAAAAGGGGATCTGTTTAACCCCTATTATTTAGGCAACCGGGAAAACATTGATCCTGAAATCGATTTTTTTAAAAGCGAAGCAACAGTAAGCACCCCTTGGGGCTTTCGTTACACAAACAGAGTTTTTTATGATCTCGATAATGGCGAGAAAATCGAGGTAGATCACATCGTACATTATCAGGCACAATGCTGGGGGGTCGGATTTTCCTATATCGAGTTTTTTGACCGAGACGAATTCTCATTCTTTATCACCCTCAAAGGACTGGGAGGGTTTGGCCCGAGTCAATAGGAGCGTCAAGATGGCACAAAAAGAAAATACTCAAAGCGCCACAATCTATCTGATTTCAGATTCCACAGGTGAGACCGCTGAAAAAATGCTAAAAGCCGCGATGGCACAATTTCCAAAAACTGAAACAAAAATCGTGCGAAGACGCTATGTTCGTACGGATGAGCAAATCAAAACGGTCATCGAAGAAGCCAAACAAGATGATGCACTCCTCATTTTCACCTTCGTCTCTGAACCACTGCGGATGAAAATGCGAGAAGTCGCCCTGCACTCTGGCCTGCTTGCCGTTGATCTGCTCGGACCGCTTCTAACCGCCATGAGTCATTTTCTGGATCGACCCGCCCATTCCGAGCCAGGCCTACTCCATCAGATTGACCGGGAATATTACGGGCGGGTGGAGGCCGTACAATTTACAGTAAAACACGATGACGGACAAAACCTTCACGGGGTCAAAAAAGCCGACATCGTCTTGGTTGGTCCTTCCCGAACCGCAAAAACCCCCTTATCCATTTATCTTGCACGTTTTGGTCATAAAGTCGCCAATATCCCGCTGGTTTTAAATCTTCCTATTCCAAGTGTGCTTGAACAGGTTGAGCAAAACCGCGTCGTTGGGCTTATTATTGACCCCCATCGACTGATGGAGATCAGATCGGCACGTCTCAAAAAGCTCAATCAAACAAAAAGTGATTACGACAAAATCACCCCCATCATGCAAGAACTCAAGTACTGCCGTGAAATTTATCGACAACACCCCGGGTGGAGCATATTGGATGTCACCGGCCGCGCCGTCGAAGAAGTGGCGACCGATGTCCGTGCCCTTATCCGAAAAAACACCGCAAAAAAATGACACCGGTGATGGAGCCATGATGACGAAAAAAAAACTGCTTTCTTATCTCATTTTGATCAGCCTCACGCTCTTTTGGAGCTTGTCTGCCTTTGCAGAAACAGAAGCGCAGTTGATCAGCCTGGAAGAGGCCTATCGTTCTGCAATTTTCCGGAGTGAAACCATTGCCATTGCCCGAGAAAACCTCATCCAATCAGAAGACGAAGTAAAACGGACACGCAGTTTTCTTTTCCCCAATCTTAAGGCCGATCTTGATTATTTAAGACGACCCAGGGCACTCAGAAGTGGTCCTTTTTTACTGCGCTCAGAATCTCAAACGAGTTTTGATCTCACCCTTTCTCAGCCCCTCTACAGTGGGGGTCGCGCAGAAGCCACTTACCGTAATGCAAAACTAGGACAAAAAGGAGAACGACTCCGACTTGATTTAACACAGGAAGACCTTCTTTTTGAAATTGCACAGGCCTACTACACAGCGCTTAAAAACAAAAATAATGTCCTCATTGAAGAAAAAGAGGTTGAACGCCTGAGTGCCCATCGCAGAAGTGCCGAAAAACAACTTGAGGTGGGTGAGGTCACCAAAACCGCGCTGCTTCGGGCCGAAGCAGAATTATCTAATGCACAAGCAAACCTGATTCGGGCCAACAATGCCGTCATGGAAGCCAAAGATCAACTGGCCTTACTCGCAAGAATTAAAGGATCTTATACACTGAAAAATCCCGCATCCATCTCTTTTTTAGAACATTCGGAATCGGCTTTGATTGAGCATTCTCATAAAAATCGACTTGAATTAAAAGAAAAAAAAATACAGATTGATCAAGCCCTTGAAGGCATCGACTTTGCGAAAGGCAGTTTTTTACCCACGCTTTCTTTGGATTTACAGTACCGCTGGCTCAAACAAGATCCAAGCTCAAGTTTTTTGATCAGCAATGACCGTCTGGCTATTTTGAAATTTGAGATGCCTCTCTTTGAAGGAGGGATTCATACGGCAGAGATGGCTCAGGCGCGCTCACGTTTGAGGAAATCCCAGCTCGAAAAAAAACGACAGCAAGACGAAATTGCATCAAGGGTCCGTCGCGCAAAACGAGACCTCAATTCGCTCACGAGCGAACTGAAACATCTTGAGGCTCAGGTCCGTTTTGCAAGAGAAGCTTTTTCTCTGGCCTCAAGACAATTTGAAGTCGGCTTGGGAACCAATATCGAAGTACTTGACGCAAACACCGCCCTGCTGGATGCCGAACGAAAACACTCCAACACAATTTACGATCGGGAAATTGCCATCCTCCAACTCAAAAAGGAAACAGGCATGTTCAGACCCTTAGAAGCGGGTCTCAAAAGGAAGGAGTAGAAAAACAGCTTAATTATTGCCACAAGTGGCGACGCTTTCACTTATTTTCAATGACGTGATGTCACTCTGTGACCCACCCATGTGTGCTGGCGTGCCATCTTCGTCCCGAACCAACAAACCACGACTCATCATCCAGCGGCAGCCTCCCTTCTTATGTTGCATCCTAAAAACATGCTCAAAATAAGGGGTTTCACCTTGAAAATATCTAGAAATTGCATCTTTAACGGCAAGAAAGTCATCGGGGTAAATACGCTCAAACCATTCAGAAGATTTGTCCCCGATTTCTCCTGGTTCATAACCAAGTAAGGCCTGCCAGCGAGGTGAAAAATAAATTTGATCTGTTTTTAAATCCCAATCCCATAAACCATCATTGGCCCCCTGAGCGATGCGTTCATAACGAGCCTCACTCGCTAAAAGCGCACACTCCTTCTCATGGAGCGCCTGAGTCATTTCATCGCATCGGGCACGAAGAGAGATCAAGGCGTCTTCAACATTTTTTTCATGCAAAGAACCATCGTCATGCCCGGAAGAAGGAAGAGAAGTAGAAGGGGTTCCAAGGGATTGAACTAAATGCTGTACAGGCTTTAAAACAAACGGTGCAAGCCCTAGACTCAAAATCAGGCCAATAAAAAATGCAAGCGCAAAAATAATAAACACCGTGTTTCCAGGACGGAACAAGAGGCTGGCTCCGTCGCTTGAAAAGCCGTCTTGCTGTAAAAAGAGTCCTCCCGCAGCAATAAGAAGGACGGTGATATTTACTGTGCTCAGAATGCCAATAAGCCTACAGTCTAAGGATCGTCTGGAAAATATTCGTATCATAAAGACACCCGAAGAAGCTAATAATGTTCTATCGGTTGTCTGGACGTAAAACTAAAGGTAAGGCGGAAATTTTTTTATATTCTTCTTAGAGGAAGTTCTTCAATCAAGCGGGAGAGTATATAAACGTGGGATTTTTTATCCTGAAAATGCAGTTTTTCATCATCCTGATGAGACCGACAGTTTATGCTTAACACAAAACTAGCGTTCAGCTTTTAATGTCTTAAGATAATGTACGATCATCCAGGCTTCTTCTTCAGTAACATGACGCGGAACATAGGCAAACATGCCGCCTTCGATACCGTAACGGATCGGCCAAAAAAGCTCACCGTCTCTGCGCAACATGTGTAAATTAGGGTCGGTCAGGTCTGTGGGTTTAGGGACAAGTAAAGCACCTGCATCCCCATCTCCTTTTCCTGTGTCTCCGTGGCAAACAAAACAATTTCCTTTGCCGTGAAAAAGCTCATCTCCTTGTTGGATCACGTCCTCTGAGACCGGGATCGGATTGACCAATTTTCGGGCTTCTGCCGGGGCACGAGGACGAGATAAATCAAAAGCAACAACGGTTTGTCCTGATTCCGGTGGTGCAACGATGGTGGTAAATAAATGAATGGCGACCGCAAAAGCGGCAATCATGGATAATAAAATCAGAATAATGCGACCTTGGCTCATCGGATACAAACTCCAGAGACATCGCCTTGTTTTAGCTCAGGCCTTTTCATTGGATTTTGCCTTTTCCCAAAGAAGATCCATTTCATGCAAAGAGAGTGCATCCAGTCGCTGCCCTGTTTTTTTTACGGCGGCTTCCATCTCTTCAAAACGTCGCGTAAAACGCGCAATCGTACCACGTAGGGCGTCTTCTGAGTTGATTTTTAAAAACCGACCATAATTCACAACAGAAAAGAGGAGATCGCCCAGTTCACTTTCTACCCGCTCTCGCACGTTCATGTCAACCGCCTCCTTCAACTCACCCAACTCTTCCTCAATTTTGGCCACGATGGGAGTGCTTTCTTTCCAATCAAAACCCACACGTGCCGCCCGCGCCTGGACTTGATGTGCACGCAGCAAGGCAGGCAGAGATTTGGGTACACCCTGCAACGCAGATACACGATCTTTTTTTCCGGGTTCCTGTGCTTTTATCTCTTCCCAGCGCATCAGAACGGTTTCGCTGCGAAGAGACGAATTTTCTGAATTCTGACTTAAACCAGCTTCCACTTTTCTCTCTGTGACGGCCTCGGAAAAAACGTGAGGATGACGACGAATCATTTTTTCCGTGATTGTTTCTAAAATGCTTTCAATATCGAAGTGCCCCTCATCTTTTGCGATCTGGGCATGAAAAAGGACTTGAAAGAGCAGATCTCCCAATTCTTCACAAAGGGATGTCGCGTCTGTCGATTCTATCGCCTCTAACACTTCATAGGCTTCTTCAATGAGATGAGGTTTTAGAGACTCATGTGTCTGTTCACGATCCCAAGAGCAACCGGAATTCCCACGCAAACGGGTCATCACTGCGACTAAACGATCAAAGGGCTCAGACATTAAAAAACCTTAAAATGAGGATTCACGATAAACAAGCAGAACGAGTCTATCCCTAAACCGGAGCAATCTTCCCTAATGATTTGGAATCACGATGGGTGTAATATCCGCGCTGATTAAGGAGCGACTTGAGCGCAACTTCCTAAGCGTTGAACGGGCTGCTTCCTCTGTCGTATATGGGCCAATACGCACACGGTAAAAATGTCCATGCCCTGTTTTAAAAGCCTTTACGCTGACCGCTTCAAAATCACGCGCCACTTTATTTTTAACCCGAAGCGCATTTTCTTTAACCTGATAAGAACCCAGTTGGACAAAAAAGACTTTTTCCTCTTTTGTGCCAGGGAGAAAGATCGGCACGCGCCCAATAATTTTCAACTCAATCTTGGCAATACCCGTGCCCACAATGCCCAGCGCCTTGGCTGCACCATAAGAAAGATCAAGGATGCGTTTCCTGACAAAAGGACCACGATCATTTACTTTAACCTTGATGGACTTCCCCGTATCGAGATCTCTCACGTGTAAGAGTGTGCCAAGCGGCAAAGATTTATGCGCCGCAGTCACTTCAAACATATCGTAAATTTCTCCACTGGCCGTGGGTCTGCCATGAAAATCTTTTCCATACCAAGAGGCCAGTCCCGTTTCGCTGTAACCAAGGTGAAAGGAGTGCTTTTTGAGAGGAACAGTGCAGGCCGATAAAAAAATCAGGAAAACGGCTAACAAAACAAGTCTAGGTCTTAAAATCTGTAAACCCAAATAGCCCTTTTTCCTGTTCATCAAAAAAAAATCCTCATCAAGCCATCAAGAGAGCAGTCATCCCACAGATGAGACTGCCCATCGTCAACCAGTCTGCTAGAAAGGGCAAGTCATTGATGTCTACAGACTGCAATTCTCTTGTATTTTCAGGAGCCGATTTCGAGACGACGGCGCTTGTCTTGTCCATGCGAGGAAAAACGCCGTAACACACATACAGTGAAATACCGATCATTCCGAATATGGCGAGGTAACGGATTGCATTCCAGGGGGTCAGGTTTTCCCAAGTCATAAACTTAATGAGGCCCGTTGCAATCAAGACGACGGCGCAAAACAAGGTTATTTTATAAAATTTTCTGTAAACCTCACGCAAGACAAGAACGACAGACTGAGGTGGTCGGGTCGAGTGAAGCAGGGTCGGAAACACAATACACCGAAGAACAACAATCCCCCCGACCCAAACGGCAAGGGCCAGGAGGTGAAAAAACTGTATGCCCATAAAATAAAAATTCGGGACGGGCGTTTCCATCTAAGGGCTAGAATTTTCGTCCGCCCACATCCCCTTTTTCCCCGTCCAAGCGATCTCCTCAAGCGACCAAAAACGGATACGATGTTTCATAAAAAGGGAGGGGGAGTCAGCTTTTGCAAGTCCATTTTTGAGTAACTCTTCGGCAGCCAACACTTTATCAACATAAACATAAGCCATGAGCCGACCAAAACGATCATGTTTTTTTACGGGATCAATCTCAACAAGAACTTTTTTACCCTCAACCATCGCCTTATTGAATTTAGCGGCTTCTTCGGCATAAGGCTCCGGGTCATACACCCAAGCGTTGTCAACTTTTCGCTTTAATTCAGGGGCATCAATGCCCAGATAGACAATCAAAGTGCCGTCTTTTAAACGCACGGTGTCACCATCAATCACCTTGATCACAACGGATTCAAAAACATCTAGCCTCACAGGCGCTTCTGCATACACTTGTGTGTTAAAAACCACTTGTGTGCTAAAAATAAAGAAGCTAAAAAAGAAGAAGCCCAGAGAGGAGAAATAATGACGGAGATAAAAAGCAGGATCATGTTTCTTGATTTCTTTCATAATTGTTCCTTTTCTTTTTCTTCTTCCCGATCAATCCAATTCCCTAATATCTTTTTCTGATCAGGCTCTAAGTCAACAAAACGAATCCCTATGCCCTCAGAATTAAGCCCCGATTGACCATAATGCTTTTTCCAAACAACTTCACTGGTACAACTCACAATTGTTTTGTTGTCTGGCAAAACAAATTCAATGGGAAAACGGTCACCAATTTTTAATTTTTCGGGGGAAGAAAAAAAGAGACCACCTTGGCTAATATTTTCAGTCTGAGCCAGGAAGATCTTGTTTGAATGTGTTCCTTTGATTTCAATAACGAGAAAGGGTGCTCTTTCGTTGGCTCTACGGTCGATATTTTTGGTTTCACCCACTTCCATTTCAAGGCTCCCTTCTTCCGAATAAACAGCTATTTTACGGACCTGACTATATCAATTTTGAAGCAATGGGTCAATCAGCGACACGAAACATCCTCAAGGGAGTGCTCAGGGCTTTTTTCTAGACCGAAAGCATCTTCGATCTTGCTTATTAAAAGCAGTTCTTTATACAATCGCTACACGTGCTCGTAAACGAAGAGAATGGAAACAACTGAGATGCATAAAATTTACTACTTTGCCCTATGCTTCACGCTTTTTTTGAGCGCTTGTACTGATGTCGAAAACCCAGTTTCAAGCACGCCACCACCCGCCGCTCCGACTGAATTTTCCGGAGGAGAAAAACGCTTCAACAGCAACTGTGCCGGATGTCACGGCATCGGAGCCGTCGGAACAGATCGAGGCCCCTCCTTCATTTCAAAAATTTACGAACCCAATCATCATGGGGATGCAGCCTTTCATATGGCCGTTAAGAGTGGGGTTCGCCAACACCATTGGAATTTTGGGAATATGCCAAAGATCAGCGGCGTTAACAAAGACGACGTTAAACAAATCGTCTCATATGTACGTTGGCTTCAAAGAGAAAATGGCATTCACTAAATGGCATTTTCTCTTTGAAGTCCTGATTAAGTCTGGCCTGAATGTGTGCGAGCGTCCTAAAAACGAAAAAAAGCGGCCTGTTTTTGTGAGATCATCACAAAAACAGGCCGCTTTTTGTTCGCAGACCTCACGGAAACAAGATCTACGTCGTGAGATCAGCCTCAATAGCGCTCAACTTGAATCTCGCCATACCTAGATTGGATTTTTCCCGATCTAATGCGAGATACATAAAGAGGCTACCTGCAGACTTTAACATACGAATTAAGTGGTACTGCGTATCCAATGTAATGAGAATATCTTCGATGCTGTCTTTCAAACCCAGCGAACTCATCACCTTCATTTTAGACCGAACCACCTCCGTATTTCCCGCAGCCGCCACGTCTAAATTTAAATGCTTTCCACCCCCTGCGGTACCCAAACACATTCCGCTTTTGATATCAACCAATGCCGCACCAATCGCACCATCAATCTTCATTGCCTCTTCAAGAGATTCCTTTGCATCTGCCATTTATTTACCCCCGATTCATCTGACTTACAAGACATTTAATTTTCATCGTCTTTCAAAGACCAAACGCCAAAAAGAAAAACCCAAACCGTATACAGATGAAAAATAATGCACACGGCTCATATTTATGCTATCTACGGTAGTAAATTTACCACTTTTTAAGGGATCGTCAAGCCAGTGATTATTCTCTTGCATAAGGCAATAAAAACATCCCCTTAACGATTAAGGATCAATATGCTCCGATCCCGGAATATCTACTTTAATTTATTCGCTCTTATTATCTGTATCGGTATTGAAACCGCCTGCGGAAAAACACCCTCTGCCGCCCCGAAGCCTTCGGCGGGTTCCGAGGACACAACAATAAAAATCAAACTCGAACAGATTGTTGAAGGACTGGATCAACCCGTCGGCATGAAACACGACGAAGATGGAAGTGGCCGTTTGTTCATCGTAGAGCAAGGTGGCCTTATTCGGATTTTAAAGGACGGAACCCTTGCAAACACACCCTTTCTTAACATACAAAACCGTGTCAGCTCAGGTTATGAAGAAGGACTTTTGGGACTCGCCTTCCATCCCAATTTTAAAAAAAACCGCCGCTTTTTTATCCACTACACCGCATCTGGGAAAACAGGCATTGAAAGCCGTATCTCTGAATTTATGGCAGAAGACAACCTTAAAACCACCAAGATTCAAAATGAAAAAGTACTCCTACGGATTTCACAACCCTTTCGAAATCACAACGGCGGCGACTTGGCTTTTGGGCCAAAGGGCAAACTCTATATCGGCATGGGAGATGGTGGTGCAGGAAATGATCCACAGAGAAATGCACAAAACCTCGGCAGCTTATTGGGAAAGATGCTTAGAATTGATGTGGATCAACAAAACGACACAAAAACTTACGGCATTCCAGAGGACAACCCCTTTCGTACACAAACAAAGGTCGCGCCAGAGATTTGGGCCTCTGGGCTCAGAAACCCTTGGCGCTTTTCTTTTGATTCAGAAAATGGAGATCTCTACGTCGGGGACGTGGGACAAACAGGCCGTGAGGAAATCAATCTGCTCAAACGTGGCAAAAACTACGGCTGGAACATTATGGAAGGCACAATCTGCACACCAAGGGTTGATCTGCCTTGTGACCCCAGTCAGTACGCAGCACCCATTCATGATTACCCACGGGGTGAAGGTACGGTTGTGATTGGCGGATATGTTTATCGCGGCAAAACCATCCCTCGGTTAACAGGAGCCTATATTTACGGAGATTTCGGAAACGGCCGGATTTGGATGTTAAGACACGATGGCAGTACCACAATACAGCATGAACGTTTACTCGAATCAGAGCGACCCATCAGCGCCTTCGCAGAGGACACTGAGGGCGAGCTCTATGTCGTCGACTATCGCGGAAAACTGCTCAAAATTGTGAGCGAATAATACAATAGAGGAAGCGCTGATTAAGCTTTGCTCGCTTTTGCCCGTTCACGATAGCGTAGTTTTGCATTGATAAATTCCCCGTGAGAAAACTTCAGGCCATAAGCAATATCACGCGCCGCTTCGATTTCCGCAAAGGCCAAGTCATCATCCGCTCCAGCAACATCGAAGAGGCAGTCCAGGAGCTGCTCACGCTGCGTTTTATGACTCAAAACATAAAATGTTCGGGTCATCGTAAAAGGATCGAGCCCACGTACCACCGAAGCCTCAACCACGGAAACAATCAACTCAATCGCTTCATCATCAAAACCTGCCGCCGCTTTGAGTTGCCCCTTTAGGACTGCAATTTCTTCTGCTGAAATCCCCTCATGCGCTGCAGCAACATGACCCAAAAGCCCGCCAAAAAGTGCCGCATAAGCCAAAGCCTCTTCATCGGCTTCAATTGTAAGTTTGTCTCTTTCGAGTTTTCGACGCAGATTAAACAGGACACGATTATGTAAAAAATCTTGAAGCTCTTCTTTTCGTTTTGAAGTCGATGCGGGTTTTAAGACCGCATCTTGAAAAAGTCCGCGGATACGTCCAAGTAAAGCCTTTGCCCCACCCGTTTCCCTAAAAATTACCGTACAGCGTTCTAAAAAAATTTTCTCTTCCGCTTTTACGACCCCATCTGCCGAAACAAGTCCTTCTAGAAAAACAATCACTTTCTCACGCTCTTTCGTCCCACTCAAACGCTGGACAAAATCTTGAATCAAAGACTCTGCCTCTTCAGGCAAAATAGGCTCTTCCAAATACATTTCGATTTTAGCCCAATCCTCACCACTTAAATCGAGTTTAAAGAAGAAATTTTTGAGGTAATTCATCTCATCATTACTAATTTCACCATCGGCCCAAGCCAGGGCAATAAAGAGTCGAATCAGGGAAAATTGTTTTTCTGTCGGGGAACCTACAGTCATCAGAAACTCCTTCTTGTTTTGAGAAATCAAAATAAGACTACGATTTGCCCATGCGGCCCACAAACCAATCAAAAATAAGACCTAACATCCGTTCAAAATCCTCATCTTTGCTAAAAGCATGATCTGCACCCACAATCGTTTCAAAGTTCTTTTCGCATTGCAGTTCCTCAAACAGTTTTTCGCTTTGCGCAAAAGGCACATCTGTATCGGCATCGCCATGAACGATTAAGGTCGGGACATCGATTGCCGCCGCTTCTTTATAAGAATCAAACTGAAGTAGATCTTCATAAAAACCATATTCCAGCCGCGCCCTGCCATCCAAGCCCGCAAAGGTCAGTAAATTATTCTCTTTCCAAAACCTCATGCCCGACTCACCCAAACGGTCTCGCCAAAGTGGGGGATAATTTGAGACAGGACATTTTAAGGCAAGCACTTTCACGGCTTTACGCCGGGCTGCACCGTGAATGGCAATCAAACCGCCATAACTTGATCCAAGTAAGCCAATTTGGGCATAATGCTCTGCAATCAGCCAATCTAAAATGGCCTCCACTTGTTGCACACATCGGCTCATCAACATTTCTTGCAAAGGACGCGGCTGAGCGCCGTGGCCATCAAAATCAAAACGACAGGTCGCGATGCCCACATCCACCAACCTTCGACTCAGCTCAAGATTGGTGGTACTTGCATTGTCCGACATAAAACCGTGGCAAAGCAAAACAATGTGCTCGGCCCGCTTGTTGGGTTCAGCTAAAATCAGTGTCGTCTTCTCTGTCGACGTGACGTCAATCTCAATCTCTCTTTCCTGCATATGACACTTCTCCTTTCTATAAATCAGCGTATTGACCGGACTTTTTATTTTCCTCTATAATGTAGCCTTTTGTGAGGAGATACCATGCCATTCGTTCCTGTTGCCAAAGTTTCTGATATTCCACCCGGTTCAGCGCTGCTGGTCGAAATGAAGGAGCGCGACATCGCCCTTTATTATTTGGACGGCCAGGTTTACGCCACCACAGATCTCTGCCCTCACCAGGGCGCGTCTCTTTCAGGGGGAACACTGAACGGCGAAAAAATCGTCTGTCCCTGGCACCAATGGTGTTTTAATGTCAAAGACGGCTCCTCTCCCATGAACCCCCGTTTAAAAATTAAAACCTACGAAGTCAAACAAGAAGGGGATCAAGTGTTTGTGATGGTCCCTGATTCAGAATAAGTCACGACCTAAAAACCCAAGGGGCAATGGGACGACTTTCTTTCCACAAACCTATTTTTTTGCGCCTCGCTTCCGCTTCTAAATCACCTAAAGAGGTGTCATTTGAAAACCGCTCATACCACCACGCCAATCCTGCAATCATAAGTGCTCTGTTGAGATCTTGACCGTCCGACAAAATGACCTTTGCGACCCGTCTTCCATATTTATCGACAGCACTCACCTTTAAGGTCACCATTTTACCCAAAACAAAATCAGAGGTAAATTGAGTCGCTTCAGGACCAAAGGATTGATCTTTCTCTGGACAATCGATTTCAGACAAACGGATGGTCATTTTTTTGGACGCATCTGAAACAACAATCGTATCACCGTCAATCACTCTAGAAACCTCTCCAGAAAATTGGCTGGATAAGACTTCAATCCTGGAATCTTTTCTGCCAGGCGAATTAGAGAGAGAAGGATTGGATTCACAGGGAATTCCGTCACGATCATTGTCAAGTCCATCGACATTCTTACGGGTACTTCCTCCGAAATGTTCAAAATACGCACGCGCTTGTTCTTGCGTAACGAAGTCTTTACAATTTCGATCAACACGAAGATTACCCGCATGGGATAAACCCTCACCCCAACAAAAAAGGGAAACAATCATAAAAAAACAAATATTTGAAATAAATTTGATATTCACAAAAATACTTTTTATGGAAGCACAATACATTTTACCGCCAAGGATTAAGAAGCGAAGCTTCACTTTGTGTCATATCCGAAATATTTCTTGTAACAACCACTAAATTATAAACAAGACCTGTTGCCGCAATGAGGCCATCAATGGCTGGCATGGGTCGTCCCTTTAGCTCTGACTGACCTTGAATTTCACCCCAGACCTTAACAACCCTCAAGTTAATATCGATCGTTCTATTTTTGAACCTCTCTTTCAAATCTTCGTCAACCCACTGCTGAAGAGAGGCTTTCTTTTTTGAAGGAGGTAATTTTGAGATCCCTTTATAGAGCTCTCCAAAGGTTAGTGTGGATAAATAAAAGTCCGCTTCATTGTTCCGTGTTGTCCAAGAAATCACTTTTTTGTTTGGACTTGTTTTGGCAAGCTCAGAAATAACACAAGTATCAAGAAGATATTTCACAGTGCAACATCTCTTGGTGGCGTTTTATCCCTTGTAAGATCTATATTTTCAGAACCCAGTGGTGATTTTTGCATAAAATCAAATAAGTTAAGCTTTGGCTTTGTGAGCTTTTTGTAATCCTCTGCGGATAAAACCACCACGGCTTCTTTCCCGTGTTTACTGACAACTTGAGGGCCTTCGTGTTGGGCACACTCAACCAAATGACTAAACTTATTTTTTGCCTCTTGCAATTGCCATACATGATTCATAACCCTGCTCCCCTTAGCGTGTGCCCAGAATTAAAATCCAGTCTGTCTAGATTTTAATTTAATAGGAAAGGATTGTCAATTTTCTTAAAATTAAGGCTTGAGCAGCACCTTTCCAAACAGCTTCCGCGATACCATTTTTTCCTGTGCGACACGTGCCTCAGAAAGCGGAAAAACCGAATCGATCACAGGTTTTAGTTTTCCCTGCCCGACCAGTTTTGCAACATGTAACAATTCCGCACGTCGTCCCATTTTGGCCCCTAGAATATTCAATTCTCTCGAAAATATATAACGCAAATCAAGCTCAACTTTCGGCCCCGTTGTCGCCCCGCAGGTCACAAGGGTTCCGCCTTTCGCGAGTGAAAATAAACTTTTGCCAAAAGTTAAAGGGCCTGGGTGCTCAAAAACAACATCAACACCACGTCCCTTCGTCAACTTCAGTACGGTTTTTGCAAAATCGCCCTCTGAATAGTTGATTAAAAAGTCAGCACCCATTTCTTGAGCGCGCGCCAATTTTTCAGCACTGCTCGCGGTGGCAAAAAC
>JAADHI010000157.1 GCA_013151935.1 Candidatus Manganitrophaceae bacterium
CAGCGCTTCTGCATCACTGACGCAACTCTCCGGTGTGGATATCAGTTCTCTTGCTGGCGCTAACTCGGCGATCACCATTTTGGACGGCGCATTGAGCCAGGTGTCGAGCATTCGAGCCGATCTGGGTGCGATTCAAAACCGTTTTGCATCGACGGTCTCGAATCTAAGTACGACCGTTGAGAACTTGAGTGCAGCGCGAAGCCGGATTTTAGATACAGACTTTGCGGCAGAAACTGCGGCTTTGACACGGGGTCAGATTCTTCAGCAAGCAGGTATTGCGATTTTGGCTCAGGCCAATTCCTTGCCGAATAACGTCCTGGCCCTCCTTCAGTAAAAAAGGGTCAGTATCTCAAACGGGTAAGCGGCTCAGCGGTTTTTTTCCGAGGAGCCGCTTACCCCTATGAGTCAAGAGGGAGGTAGAAAATGAATGATATTAGTACAATCCCCCAGACGACTGCTGTGGCCTTGACCAGTTCCTCCACTAAATCGTCGGATGGGAACTCGAAAAAATTGCCTGTTGGTGGGCAAAATATGCCACCTGAAACACAGGAAAAAGAAACAACAGTGCAAATGACAAACGAGGCAATCCAGAAAACGGTCAAGCAGTTAAATGAATTTTCCAGGAGTCAAGGACGAAATCTGCAATTCAGCGTCGATAAAGTCTCGGATCTTACGGTCATTACGGTCGTCAATAAAGAGACGAATGAGGTCATACGCCAGATTCCATCCGAAGAGGTTGTCAGGCTTGCGCGCCAGATAGAATTTGAAACGAGTACGATTTTGGATGTTCAGGCATAAAGGTATGTAAGTTGCATTGTACTTATAAAAATTTGTTTCAAAGCTCGCGGTTCGGTATGGGGTGATACGGGGTGTTCTAAAAAACGTGAAGCCACTCCTGTGAACGCTTCAATATTGCTTAATGGTTTAGATGAGGTTGTATGGGACTTTCTCCATCAGGAATCGGCTCTAATCTCGATATCAATGGCATCGTCACCTCCTTGATGGAGATTGAACGCCGTCCTCTGCTTTTACTCGATAAGAAAGAGGCTAACTTTCAGGCCAAGCTAAGTGCCTATGGGACCTTGAAAGGGGCTGTCTCTTCATTCCAGACCGCTGTCAAAGACTTAAACAATATCTCCAAATTCCAGAGCCTCTCGACGGCCTCCTCCGACAAAACGATTTTTACCGCCACGGCCGATGCGACAGCAATCTCAGGGACGTATTCGATAGAAGTGAGCCAGCTTGCACAGGCGCAGAAGCTTGCCGCTGTGGGTCAGGCGAACACGAGCGATGTGATTGGCAGTGGCATCTTGACTTTTGATTTCGGCACGATCAGTGGCGGTACATTTAACTCGGGCACAGGCGAATATACGGGGTCGACATTTACCAGTGGTGGTTCCGGTACACAAACAGTGACCATCGACAACACCAATAATTCGCTTTCAGGGATTCGTGATGCGATTAACACCGCGAAAATCGGTATAACTGCAAGCATTATAAATGACGGGGGCGCTTCGCCCTACCGCCTTTCTTTAAGTGCTGATAATATCGGCGCTAAAAACAGTATTAAAATAACAGTCACCGGAGATGCCGCATTATCAAACCTGCTGGCGCAGGATCCGGCTGGCACACAGAATCTCGCAGAGACCGTGACTGCCCAGGATGCCCAGTTCACAATCGATGGTATTTCCGTCACCAAAACAGACAATACTGTGACGGATGCTATTCAGGGCGTGACGCTCAATCTGCTCAAGACCAATATTGGCAGTACGGAGACACTGAGCATCTCAAAAAATACTGCGTCCGTGGAAAGCTCCGTCAATGCGTTTGTGAACGCTTATAACACCCTGAACACGACGATTAGTGATCTGACTGCCTTTAACTCGGAAACAAACGTTGCAGGATTTCTGCAGGCTGATCGCTCTGCCTTATCGGTGCAGAGACAGATTCGTCAGGCTTTAACCGCATCCATTACGGCCTTGAGCGGCTCCTTTAATACCTTATCTGATATCGGCGTTTCCTTTCAGAAAAATGGGGCGCTGGCCGTCGATTCAAGCAAGCTACAGACTGCTGTTAGTGGTAATTTTAATGATATCGCTGGCCTTTTCGCCACCGTCGGGACCTCCTCCGATAGCCTGGTGAATTATATCAGTGACAGCAATAAGACACAGCCCGGCAGCTATTTACTTTCGGTCGATACCTTGGCGACACAGGGAAAGACGGTCGGTAGCGCTGCGGCAGGTCTCACGATCACGAGCGGTGTCAACGATACCCTCAGTATTACGGTCGATGGAGGAAGTACGACCATCACTCTTGCTGCAGGAAGCTATACGGCTGCCACCCTCGCGACAGAGGTTCAGTCGAAGATCAATGGTGACACCACCTTTTCCTCGGCAGGCATCTCTGTTGCGGTCACAGAATCGGCGGGGGTCCTTACGATCACCTCGAAAGGTTATGGTGCGGCTTCAAAAGTCAATGTGGCGGGTGGTAACGGAATGACGAATCTTCTGGGATCAAGCTCGACAGCCACCGATGGCATCGATACGGTTGGAACGATCAATGGTGTAACCGCCACCGGATTCGGGCAATTTCTGACCGGTGTCGCCGGGAGCGGCGCGGAAGGGATCAAGGTTCAGATCATTGGTGGGGTGACGGGCAGTCGGGGAAGCGTTAACTATTCTCAAGGATATGCCCTCCAGTTAGATGCGCTGGCCGATGAATTACTTGGAACCTCCGGCCCCCTGTCTAGCCGCACGGATGGCATTGATAGACAGATTAAGGATTTGACTGGTCGGCGTGAGGTGATCAGTCGGCGCCTGCTCGATGTAGAAGCACGTTTCCGCAGACAATATACTTCACTGGATGTCCTTTTGAGTGAGATGCAATCGACCAGTGAATTTTTGACCCAACAACTCGATATGTTGAATAAACTTGCGGTGGGTAGATCGGGTAAGTAATAACTGGAAACCGTAAATCCTGAAGGCTGAAATAACAGGAACAAAGGAGGATTGAAGCGTGACGAATAAGCTGATAGATCGATATACCCAGGTCGGGATGGAAACCGGAGTCGCTTCCGCAGATCCTCATGGCCTGGTACTGATGTTGCTCGAAGGTGCGATCTCATCACTTGTTTTTGCCAGAAAGGAAATCGATGCAGGAAATATCTCTGCAAAGGGTGAGGCCATCTCAAAGGCAATTCGTATTATTAGTGAACTCGATACGAGTCTGAATATAGAGGCAGGTGGAGAAATCGCGGCAAACTTGAGAACCTTGTACGATTACATGGGAACCAGCCTGCTCGAAGCGAATTTGAAAAATGATGTGAGAAAGCTTGTTGAGGTGGTGCAGCTTCTTTCTGAGTTAAAAACGGCTTGGCTGGGGATTGCCGATGAGGTTCGGCCAAAAAAACACTTGGTCGGGGAAAAAACTTCAAAGGAAATAGCAAGTTATGGCCTTGCTTAAGGAGGGGAACTTGAGCGAACTGACCATCTATAAAACAATTTGTTGTTTGTCGGAAGATTTGCTCTTGCTCGCGAAAACGGGGGCTTGGCATGAAATGATTACGATTGAAGAAAAACGTCGTGCCCTTATTGAACAGGTGAAAATGCTAAGTGAAAATGGTCGGCTTACAGAGAAAGAGAGCGGGCAAAAAGTAGATTTAATTCAGCGTATTCTATCAGCAGATACCGAAACAAAAACCTGGGTCGAACAACGCATGATTTTATTGCAAAATGGCTTTAAAACCGAGAGACGGTTGCTCAAAACCTACGGCAGCCACGCCCTATCGTAAAGCTTACAAACAGAAACGAAAAAAAATGCCCGTTCAACGGGCATTTTTTTTATCTTGGCAAAAAACCTTTGACCTTGTAGTCTATCGGGATGCGAAATTGACTTAAGGGGAAGACGAATATTTTTTGGTGCCGAAGGGGGGATTTGAACCCCCACAGGTTGCCCCACACGCCCCTCAAACGTGCGTGTCTACCAAATTCCACCACTTCGGACTTCGGCAAGAACGCGATACTATATTTTTGAGTGAATCATGTCAAGAAAGTTTTGACGTGTTATAAATTGAACGATTAAAGTAAATCCTTATAAATTACATTACAAATAAAACGATGGAAGCCTATGAAAGTGACCTCGATTGAATATATTAAGGCTGCGGCGAAGTGGCAGGATGGGCCAACAGATGGTCTGCCGGAGGTCGCGGTTATTGGACGTTCCAATGTGGGGAAGTCTTCCCTGATCAACCTCCTGACGGGGCGAAAAATGGCGCATGTCGCCAAGGCGCCAGGGAAAACGCAATTGATCCAGTATTTCTTAATTAACCGCGCCTTCTATCTTGTGGATTTGCCAGGCTATGGTTACGCCAAGGTGGGAAAAAAAACAAAAAAGGCATGGGGGCCCATGGTGGATGCCTACATGACAAAAAGAAAGACCTTGGCTGCCGTGGGACTGCTCATTGACATTCGCCGCTCCGATAGTCCGCTTGATCTTCAAATGCGCGAATGGCTGGCTTATCATCAGATTCGGACCTTTTGTATTGTGACAAAGGCAGATAAAATAGCCATGGGAAAACGCAAAATGCATGTAGATGCAATTAAATTGGCTTATGATATTGATACCTTGACGGTCTGTTCTGTACTAAAAAAAACAGGGAAAACAGAGATTTGGAAAAATATTGCGGCGGTACTTCGTGAGACTTGATGCAACGCAAGCGTTATGTCCAGAAAGCGGAAAATACAACCTTTTTATTTAATTTCTGCCTTTTTTACTTAATTTCAACGAATGAGCGTTTCCAGAGGTCGCTGATCCATTGGCTGCGAAGTGCATTGGTTTCTTCTGTGATGAGTTTTTCTTTGATTCTTTTTTTGACCGTGTCAAAAGGTCTCATTTTTCCAATTTCCTGTTTCTCAATTTTAAAAATGTGAATACCGAGTGGTGTTCGAATCGGGGCTGTGATTTGTCCTTCTTTTAAACGAAAAATCTCGGCATCTATTTTAGGGGTGAGGTCTCCTTTTTTGAAAAATCCGAGATCGCCCTCTTGATTTTTTTCGCGTCCTTCACTGTATTCTAGTACCAGTTGTATAAAATCTGTCCCGCTGTGTGCTTCCTTGTAGATTGTTTCAGCTTTTTCTTTGATTTGTTGTTCAAACGCTTCGCTGATCCCTTTTGGAATACGTAGCAAAATCTGGGTGATCTTGACCCGGTCGGGCAGGCCAAAAATTTCGGGATGTTCATGATAATAAGTCTTGATATCCTGATCGCTCAAACTCACCGTGGTTCTGACTTCGCGACCGAGTAATTTGATCGCCATGATTTGGTTCTTGAGATCTTTAACATACTGATTCCAGGACATGTTGTCTTGGGCGACAGCTTGTTTGAGTGTTTCTCTGTTGGGGATTTTGTTTCGTTTTTCAATATCTTTTAAGGCAAACTCAAGTTCTTCTTCTGAGACCGAAATGCCTTTTCTCCCTGCTTCTTGAATCAATAACTGCTCTTCGATCAATTGTTTTAGAATCTTCCATCGTTCGTCTGAGGCAAGCACGGGATTTCCCGCGTCTTTTCTAGAACGGATAATGCGATCCAATTGGCTTTGTGTGATGACTTCTTTTCCGGCGATTGCAACAACACGGTCGATGGCAGTGACGGCCTGACTTATATTTTGTGTGGCAGTCACGGTCAGGGCAAAGACAAAAGCGCCCTTAAGAAAATGTTTTAAGCAGTTCTTCATTGATCCGTACTTCTGTGCGACGGCGCAGTTTTTCGATCCATTCGGAATAAACACGTTCTTTTTTCCTATTCAGTAATGTTTGGTTGAGTTTTTCCTCGATTTCTTGAAAAGGCAGTATTTGTTCGGCTTGTTTATCTTCAATCATGACAAGATGGTAGCCGAAGGGGGTTTTAATGACCTTGCTGATGGATCCGATATCATTTTGGAACAGAGCGTCAAAGGCCTCAGGGAGTTCTTCCCGTGTTAGGTAAGGAGGTGGTTTCCCGTTTTCAGACTGCGTTTGTATTGAATGCAGTTGTGCTGTTTTTTCAAAATCAGCCCCTTTCATCAGATCTTTTCTTAGTGCCTGTGCTTTTTTTTCGTCATCGACAATAATTTGTTGTAGCTTGAGTCGTTCTCCGACATGCCACTGCTCGCGGTTATTTTCGTAATAGGCCCGTAGGGTTTCATTCGAAAGGGCCAATGCCTGTCCATCGTTTTCATGAATAAGTTGTTTGAGCAGTTTTTCAATGACTAGGTTTTCATGTGTTGATTTTTCCCAGGCCGCTCGCTCTATTTTTTGCTCGGATAAATATTGGAAAAAACGGGTCTCATCCATGCCGTGCATCAACAGCGCCATTTGGTGGGTGATTTCTGCTTTATTAAGTGTAATATCGAGCCGTTTGGCTTCTTGTAATAGCATTTTGCGTTCGATGAGTTGATCCAGTAAACCTTGCCTGAGGGCCTCGGTTTCTTGAGCACTGATCTTTTTATTTTTTTGTCCTGCTTCTTCTTCGTGCTCAGGCAAAAGTGCGATCAATTCCGAGACGGTAATGATTTCGTCGTTGACGAGTGCGACGGTCGCACTGAGTGGATCCACGTCTTTTTTCCAACAGGCCTCCAAGAAAAAAATAAGCGGGAGCAGTAGCAAAATCCGATATTTCACGCAGGTGTCTCACAACTGAGGTTTTTCAAACAAAGGGCTGTTTCTAAATAGATATTTTCCCATGTATTGTTTTTGATTGCCAGTTCAAAAGCGTAAGGGGTGATAAACTGAATCCTTCCGGGAAATTGTTGCAGCAGTGCCCCAGGATCAATGGACGGTGCTGCATTGGATTCCTCAAATGAAAAACGAATGTTTTTACCGCGTTCCTCAATTTTACTCATTTTTAAGGTTTTGGCCATGCCTTTGAGTTGAATCACTTGTAAGAGCTGGCTTGCGGGAGCAGGGAGGGGACCGTAACGGTCTTCGAGCTCAAGACGAATGGCCTGAATCTCGTCCAGGTTTTCGCAACGTGAGAGCCGTTTATAGGTAGAAAGTCGTTGCAAAGGGTCTGTAATGTAGTCTTCTGGAATAAAAGCGGAGACGCGAAAGTGCAGGGTGGTTTCGATCTTTTTTTCTATCGGAGTTCCCTTTAAGTTGGTGACCAGTTCGTTAATCATTTCGAGATAAAGTTCAAAACCCACAGCGGCGATTTGTCCCGATTGTTCCTGTCCTAGCAAGTTGCCTGCCCCGCGAATTTCGAGATCGCGTGCGGCGACCTTAAAGCCTGAGCCCAGTTCGGTGAACTCTTGAATGGCGTGCAGCCGTTGTTTGGCGTCTTCGGTTAAAATGCGATCTTCTCGAACGAGCAAATAGGCATAGGCTTGTTCTCCTGAGCGGCCGACACGACCCCGTAATTGATAGAGCTCGGAGAGGCCAAAACGGTCGGCATCGTTGATAATGATGGTATTGGCTGAGGGAATGTCGATACCCGATTCGATAATGGTCGTGGTCAGGAGCAGATTGTATTCCTTGTCGATAAATTTACGCATCACCTTTTCAAGCGCGCCTTCTGCCATTTGCCCATGGGCAATGCCGATTTTTGCTTCGGGCAGTAGCTCGCCTAAAAACAAGGCAATCTTCTCGATATTATGTACGCGATTGTGTAGGAAAAAGACCTGGCCTCCGCGCACCAATTCCCGAAAGACAACTTCTCGAATAATGGTGGGGTCGAAGGGGGCCATAATGGTGCGAATGGCCAGTCGGTCGGCCGGTGGGGTTTCGATGACTGAGAGATCACGCACCTGTGCGAGTGACATCTGCAAGGTGCGCGGAATGGGGGTTGCGGTGAGTGTGAGTACATCAACTTCTTTTCGCATTTTTTTGAGCCATTCTTTGTGCCGGACACCAAAACGGTGTTCTTCATCGACAACAATCAGGCCTAAGTCTTTAAAAATAACATCTTTTTGTAGCAGCCGGTGTGTGCCAATGAGGATGTCTATCGTTCCTTTTTTGAGGGAGGCAAGGCTTGTGCGTTGTTCGGGACGTGAGACAAAACGACTTAAAACGGAGACATTTACGGGAAATGGCGCAAAACGCTCAACAAAACTTTCATAATGCTGCTGGGCCAGCAGGGTGGTGGGGACGACGATGGCCACTTGTTTGTTATCCATTACGGCTTGAAATGCGGCCCGCATGGCGACTTCTGTTTTGCCGTAACCGACATCGCCACAGACCAGCCGATCCATGGGTTTGGCTTTTTCCATATCGGCCAAAACTTCTTGAATGGTGCGCAGTTGATCCGGTGTTTCTTCGTACTCAAAGGCTGCGGCAAAGGCCTCTGCGTCTGAGGCGGCGGTCGCAAAGGCATGGCCTTCCAGGACTTCACGTTCTGCATAGAGCTCTAACAATTCTTGCGTCATTTCCTTGATTTCTGTTTTGACACGGGCTTTTGTTTTTGCCCAGCGTGCGCCGCCGAGTTTGTCTATTTTAGGCGAGCCCCCACCCATGCCGATGTAGCGCTGAACGAGGTTAAGTGAGTCCAGTGGCACGTAGACTTTGTCTCGTGATAAATATTCCAGAACCAGAAAATCTGACTCATAGCCTTTGTCTCTTTCCCCTTGGCGGATGGTCAAGCGTTTTAGCCCGATATATTTTCCCACACCATGATCCATATGGACGACATGATCCCCTGGCTTGAGTTCTTCGAAAGAGGCCAAAAAACCGGCTTGTTTTGACTTTTCGATGGATCGTTTTGATGCAGATGAGGGGTGATGTCCGCCTAGTTTTCCGCCTCCGGTTAAGGCCTCTTCGGTGAGAAAGACGATCTTTGATCCTTCGAGTGCAAAACCTTCTGAGATGCTGCCGATTTTGATCAGAATGGGGGCCGGTGGACTTAAATCTTTTGTGGTTTTTACATTCCAATTTGCCCAGGGAAGTTCGTGATCTGTCAGTAGCCGGCGAAATCGTTCGGCTTGATGTTCATTTTTGACGATGAGCAGGATGATCTCTGTTTGACGTCGTTTGTCGAGCAGTTGGCAAGCCTCAGAAAAATTTTGGCCGGGACGGGAAAAACCCAAGGCGGTGAGTGAGCGCGGTTCATAAGTGAATCGTATCGCACCTTTTTCTGCTTTCATAAACAAGGTTTCAATATCAATCGCAGTGCGATTTTCTGTGGCATCGATCAGATGAGAGAGTGGGGCGTACAGGGATTTGACTGTCGGGTATCCGGTGTTTCGTGTACTCGCAAAGACGGAGGCATCCTCGGCTTCTTCTAAGAACCGTTTGCCATTTTGTAAGAGTTCATTGGGTTCATCAAAGATCAAAACCGTTTCTGGGGAGAGATAATCTGAAAGGAGGGATGCGTGATGCTGTTTATTAAAAATATTTTCCCGGCCCAAAATGATTTGTACCGATTCGATTTCTTCTTCTGAGCGCTGTGTTTCCGGATCGAAGGTTCTGATTGATTCGATTTCGTCATCAAAAAATTCAATGCGAACGGGGGAATTGTTTGTCGGGGCGTAGAGATCGACAATGCCCCCGCGCAAAGAAATCTCTCCGGCAGAGGTGACAGCCGTCGTGCCTTCGTACCCTGCACGTGCCAATCTTTTGATGAGGGCTTCGCGCGGCACGATTTCTCCCACACGAAGGATTTCTGAGCTACTCAATAAAAGCGATTTTTCGACGACACCTTGTAAAAAGCCATCAAGTGTTGTCACGAGCGCGTAGGTTTCTTTTAATGCAAGTTTGTGGAGCGCAGACAAGCGTTGTGCGATCCAATCGGGACGGGGGGTTGAGGGTTCGTAGGGGAGGATGTCCCAAGGCGGAAAAAAAAGCGGTTTTATTGCGGTATCGTCCTCAGCGGGCTCAAGTGTCATAAAAAAAGACAGCTCTTCAAAAAGAAGTCGTGCATGATCGTTTGAGGAAGTGATCAGGCAAAATGGGGTGCCACTGCGCGCGATAGATGAAAGAAAAAGTGCACGTGCGGATTGGCTGAGGCCATTGATTTTGATTTTCTTTTGTCCTGTGGCGATTGCATCGTGTACAGGGGCAAAGGGTGTGCGTGTTTGCTGAGGCATTATTTTGTGTCCTGAAAACGTGTGAGCACACGATCAATGAGTGAAGTGGTCGAAGTGTTTTTTACCAGCTTGATGCGAACGACTTTTCCGCCGTGGGCTTCCACATGGTCTCGCCCTACAATCTGATCTAAAGACCAGTCGCCACCCTTGACGAGGATGTCTGGGGTGAGGGCTGTAATCAGGTTTTTTGGCGTGTTGCCTGAAAATAAAATGAGGTAGTCGATAAACCAAAAACCGGACAAAACCTCTAGTCGTTGCGCTTGAGAAACAATGGGGCGTTTTTCGCCTTTTAGTTTTCGCACAGAAGCATCTGAATTAACGGCCACGACCAGGACATCCCCTAAATTTCGGGCCTCGGTGAGGTAGCGCACATGTCCTGCATGGATGAGGTCAAAACAGCCGTTTGTGAAGACCACTTCCTTCTTTTGTTTTTTTAGATTGGCAATTTCTTTTTGGAGGGTTTTGAGATTTAAATTTTTTTTTGATTTCATTCTATTTCCAAACGAATCATTTTTTTGTCAATAATGTTTTGATTTGATTTCTAATGGCTACAGCCCGGGTGGGGTTTTCTCCTTGTGTGGAGACAGCCACGGTAAATGCCTGTTCTGAAAAAATTGCGGGTACGATAAAATCACCGGGTGTGGAACGATCGGCAACATTGATTAAAAGCTTGGCTTTTTTTGCTTCATCGGCAACCGCTTGGTTGACCTCTCTTTTGTTTGTTGCCGTAAAAACCAGGAGGGCGTCTTGAAGGTCACCTGCTTGGTAGGGGCGTTGTTTGATTTTGATTTGTTCTTGTTTTTCCAGTCCGATCAATTCTGGTGTCAGTTTTGGGCTAATGACAGTTAGATTTGCACCCGATTGCAGTAGGGTGAGGACTTTGCGAGTCGCGACAGTCCCCCCGCCGATGACGATGACGGGACGGTCTTTCAAATTTAGAAATAGGGGGTAGTGGAAAACGGGGGTGTCCTTCACGAAACCGGGCTGGCATTTTCAAATTTTGCCTGGATTTTAATAATTTTTTTCCGAAACTCAGACTGAGGGTATTTTTCTAAGAAATTTTGAAAGGTGGTTGTGGCACTTGCTATATCTCCAGATTCAAAATGGGATAAACCCAAAAAATAGAGTGTTTTTTCGAGCAGTGTTTCATCAGGGTTTTTTCTGAGTATTTTATTAAAACGTGCGATTGCTGCGGGATAGGTTTCCGTTCTGTAATAAAAATGTCCGACCAAAAACTCATGTTTCAAGGTGCGGAGTTCAAGCTTCGCGATCTTTTCTTGTGCCTCTTCCACATAAAGCGATTGTGGATATTGTGAGAGGATGCGTTCAAAGGCGGTCATTGCTTTTATCATGGGGCCGGGATCTCGGTCGATGGTGTTGAGTTGTTGAAAATAACTCATCGCGAGCTTAAATTGAGAAAAAGCCGCCATTCTGTGAAAGGGATGCAACAAAAGAAAACGTTCAAACTCAGCGATGGCTTCAATATATTCTTCTTTGACGTAGAAGGCTTCGCCGCGTTTGAGTAGGGTAATGGCATCATAGATGTTCTCTGTATCCTGATTGGTATCGACGATTTTTTCGTCAACACCGAGCAAGGAGAGTAATTCAGACTTTTCTTCCGTGCCAGAACATCCCGTCAAAAAAAACAAGCTCATTATCGGGGCTGCAAAACGAAATAAAGTGGTTTTCATCTAAAGTCCATTGTTAGAATAAGGCCACCCAAAATATCAGATATTCGGTTTATTGGCAAGATGGGGCGTTGCACTTCCGGAGGGGATTCCATATAATCCGGTCTCAAATTTAGAGGGCAAGAGAAATGGCTTATTGGTTAATGAAATCAGAACCTTCCGCGTACAGCATTGATGACTTAAAACGCGAAGGGCAGACGCATTGGGATGGCATTAGAAACTACCAGGCCAGAAATTATATGCGTGAAATGCAGCTTGGAGATGAAGCGTTTTTTTATCATTCCAATTGCAGCCCTCCAGGGATTGTCGGCATGATGAAGGTGATTAAAACGGTTTATACGGATCATACCGCTTTTGATCCTAAAGACATTCATTTTGACCCAAAAAGTAAACAAGATCAGCCCCGCTGGGAAATGGTCGATTTGGCTTATGGCGCAACTTTTCCAAACATCCTTTCGCTATCAGCGCTTCGGGCTGAGCCCTCGCTTGAGACTTTGGTCATTTTACGTAAGGGCAATCGGCTTTCAATTACACCTCTTAGCGAGGGGGAATGGCAGGTAATTTTAAAACTCGCAAGTTAAATATAAATGCTAATAAATCAAATAGTTAGTATATCTTTATTAAAGAAGGACTTTCTCTATGCTTATAGACACCCATTGCCATATCTCAGATATTGAGTTTGATCCAGATCGTGATGCTGTGATTGAAGCCGCGATTGCCGCAGGTGTAAAAAAAATGATCGTGATTGGTACGGGGCTTGCCTCCAGTCAGCGGGCAATTATTTTGGCTGAGCAATACCCCTTTATTTGGGCGACCGTGGGTCTTCACCCGCATGATGCAAAGGAATGTGACGATAATCTACTTACCACTTTCAGAGAAATGGCGGCCCATGCCAAGGTGGTTGCTATCGGGGAGATGGGTTTTGATCTCTTTTATAATCATTCTAGTTTAGAGATGCAGCGTCATGCTTTTATCGAACAAATCCGTCTGGCTAAAGAAAAACAACTGCCCCTTGTGATCCATACACGAGACGCATGGCCTGAGACCTTTGATCTTTTTGAGAAAGAAGATATTGCTACACATGCTAAAAATGTGGGGGTGGTGCTGCATTGTTTTACGGGGGACAAAGAGATTGCAAAACGTGCTATTGATTTTGGGTGTTATCTTTCTTTTTCAGGTATTGTGACTTTTAAAAAGGCCTTTGATCTACAAGCGGCTGCTATAAGCGTCGATATCAATAAAGTGTTGCTCGAAACGGACGCGCCCTATCTCGCCCCGCAAGGCAAGCGCGGCAAACGGAACGAGCCCGCTTACGTCGCGCTTGTGGCAAAAAAATTGGCTGAGCTTAGAAATATGCCGTTTGATGTCCTTTGCGAAACCACGACTCGAAATGCAGAACGTCTCTTTCATCTCAATACTTAGCTCGCTTCTACGTTAATTCAGAACACAACCACCTTTTTCCCCGCTCTAATCGCACCTTGGTTACATACTTAGGTCAATTATTGTCATCATCAACTTCTTTTTTATTTGTAAATAAGTAATAAAATGTTTATTTATACTACTTATTTACCATTTTTCCGCATCGTTTTTGGTTTAAATAATCGGCATATTTATTGCTTTTTCTTTTCTTGAGTTGTTTTTTACAATGGCGGGGTGCAAAAAAATAACCCATGAGAACAAAGAGAATTTTTACAAAAGTTTTGGTCGCTTTGGCGCTTACATTTATGATCCCTCAATTGGTTTTCCTCTATATGTGGGAAGATCTTTCGACACGGAGCACGTTGTTGCTCTTTGCTTCGACAATCCTGCTCATTGGTATTGGGGCGCATCTGATCTGGGATATTGTTCGCTCCATTCGTGCCATATTCAGAAATATTGATGAGATTACCAAAAGTGATTTGAGTGGAGACGAGCCGACATCCTCAGACGAATTGGAGATCATGGGGAGTTCGATTGAGGTGATTTCAAAAAAAATTGTTGAAAATATGGAGGACTTACAACGCTCGACAGCCTTGATTGAAAAAACGAAAAAAGATCTCAACGACACCTTGCTGTATGTCGAAAGTGTTATGAATTCCATGGGAGATGCGCTCATTGTAATCGATTCAGAATACAAAATTAAGCGCATCAATCAAATGGCGAAGTCACTTTTGAAGTACGATGAAGATGATCTCATTGCACGTACGATCGATTCTATTTTTGAATATATTGATGAAAATGCATTTTTCAATTCTAAAGGGGTGACTGGAAAACGTATGAGCTGTATTACGATGGAAAATGAAAAAATTCCTGTTGATGTCAATATTCAGCCCTTGATTGATTTAAATGACACACGCATTGGCCATGTCTTGGTTGTCCGAGATATGCGGGTGACATTAGATCTGATCTCCCGTCTCGAAAAAGCCAATACCTCTCTGGAAGTAACCGTGCAGGAAAGAACGCAGGCGCTTCAAAAGAGCTGCGAGACCTTAAAAATGAAGGATGCCCAAATCTTACAGCAGGAAAAAATGGCCTCTATTGGTGTTTTGACTGCGGGCATTGCCCATGAAATCAATAATCCCGTGGGTTATATCAGCAGCAATATGGAATTGCTTCAGGAAAGCCTAGGGGACATTATCTCTTATACCCAACTCCTGGAGTATGGTCTTGCAGCTCAGACCAAAGAAAATGATGCAAAACGCCGTGTGCTTGAGATGGATCAAATCAAGCAGGTTCAGGCTAGAATGAAAGTCGAAAAGCTTTTCTCCGATTCAGAAAAAATTATAAAAGAGTCAGGTCAGGGACTCAAACGTATTAAACGTATTATCCATGATTTAAGAATGTTTTCTCACAGCGATGAAAATAAAATGATTTCAACGGATTTAAATCATGAGATTCAGAATACCTTAAATATTGTTGAGCACGAGCTAAAACATAAAGCGGAAATTGTGACTCAGTTTGAGTTTGTTCCGCCGCTCAATTGTTACCCGCAACAACTGAATCAGGTTTTTATGAATCTACTCATCAACGCCTCACATGCGGTCTCCGAAGGCGATGTGATTCATATTCGTACCCACTATCGGGATGGGCAAATCTATGTGGTCTTTAAAGACACGGGTACCGGTATCCCCGCCGAAAATTTGAAAAAAATATTCGATCCCTTTTTTACCACGAAGTCTGTTGGGAAAGGCACGGGGCTTGGCCTTTATATTAGTTATGGTATTGTCGAAAAACATAAAGGAACACTTTCAGTTGAGAGTAAATTGGGAGAGGGCACTACATTCACCATTAAATTGCCCGTGGCGCATTCAGAGTCTTTGGTCCATCCCGCCATGACCATTCCGGCAATACAATCGCTTCACTAACTAAGAGCGATAGAAGGTTAGAAGGCTAAATGAAGAAACCCTATCCCATTCTCATTGTTGACGATGAACCCAATATCCGTAGTAGTTTGGGCCGACTCTTCCACCGAGAAGGCTACGAGACCTTGTTGGCGGAAACAGCGACAGATGCACTGGATATTTTGGAAACAGGGCCTGTATCCGTTGTTTTGACAGACTACTTGATGCCAGGACAATCGGGTGTCGAATTTTTAAGGGTTGTGAAAAAACGCTATCCTCAAGCCATTCGTATTGTGTTAAGCGGAAAAGCAGATATGGAATCCATCATGGCGGGTGTGCGTGAAGGTGTTGTCTCCCATTTTTTATTAAAACCCTGGGATAATAATGTGCTCAAAGAAATCATTCGAAAAGCCGTCGTGGAGATGGAGAAAAAGCAAGGTTTTCTGGAAAAACCTGTGCTTCTAAAAACAAGACCTGATGGTGAAAATCTGGCCCAGGTTTATCCAGGGATTTTGGATGTGAATGAAGCGACAAATGGCGCCATTATCATTGATGATAGCCAGTTTTGATCCCTTTGCAAGAGTCGTCCTCACAACTTTTTTAGTTTATTTTTCGCAAAGCCTCAAAAACCGCTGTTGCGCTTTTTACGTTCATAGCGGGCGCATCTTTTAATGTTTGTAAATTTGCTTCACGGATTTTTTTTAAGCTCCCAAAATGTTTTAACAAAGCGCGTCGTCTCACCGGGCCGATTCCTTCTACTTTTTGTAGTGGGGTTTCCGTCATCGCTTTACTCCTTATTTTTCGATGATAAGAAACCGCAAAGCGGTGAGCTTCATCTCGCACACGCATGAGTAAATGGGTCGCCGGATCACCCGGTGGCAGTGCAATTGGCTCTGTTTCATAGGGCAAAAAGACCCGCTCAAAACGCTCTCCGCGTTCTTTAGCAAGACCAATGAGATCAATCGCCCCCAAACCGTAAGTTTGCAGCACAGGATCAACCGAAGATAATTGGCCTAAACCCCCGTCGATTAAGATGAGGTCTGGCTGTTTTGTTTCTGTCTCAGCATCGCTTCCTTCTTTTTTTCTGAAACGACGTGAGAGTACTTCGGCCATCATGCCAAAATCGTTGGCCCCTTCGATCGTTTTGATTTTAAAATGACGATAGTCCGATTTCAGCGGCAGACCATTTTCAAAAACGACCATCGAGCCCACGGCATGTGTGCCCATGATATTTGAAATGTCGTAGCCTTCAATACGTGTGGGTAATTTTTTGAGGTGCAATAACGCTTGCAACATAATAAGCTCCGCTTGTCCGCCACTACGCACTTTTTTCTGTCCCGAAAGCCCATTCTCTGCGTTATCTTTTGCAAGTTGAAGCAGGTCTTTTTTCTTCCCGCGCTTTGGAGAGCGCAAGTGTACCGATTTGCCGCTTTGACTTGAAAGCCATTGTTGCAACAATGGGGCTTCTTCCAGTTCAAAAGGCAGTAAAATCTCGCGAGGAACGAGTCCTTCTTTATGATAAAACTGCTTCACAAATCCAGCACAAAGGGCTTCATCCGAAATCTCAGAAACTTGCTCAAAAAAGAAATCCTTTCGCCCGATGACTTTCCCGCCGCGTACAAAAATAACGTGTATTTCAGCCAATGTTTTATCACGGGCGAGCCCGATCACATCCTGGTCTTCGAGTTTTGAAGAGGTGATGCGTTGATGTTGCAAGGCACGCTCCACACGTCTGATTTGATCTCGTAGACGGGCCGCAGTTTCAAAATCAAGTGCATCGGATTTTTGTTGCATCTGTGTTTTTAAGGTTTTGACCAGTGCTTTATCTTTCCCTTCCAAAAAAAGAATGAGTTGGGCAATCATTTCAGCGTACTCGGCCTTACTTTGATAACCCGTGCAGGGGGCCAGACAGCGTTTGATTTCGTATTCGATACAGGGGCGATCCAGTTTGCCATCAATCTCGATGGTGCAGTTGGGAATCGGGAAGATGCGTCGCAGCAATCCCATAATTTCGCGCAAACCCCCGCCCGGAACATAAGGCCCAAAATAACGCGCGCCGTCCTGTTTTAATTTTCGGACTTTTTCGAGTCTCGGATAATCCTCTTTAATGGGTAGACGCAGCAGGGGATAGTTTTTGTCGTCCCGTAAAGTGACGTTGTATTTGGGGCGATGGCGTTTGATGAGGTTGTTTTCAAGGATGAGTGCTTCAAGCTCTGATCCCGTAACAATGGTTTCAAGGTCCACGATCCGCGCAATCATCGACGCAATTCTGGGTGTGACACCCCGGCTGGATTGGAAATAGCTGCGCACGCGGTTGGCGAGGACCTTCGCTTTCCCCACATAGAGGACTTCGCCACGCGCACCTTTCATGAGATAAACGCCGGGCGATTTTGAGAGGGTATTTAGTTTTTCTTTTAAGTCCATTTGAAGGGCTCTTTTTTGTCACGATGTATTGAAACTTCATCAGCAGCAGAGATATTATACACCGCTTTGTCAACTCAGTTGATCAGTATCACCTTGTTTTCTTCTGTTGTTTCCCGTTTGTTCGTCAGCGCCAAGTTGCCGGAGATTGGCAAAAATGTGGATGGAGCCATCGAAAAAGATAATGCCATCCTCAAAGGCAAGAAGGGCGGCTACGAAGACGAAAAAGGATTTTGCAAAGCCGCCCACCTGGAAGAAGTCCGCAAACACAAACACGTATTGACACCGGGGCGCTATGCACAAGTCTTCAAGTATCAGTTGATACTAACCTGATTGATTTCCTTATGAAATAATCTGCTAGGAATTTGATGTTGAAATGTGCATAAATTTACGATATTTATCGTATTCAAATTCGATTCGTTGATCTGGAATTCCATTGGATGAAAACCGATAAATTCCTCCCTCTGAACTTACGGCATAAAGAGACCTTTCGCGAGGTTCGTAGCTAAAACCCACTGGGATTCTCACTCAGAGAAGTAACTGCGTTTATTTACAAGAAACGCAATAGAAAAATAGGCTGACTAATCTAGCTTGATAGGGTGAGCATGGAATTTGCCAAAAAAAATCGGTACTTATTATTCCTCAAAACACATTCGTTTGCCTACTTTTATTAATAATTTCTCAATTAGCTTTAACCGAGGATCGTTTTTCCTTGCAACTGTTTTGAGTGACCATATCGGGATAGGTCGTAAAATAAACTCTGGGAGAATATGCACCAATCGCCCTTCTTTTTCGCCTCGAATGATTTCTGTTGTTGGCAAGTTACCAATACCGATTCCGGCATAGATCGCAGCGGCACGTGTTCTGATATCGTTTGCTTGTAATTGTGGGTTTATAGGGTAACTCTGGTCTTTTTTCCTTCCTTTTTTTCTCAATATAACGCTTGTTTGCGGATATTTTTTTAACGGGGAGATGAAGCGATGTTGTGCCAGATCGTCTGGTGTATTTATTTTGTCGTGATTCTGTAAATAATCAGGTGCAGCACATAAAGAAAATACGACTTCACCTAATTTTTTTTGTATCAAAGATGAATCAGGCAGATCATGAATCATCAATGCTAAATCTAATCCGTCAGCTGCGAAGTCAATAGGGTCGTCGCTTA
>JAADHI010000167.1 GCA_013151935.1 Candidatus Manganitrophaceae bacterium
GCTCGGCCTTGATCAAAACGCTGGAGCAACACAATATATTCGCTGCCAGCGGCTCTTCTTGTAGTACAGACGCCTTGAAAATTTCGCCTGTATTGACCGCAATGGGCTTGCCCGGCAATGTTGCCCAGGGTGGGATTGTCTTTAGTTTTGGCTTGCAAACCACGACAGCAGAGATTGAACAGGTCATTTCGGTTTTTCCAGCTTGCGTTTCGCGCATCCGTCAAGTCTCTCCGCTCTTTGCCGAGCGGCTTGCAGAAACGACGAAAACATGACTAAAGCAGACTTTAGCCTCGATACCTTGGGCATGTTTTGCCCAATTCCCGTTATTTTGACTTCAAAAAAAATGAAGGAGATGGTCTCAGGTCAAATTATCGAAGTCCTTTCTGACGACCCCGGCATCAAAAAAGACATGCCCGTTTGGTGCAAAAATACGGGAAATACGCTGCTTTCGCTCAACGAAGCCGATGGCGTGATTACGATCTATTTGCGCAAAAAACCCTAAGTTACGACAGCAAGGACAACAAAGGGCCTTAAAAATCTCCGCTTTTTGTGAGAAGAACCGACAGAGAAGCCTCATTGTTATTTGTAACAGCGATGTCCATACGCCCATCCTGATTAAAATCCCCTGTCACAACATAAAATGGTGCTTTTCCTGTATAGAGGTTTAAGGGAGGATGATTGAAACGTCCATCTTTTTTTCCTGTCAGATAGGAAATATTACTGCTGCGGGTGTTCGTCACCACCAAATCCAGCAGTGTATCTCCATTAAAATCATGCGCAATCACAGAAGTCGGGCCCCCATCTGCGCCAAAATCGCTAACCTTTTCAAAACCTTTGCCTTTGCCTTCGGCATTTGAAACAAACAAGGTCAGCGAATCACCCATGCCATTTACGGCAAGAAGATCGGGATAGCTGTCTTTGTTGAAATCCGCAGTGATCACAGCCAATGGATTCATACCCGTACGGTAATGTGTGCCCTCAACAAAATTGCCGTCGCCTTTTCCCCAAAAAAACAAGAGGTCACTGCTCGGCGTACCATTATTTGCCGTTAAAAGGTCAATCAAACCGTTTCCATTAAAATCCCCTGAAATAATATCGGTGGGAATCGCACCCGTATCTATTTCTTTCTTTCTCTTGAATCGACCTGAGCCATCACCCAGTAGAATCAGCAGATAATCGAAACGAGAAACAATCGCGATATCTAAATGGCCGTCACCATTAAAATCATTTACGGTTGCAGATTGAGGTGAACGTTTTGTTTTGATCCGCATACTTTTTAGAAAGTTTCCCCCGCCCTGATTGAGCAGAATGACGATGTTATCGCCACCATTATTCACAACCCCCAGATCTATTTTTTGATCTTCATTAAAATCTCCCGCAACAACCCATCTGGGCTGTCTTCCGGTTTTGAGGGTTCGGATATTGGGGAAACTGCCATCGTTTTTTCCGAACAAAATTGAAATATTGTTGTCCTGTGAATTGGCAATAATGATGTCTACCGCCGCATCAGCATTAAGATCGGCTACCACCATATGAGAGGGACTTTCGCCCACAGCATAATTGACGGGTTCACGAAAAGGGTTGGAGGGCGGCTCGGTATTGATGCAAGCGGAAAGACAGAGCCATGGCATTGAAAGCAAAAAAAAGGTACGCAACATCCTATCATTCTACGGAGTTTTGATGTCATGTCAATTGATAAACAAAACGAAAAAACCTTAGAAGGGTCGTCCAGGCAATTTATTGAAATTTAGCCTGCGGCCGAGTATGATCCATAAAAATTGACCCGATATGGCACCAATTTAAAGAGGGAAAAATGGCACTTCAGGGACTCCGACATCTTGCACTGCGTGTGAGTGATCTTTCACGCTCCCGTCATTTTTATGAAGACTTACTTGGGATGCAGGTCGTTTGGCAACCCGATAATACTAGCCTTTACCTTTCTTCGGGTTGTGACAATCTCGCCCTGCATCAAATTGCTGCGGGAGAAACACTCGACTTAAAAGGACAAAGCCTTGACCACTTGGGGTTTATTGCTGAAAACGAAGCGGATGTTGATGCCATTTTTGAAACGGCGAAAACCGCCCATGTGCCCATCGTCAAACCCGTCAAACGACATCGCGACCACGCCTACTCTTTCTATATGGCCGACCCGGATGGCAACGTGATCCAAATTCTTTACGAACCCAATATCAGTCCCTTGAAGTTACGATAATCCTTAAATATCGTTTACTTGTTCAGTTTTCGGTAGTCGTAAAAAAAAGGCCGTGTTATATTCCAAAAAATATGGGAAATGGGCGGTTGCTGACAAACACAAAAAAATTAAAACCCGCGTTCCTTGAGCAGACCCTTAGCTTTCAGGAAAAATATGATGCGATTGGAAAAGAAAACACGCACTTTGAGGGTGTTTTCTTCACTGCGGTAAAAACAACAGGGATTTTTTGCCGACCCACTTGCAGGGCAAGAAAACCCAAAATTGAAAATGTTATTTTTTACGACACGACACAAGAGGCCCTGCAAAATGGTTATCGGCCCTGCAAAGTCTGTAAACCAATGGAGCCGCTGAATGAAACACCGGGAGAAATCAAAAGACTGATAAAAGACCTCCATCAAAACCCTGATTTGAGAATTACGGATCAGGATTTGAGAACGCGGGGCATTGTCCCCAGCCAGATTCGGCGGTGGTTTAAAAGTCATCATCACATGACCTTCCAGACCTACCAACGGATGTTACGCCTGAACTCAGTGTTCACGCGAATTCAAAGCGGCGAGGGAATTACCGCTTCTGCATTCGAAAGTGGTTATGAATCCCTCAGCACCTTTAATGAAAGCTATCGCACTGTTTTTGGTGAACCGCCTTCAAAAACACGTCAAAAATCGGTATTAAACTTCCTGCGCTTCACAACACCCCTAGGGACCATGTTTGCCTGTGCCAGCAACAGAGGGCTTTGTTTACTTGAGTTTACAGACCGCAAAATACTGGAGACGGAACTTAAGGATTTGTGTAAACAACTTAAGGCCATCATGCTTCCGGGAGAAAACCCATATTTAACGCGGGTACAACAAGAAATTCAGACCTACTTTTCTGGATTGCTAAAAAACTTCACTGTCCCACTACACCTATCAGGAACAGCATTTCAGAAATCCGTTTGGCAAAAACTGCAAGAAATCCCCTACGGAAAGACACATTCTTACAAAAAACAAGCCATCGCTTTAGGCAAGCCCAAGGCGATTCGAGCGGTCGCCTCAGCCAATGGACACAACCGTATCGGCATTATTATTCCCTGTCACCGGATTGTGGGATCAGATGGCAGCTTGAAGGGTTACGGGGGTGGACTGCATCGTAAACAGTGGTTGCTGGATTTTGAAAAAAAACAGTCGGAGGGATCAACAACCTAACTTAAGGACGCTCTGATTAAAAGAAGTTTAATCCCCCGTGTAACGACTCACGCCGCCAAAGGTGCCAAACCATTTGTGTCCATCGGGATCAATGGCAATGGCAAAAACATAGTCTCCCAAGAGACCCTCTTGTTTCGTAAAATTTGTAAAATGCTGACCATCAAAACGACTCACGCCTTTGTTGGTCCCGATCCACATCATGCCCGAAGCATCCACTTCAATGGCATTGATGATATTTCCGGCCAATCCGTCTTTTGTCGTGAAATTAAGAAAAGTTTTCCCATCGAAACGAGACAAACCACTACCCCAGGTTCCAAACCACTTATAACCCTTTGGCCCAATGGCAGATGAAACGACATAATTGGGATTCGTTTCTTGATTTTCTCGGCCACTTTGCAAGTGGTGGTCTTCATCTTCGGTATAAGGCGCTTCTTTTTTTGGACGTTCTAAGACCTGAGTGATTGAGGCCCCGAGTCCATCCTGATGTGTCCAGGACTGCCAAGTCGTCCCGTCAAAACGGTTAATGCCACCTTCAGTGCCAAACCAGAGCACACCTGAGTCCTCCCTTTCGAGGGTATACACCCATTTATCGACCAAACCATCATCCATTGTGTAGGTCAAAAAACCCTCTTTTTTAGAATGGCTGGCCCCTTTCCAGGTTGCAACCCACATGGAGCCATCCGGTTCAAACAGCAAGTCATAAACCCAAAGATCCCCCAAGCCCTCTTTTGGACCATAAGCTGTCCAATTCGCGCCATAGCTTTTCTGCCCATAGCCGTAAGGGGTAAAAACCTCCCAGGTCCGTCCATCAAAACGGGCAAGACCGCCCCCATAAGTCCCGATCCAGACATTACCTTTTTTATCTGGCGTAATCGAAACAATCACATTTGAAAGCAGTCCGGATTTTTTGACATTAAATACGGTAGGCTCTTCTTTTTTGCGATCAAAACGGATCAGACCATTGGAGGTGCCGATCCAGAGGATATTTCCTTCTGCGGCCAAACCCCTAATCACAACATCTCCAATCGACCAGCTTGTCCATTTAGGATTTGGGATGTCCAATAAAGGCGGGGGAACTTGGGCAAGGGCCAAAGATTTCAGGACTATAAAAATAAACGTCGCACTGAAAATGATCTGTTTGGATAAAATTTTCAAAACGCTCCCCATTTGAGTTTTTGGCGGAGGACTTCGTAATAACTGCGATTGGGTGAAAGAATCATCCGCAGCCGTTTTTCAGCCGCCGTAATCTGGACAACATCATTGGATTGCAGAGAAAAGACCTCTTGGCCATCAAACATCACAATCGGCCCTTCCTCCGCACTTTTTAAGGTAACACAGACCTGTGCGTCGCTTCGCACAAGCAAAGGACGGTTGGTCAACATGTGTGGTGAAATCGGGGTCAACAACATGGCATCCACTGAAGGGTGAACAATCGGTCCGCCCGAAGAAAGGGAATAGGCCGTGGAACCCGTTGCGCTTGAAATGATCAGTCCATCCGCCCGAATCGCCGTAACAAATTGAGAATCAATGGTGATTTCAAGCTGAAGAAGTTTTGAAAGCGACCCTTTGTGGATCGTCACATCGTTCAAAACCGTAGGCTGAGCATAGTCGACATTCTCACGCGAAACAAAACTGCACAGGGTTTGGCGATGATCTTCTTCAAAACCATCTTCAAAAATCCGTTTTAAATTGCTATAGAGCTCATCAAGTGTCACTTCGGTTAAAAAACCAAGACTGCCTAGATTAACCCCCAAAATAGGGGTATCTCGCCCTGCAACCTGTCGCGCTGCCGAAAGGAAAGTACCATCACCCCCCAGCACAATCAGGAGATCCAGGGGGGGAGGGGGGGCTTTATCACCACGTTGTAGCAAAACAACGGTCTTGTCCTGGGCGACAAGCCACTGACTTAGATCATCAAGCGTCTCTTTGCCTTGAGGGTGTTTGGGTCTGAGGGCGATGCCGATTTGTTTCATGGGCTAATGATGAATCAGTGCTTGTAAAGTGACGCGTGACATGGGGGCTGATTTTAACCATCCCCCCTTTTTTTGTCAACGCAGACGAAATCAGGATTTCCCTTAAGCGTGAGGGCCTTCCCCCTTACTCAGGGAAAGACGCTATTGTAAATCAAGGATTCACTTGTCTTCGTTTAAAAAGAGATGCTAAAGTGACCTTCTTCATTTTAGAATAGGATCTTTCAAGGTGTTAAAAAAAATACATCGTTTTCTCGTTGTTTCGGGTGCGATTTTGTTTGTGCTCGGCATCATTCGGCTCTACCGTGTTATTCGGATGCACGAAGAAGACCCACTTTTTGCGCCCCATTTATTGGGCGCGTCTCTTTCCGCTTGGATTGCTTATTCTCTGCTTAAAATCGGCTTACAAAAACGTGAATTTAACCGAAAAAGGGCAATTCGCCTCATTCGCTCCGGTTCAATTTTACTGGGCATCTGGGGCTACCGTTTTTTCCTGTTTATGAAAAACCCTAATGGCATCAACGGGACACCCTTGCAGATCTATTTGGCCCCCCTCTATGTGGTCTTTGGCACCATCGTCATGTGTCTCGGTTTAAAAATTAGTCGCATGATCCGAAAACAAGTACGCGAAAATGGCACTTCTTTTTCAGAAGAAGTGCTTCGATAAAACCGAATACACTTCTTCTCTTCCGAAAAGACACCTTTGGGCTAAAAAACATTGCTTTTCTACTAAGATCGATTAGAATTACGAGACACTCCTTATAAAAAGGGCAACCCTTCAATAAACACGCGCCTCCACCCAATCGGAGTCGTCAAGAGGACCTTTGTTTGAAAACCCATCTCTACCTTTCTGTTGCCGTCCCTGTCTACAATGAAGAAGATTCAGTCCATCTGCTTTATGAAAAAATTCGTGTCGTCTGTCAATCAATCAACAAACCTTACGAAATCATTTTTGTGGACGACGGCAGTTCAGACCGCACCCCTGAGATCTTACAAGAAATTCAAGACACCGACCCTCATTTTAGAAGGGTTCAATTCCGGAGAAATTACGGTCAGACCGCCGCAATGGCCGCAGGCTTCGATGCCGCCCAAGGGGAACGTGTTGTGAGTATGGATGGAGACCTTCAGAACGACCCTTCGGACATCCCCATGTTGTTAAATAAAATGGACGAGGGGTATGATGTGGTCTGCGGCTGGCGAAAAAATCGACAAGATAAATTTTGGTCACGCCGATTTCCATCAATCATTGCCAACTGGATCATCGGTCGTGTGACCGGGGTCAGAATCCATGACAACGGCTGCTCATTGAAAGCCTATCGTGCATCCATTATAAAAAATGTCTTTCTCTATGGGGAAATGCATCGATTTATTCCCGCCATGACGACACTCACTGGAGCACGCGTGACCGAAGTTGTCGTCAAACATCACGCACGTCAGTTTGGAGAGAGTAAATATGGGATCAGTCGGGTTTGGCGTGTCATTCTCGACATCATTACAGTAAAAATGATTATTGGTTTTGCATCTAAACCACTCCGATGGTTTGGTTTTTTTTCCCTCCCGTTTGTCATTGCAGGGTTTGTCTCATTTTTCGCTACAAAAAATTTCCTCGCAGTTGAAAAAATTGAAAGCTGGTTGGTCATGACAACCGTCGGCCTTTTATTCTTTTTTCTCGGCACTCACCTCATCGCACTGGGTATTATTGGGGAACTCTCAATGAAAACGGGGGATTTTAGGCCCAGTAAAGGCCTACGACCCAACATTAAAACCCTTCGATCCAACACAGGGAAGGTGATAACATAATGCAAAATGAAGAGGCAGTTACGCTAAAAGCGTCCCCCCGAAAAACCTACGATTTTTCAGTCGTGGTGCCCATTTGTGAACGCCACGATGATTTGAGCGAACTTTATTTACAATACGCAAAGATCCTCACGGAAAAAGGGAAACCCTTTGAATTTATTTTTATCGTGGACGGCGCACATCCAGAAGCGCTTGAAACCTTAAAACATTTGATGCAATCCCATTCTGACATTAAGGTCATCGTACTCAATCGAAGTTTTGGCGAAGCCACAGCCCTTTCGGTCGGATTTGAACAAACCAGTGGCACAAACATCATCACATTAGCCGCCTATTTTCAGGTTGTGCCCGAAGAGCTTTCGAAACTCCTTGATGTTTTTGAGCAAAAGGGAGATGACCTTGTGATCACGCGGCGTTTCCCTCGAATTGATTCATTTTTAAATCGCCTGCAGTCTCGTGTATTTCATCTCTTGATGCGCATGTTGACTGGCGCAAAATATCACGATGTCAGCTGTGGCCTTCGTATCATGCGCCGAAAAGTAACAGAAGAAGTCCACCTTTATGGGGACCTCCATCGCTTTTTACCCCTGCTCGCCTACCAAAGAGGGTTCAGTGTCGTTGAAACCCCCGTCCAACAAAACGTGCAGGACAAAAAAAGCCGTCTCCAAAATCCGGGCATTTATTTACGTCGGCTGCTGGACATCCTCACGCTATTCTTTCTCTTCAAATTTACACGAAAACCCCTTCGGTTTTTTGGTTTGGTCGGCTCCTCCCTGTTTGGCACAGGTGCGCTGATTGCCACCTATCTGGCCATCTACCGTATCATGGGGCTGGGCGGTATTGCGGGACGCCCCCTTCTCGTTCTGGGGGTATTACTGATGGTACTGGGCATTCAGCTTTTTTCGATCGGTCTATTGGGAGAAATCATCATTTTTACACATGCCTCTGAAACCAAGGACTATCAAATCAACGAGGTACTCGAATAGTTATGTCTGTCAATCTATGCCCACCCTCAGAGGAGAACAATAAACGCTGGGATGATTTTGTTGCACAAAATACAAATGCAGGCCATTGCCACCTGAGTGGCTGGCAAGACGTCATCTCAAAAAGCTATGGACATCAGCCGCTCTATCTTTGGGACGAGAATGATGGCATCATCAATGGGATTCTTCCCCTTATTTCCATGCAAAACCTCCGCTTTTCCCGTTCATTTGTTTCTCTCCCTTTCTTAGATGACGGAGGTATTTGCGCCAATGCGCAAATTGTAAAAGAAGGCTTATATAAAAAAGCACTGGCCCTGGCAGACGAAGCCCAGGTCACTTCACTCGATTTTAGACATCGTCACGCAAGTGGTCTCGATCTGCCCGCGCATGGAGAGAAGGTCACACTGGTACTCAAACTTCTAAAAGACCCTGATCTCTTGTGGAAGGGATTTAATGCCAAACTCAGAAACCAAATCCGAAAACCCCAAAAATCAGGTTTGACAGCCTCTTGGCACGGCTTGGAGGGTCTCAAAGATTTTTACGATGTTTTTGCGATCAATATGCAAGCCCTGGGTTCCCCTGTGCATGGCCTAAAGTTTTTTGCTGAAATTTTAAAGACCTTCAAAGAAAGTGCTAAAATCATTCTCGTGAAAAAAGAGGGAAAAACAATCGGCGGGGGGATTTGCCTTTATTTCAAAGATACGGTTCAAATCCCTTGGGCCTCCTCCTTAAAATCCCATATCAAGCTTTGCCCAAACAACCTCCTCTACTGGGAAACCATTCGCTGGGCATCTGAAGCGGGCTATGAACGTTTTGATTTTGGTCGTTCATCTCCCGGGAGCGGAACCTACCGTTTTAAAACACAGTGGGGGGCCGAGGTCGAGCCATTACACTGGGGCTATTATTCAAAAAAAGGGGATCATAAAGGGGCAATGATTCATTCCGATGATGCACGCTATAACCTCGTCACCCAGGCTTGGCGCAAACTCCCACTTCCCCTGACAAAGATGATTGGACCATTCATTCGGAGGCGTTTGAGCAACTAAATGAAAATAATGCATGTGGTCGGGGCACGACCTAATTTTATGAAGGTTTCTCCCATTATCCGCGAAATGGCTGAACATCAAGAAATCGAGCAGACACTCGTTCATACCGGACAACACTATGACGAAAAAATGTCCCAGATTTTTTTTGATGAGCTGGGCATGTGCAAACCCGATATTGATCTGGAAGTGGGTTCTGGCTCACATGCCCAACAAACAGCACGTATTATGTCAGCTTTCGAACCCGTTCTAGTTCAAGACCGTCCGGATCTGCTGATTGTCCCTGGAGATGTTAACTCCACATTGGCCTGTAGTTTGACGGCCAGCAAGCTCCATATCCCCATTGCCCATCTTGAAGCAGGGCTTCGCAGTTTTGATCGCACAATGCCTGAAGAGATCAATCGACTGATGACAGATGTATTGTCAGATATTTTATTGACAACCTCACCGGAAGCCGAAGACAACCTTGTAAATGAGGGCATAGACCGCAAAAAGATTTTTTTTGTCGGAAATACCATGATCGACACCTTGCTTCGCCTAAAAAAACAAGCGACGACTTCCGATGTCCTCAGGAAATGTGGCATCACGGATGGCGTGTACGCACTGGTCACCCTGCACCGCCCCTCTAATGTGGATGATGAAACGGTTTTTCGTGGCATTATGAATGCCCTAGAAACAATCGGAGGAGACATCCCCATCATCTTTCCCGTACACCCACGCACACGTGGACATATTACCAAACTGGGTTTTCATACCAGCAACACGACAGATGAAAAAGGGATTCATTTATTGCAACCCGTGGGCTATCTCGATTTTATGCAGTTGATGATGCACGCGGCCATCGTGATGACTGACTCAGGCGGAATTCAGGAAGAAACGAGTATTTTAAATATCCCCTGTATCACCATTCGGGAAAACACGGAGCGTCCTATTACGGTCTCCAAAGGAACAAATCAGCTCGTCGGCACCGACCCACAACGGATTATTACCGCCGCACAGAAAATCTTGAAACAAGCTCCCCAAAAAAACACACAAATTGATTTGTGGGATGGCAAGGCTGCAGGACGAATTGTCTCCGTCATCCTTCAATGGTTTAAGGCGCTCTGATGAAATCAGGAAAACCTTCATGACTTTTTTATTTTGGGCCGCATTTGTAACCCTATTTTATATCTATCTGGGTTATCCACTTCTGTTGCTCCTTGTCCGTGCCATCAAAGGGACCACCCCCATACAGCAGCAGGATTTTGAACCTTCGGTCACCCTCATTATCTCCGCATACAATGAGGCCGCAACCATTCGAGCAAAAATTAAAAACAGCCTTGCCCTCTTATATCCCCGTGATAAACTTGAGATATTTGTCGTTTCCGATGCTTCATCCGATGAAACCGATCAAATTGTTTCCGAATACGCAAGTGCTGGCATTACATTACTTCGTATGGCGCAGCGGGGCGGGAAAACCCTGGGACTCAATCATGCCGTCTCAAGCGCAAAAGGGGAAATCATTATCTTCTCAGATGCGAATGCCTTTTATGACGAGAAAGTGGTTCAAAAATTGGTTCGAAATTTTGCGGATCAAACCATCGGCTATGCCACCGGAGCATCCCGCTATGTTGAGACAAAAACTTCGTTTGTTGGATGGTGTGAAGACCTCTATTGGAATTATGACCTTAAAATTAAATCCATCGAAAGTTCACTGGGTTCGATGATTGGTGCCGATGGTGCGCTCTACGCCATTCGAAAAGAACTCTATAGCCCATTGCGATCAACAGATATCAACGATTTTGTAAATCCTTTGCAAATTATTGAAAAGGGGTTTCGAGGTATTTTTGAACCAGAAGCCATTTGCCATGAAGAAACCGTAAACCAGTTTGGCGAAGAATACCGTCGCAAAGTACGTATCGTTTCCAGAAGCTTGCGTGGCCTGATGCGCGTGTCGAGACTCTTGAACCCATTGCGCTTCGGCTTTTACGCCATTCAACTCATCTCTCATAAACTGCTACGCTGGCTGACGCCATTTTTCATCCTTTCTCTTGCTTTAAGCAATATTCTGCTCTGGTCTCAAGCACCCCTTTATAAGGCCATCGGACTCTTACAGGGATTGTTTTATCTCCTGACACTCATTGGATTCATTTTGGCTAAAGTGGGTATCCGCTCGCGTGTATTTTACTTGCCGTATTATTTTTGCCTGATGAATATCGCGTCGCTGCACGGGATGTGGAAGTCTCTCAGAGGAAGTGCCCCAACAACCTGGGAACCGGAAAGAGATAAAAAGAAGTCTCACGAAGAGCGCAAGCCCCTGTGAGTGCTAAAAGCGCCCTCTGCCTTTTCTGGTATCCTTTAAAATAGGGGGAAGCCCAGGCTAAACGTGAGGCCTCGATCGTGGAATACGCCTTTTGGATTATCATCTCTCTTATCGTTTATACGATTTTAGGCTATGCACTTCTCTTATGGCTTATCGCTTCGCTTTTTTACCGCGAAGAAAAGAAATCCAAACAAGACCCCGATTTCCTCCCCCAAGTCACTTTGCTTATTCCTGCTTACAATGAAGACAGGGTGATCTCGGACAAAATTTTAAATTCCCTCGCCCTGGATTATCCTAAAAAAAAGCTGCGTATCATCATTGCCTCAGACGGCTCCACTGACAAAACGAATACCATCGTTAGCTCATATCAGGCAGAAGGCGTTCTTTTATGGTCTAATCCTCAGCGCTGCGGTAAAATTTCAGTCATCAATCAGGCAATGCATCAAATCCACGATGGAATCGTGGTCTTATCAGACGCAAATGTGATGTATGACAAACAAGCCATTCAAACCTTGGTTCAACATTTTAAGGATCCAGAAGTCGGCGTCGTCTCTGGAAATGTATCTTTGATTAAAACAAACAGTCCCGTCGGAGCACTGGACTTGATCTATCAGGCTTATGAGAACCAGATCAAAGCACTGGAGTCTAAAACAGGCTCCGTCACCGGGGCAGATGGTGCAATGTATGCAATACGAAGGGAAGATTACCAAACGGTGGCAAAACATGTGATTTTAGATGACTTGGTCATTTCAATGAATATTCTCAGAAAGGGAAAGCGTATCCTGTTTGAATCTAAAGCCAAAGGGAAAGAACACAGTGTCAGTAACGTAAGAGAGGCCTTTTGGACACGGGTGCGTGTGGTTGCCGGAGGTATTCAGGCCATCAAAACAGGTCTGGGCATGCCGCCATGGAAACAAGGGATGCAGATCTTTCAGTTTATTTCCCACAAAATATTACGATGGCTCCTGCCTTTACAATTTTTAGGGCTTTTTATTGCAAATGGTTTTATACTGGAACAAACTTTTTATATGGTTTTTTTTGCCATCCAACTCGGCGTTTACAGCATGGCCCTTCTCGCCCATTTCATCGGGAACCCCGTCTCCATTTTATCCGCGCCCTACTATTTCGGCATCCAAAATATTGCCGCAATGCTGGGAATATGGCGAGGCTTGAGCAACAGCCAATCCGTCAAATGGGACAAGGGGGAGCGGTATTTTAAAAATGGTCATGGGAATGATATTTCTGAAAAACACCTGAAGTAAGCTACTTTTTATAGTATCCTAAAACCGCATAAAGATGCCTAGTCTTTGTGAGCACTCCAGAGAAGAACAGTCGATGAAAGAAAAAGGGAAAGTCCTCGTCCTCGGACAAGACAATCGAAGTTGCTTGAGCGTCGTACGATCACTCGGTCGTCAAAATTTGACCGTTCATCTGGCTTGGAGCTCACCTAATTCCCTCGTCCGTCACTCAAGATATGTGCAAGAGATCCACGACATCCCACCCTATACTCCCGATGACGACGCCTGGAAAAAAAAGCTGATCTCCATCTTAAGCCGCGAAAAGTACACACTGGTTATCCCCTGTAGTGACCCCACCATTCTGCCACTGCAACACCACCGGACAGCCTTTGAAAACCTTGCAAAAATATACACGCTCCCAGACGATGTTTTTGAGACCGTCTTTGACAAAACCCGACTCACAAAACTCGCCGAAACATTGGGGGTTAAGGTTCCGAAAAGTGAGACATTAACGGCTCTGGCACAAGTCGAGCAAGTTACAAAAAAATTGGGTTTACCTATTATTTTGAAACCCAGCGCATCCTTTCGTATTGGAAACCTCCGACGGAAAAATCATGTCCGTCGTGCAGACAACAAGGAGGAAGCCAGAAACCTCGTGAAAGGCATGCTGCGCTCTGGCGCAGTACAAGCCCAATCCTATTTCACAGGAAAGGGCGTCGGCGTAGAAGTCCTGGTCTCCGAGGGAGAAATTTTACTTTCGTTTCAACATGAACGCGTCCACGAACCCATTGGAGGTGGAGGCAGTTCATATCGCAAGAGCGTTGCACTCAAACCCGAATTACTGGATGCCACGACACAACTCATGAAATCCTTGCGTTATACTGGCGTGGCCATGGTTGAATTTATGGTCAATGTAGAGACAAACGATTGGATTTTGGTTGAAATTAACGGCCGTTTTTGGGGTTCCTTGCCCTTGGCCATCGTCAGTGGTGTGGACTTTCCTTATGCCCTTTATCAACTGCTTGTCGAAAATAAGAAAGACTTTACCAACGATTATCGTCAAGGAATTTTCTGCCGAAACACATCAAAAGACTTCCAGTGGCTATTGGACCAAATCCGAGCAAAACCCTCGGAACGCAAACATCCTCGTTTTCCTCTCTTGGCATTTCTTAAAGAAAGTATCGTAAACCTCATCAAGATGCGTGAGAAAAATGATACCCTGGTTTGGGATGATCCCAAACCAGGGTTTTTAGAAATTAAACAACTGATTGCGACTTATGTCAGCCGGTTTTCGAATAAAATAATAATGCGCTTTTTGTCTCATCCTTTTAACCGAAACCGATACGCAAAGAAAATCCATCGCAAGGTACAAACCGCAAAAAATGTGCTCTTTATTTGTAAAGGGAATATCTGTAGAAGCCCCTTCGCCGAACAGTACGCTCGCACTGTTTTTCCAAAAGATATTCAAATACGCTCCTGTGGCTACTATCCCATTCAAAATCGGACGAGCCCCGAGGATGCCCTCACAGCGGCCAAGACATTTGGAATTGACCTCAGCGAACACCGGTCTACAATCGTCACAAAAGCCTTATTGCAGCAAGCCGATGTGGCCTTTATTTTTGATGAGGAAAACAAAAAAATCATGACAGAACGTTTTTCTTTCGCCGGCACTAAAATTTATTTTTTGGGTGCACTTTCCTCCCCGGGGAAAGACATCATCATAAAAGATCCTTACGGGGGTGGACTTGAGGGATTTAAATCCAACTACCAATCGGTGATTTTAGCACTTGATCGGCTTTTCAAAGACACAAAAGAAACAGTCCATTAAGCAAGACTGGAGCATTTGAAATGAAAAGTATAAAAAACAGGATCGCCTTAGTCGTTAAATCTCTTGTTTACCAAAGCGGTATTGATGCGATGAAACGCCGTCTTGTGCCATCTGCTATTCCGGTGATTGCGCGCTATCATTCCGTTTGTTCCGATAGTAATTTAATCAGCGCCGGCATTCGTATTACCCCTGAGGCTTTCACCGAACAGGTGGCTTATTTTGCAAAATATTTTCATGTGATCAAAATGAACCACCTGATTGAGCAGATTCAAAACCGAGAAGCCTTCCCCAAAAATACACTTGTGCTAACATTTGATGATGGATATGCCGATAACCTGGGGGCGGCAAAAGTACTTCAACAATACGGACTCACCGGACTTTTTTATATCACAGCCGGGTGCATTGAATCAGACGAAGCCTTTTGGGTCGCCGAAGTACGACATTTAATTGAAAATACAAAGAAAAAAGAGATGACACTGCCTCTTCCAGACAGAAAATGCTGCATCCCACTTTCTAATGCAGAGCAGCGAGAGCAGGCCATCAAAAAAATGACCCGCTTATTTAAATCCGTCACCATTGAAACAAGGGAAAACATCCGAAAGGTTTTTCGATTTGAACTGGATGATACGCCCTCTTTTCCAAAAGATCTGATGTTGAATTGGCCTCAATTAAGAGAAATGGTAGAGATGGGGATGGAAATCGGAGGACACACCATGACCC
>JAADHI010000036.1 GCA_013151935.1 Candidatus Manganitrophaceae bacterium
TGACCCTGTGACACCAACCATCGTGGCACATGCGGGTGATCCTGTCCGGATTCATGTCTTTGGTGCTTTCAACGAGCAGAACCAGATGTTCGCACTTGAAGGACACCAATGGCCATTCAAGATCAATATGCCAGGCGCTGATATGATGAGCGCTGAAGAGTTTGGTGGATCTGAGAATATGGACGTATTTGTTCGTGCGGCAGGTGGCCCGACCCATTTACCAGGGATTTACCTCTGGCAAAACCATCGTCTGCCTTATGCAGCGGCGGGACAGTGGGGCTATTTCAAGGTTCTTCCGGTTGGCAGTCAATCGATTCTTCCACTCAATTCCGGTGGCGGAATGGGTGGTCGAACGGCAGAAGCGCCAAAAGAAGAAGCACCTGCGGCGCTTTCAGGTCTGGACAAAACGCCTGGACCCATGTCCATGATTGATAAATAATCAATCCGCAAGACAGTAAGTAAACAGATTGGGGCAAGTGGTAAATTTTCATCTTACCCTTGCCCCAATCTATTTTTAGGGGGAGGCTATGAAAATAACATTTAAACTTGGGTTTATAATCGTGTTGGCGATTTTAGTCGGGTTTATCCAGACTTCCATTGTAGATGCATATGAAGAGGTGGAGATCAAAACCGGTGGTTCGATTTCGGGCACAATTACGATAGAAGGTCAGCTTCCTAAACCAAGGATGTTTACTTTGGCTCAATTTCCTTTTGGGCCCTTTTGTAAAAAGATTTCAGATGGAGAGGGGAATGTTCGTTTGCAAGAGTATATCGTTCATCCCGATAATAACGGTTTGTGGGAAGCTGTGGTCTCGATTAGAGATATTAAACAGGGGAAGCCCTATCATCCGACCGTTGCTGATTTTGTGGCAGTGGATTGTATGTTTCATCCCTCAGATGTGGCCGACAACGAGCAATTTATCATCGGACCAGACGGAAAGCTACGGCATCAGCACCCCAACGTCGCCATTCTTCACAATCACCAGCGGATGAACATGATCAACCGGGATCCGGTTGTACACAACATTCAAGTCTACCAAAACGAAAAAGGAAATATTATTTTAAACTCGCCACTGCCCATTTCGGACAAACCACGTGGCGGTGTTTTAAATTTTAAGCGGGGGCGTCGTATTTCGCAGATGATCTGTGGGATGCATGAATTTATGCAGAGTTGGGGGTTTGTGGTGAGAAACCCCTATTACGCGAAGACTGAGAAAGATGGTTCGTACAGAATTGATGATATTCCAGCGGGGACTTACGAAGTGAGTATTTGGCATCCGCATTCAAAAATTTACACTAAAACGGTGACCGTAAAAGCAAATAAAGAGAGTCAGATGGATTTTGTTTTTAATGCTGAACTCATCAAGCGACCCACCTATGAATCTCAAGAGCAGACCCGTCTAGATACCGCGACTCCAAAAGACCATATGTTGAAAGAAGGAGATGAACGTATTTTAATGGAGTAGTTTAAATCACGTACAAGGAAAAATAAACGCAGTTAAGGCGAAAAATAACCTAAAAGATATTTTTGGGTTATTTTTCGATGCCCCTTAGGTAAAGGCATCTGAAATAACAGGCTGTAATCTTGTTGTTTTTGACTTATTCAGCCTATTTCTATACCCTTATACTTCTTGAGGAGCCTTTAAAGAGATGAGGTATCTGTGGAGAATTTACGTTTCTGGGTCTTGAACTCACTTTTTTTTCTAGGGCTTGTTTTTTTCCAAAATTTAAATGCCTTTGCTTACGAAGAAGTGGATGTCAGTCGCGGTGGAACAATTGCCGGTAAAATTACTTTAAAAGGATCCATCCCTCCTCCAAGGGTTTTTTCCCTTTCTCTTTATCCCTTTGGGTCTTTTTGTAAAAAAATTTCGGATGGCAATGGGCATGTTCTTCTCAAAGACTTTGTCGTAAGTGATGAAGGCGGTCTTTGGAATGCGGTGATCGCCGTAAAAGGGGTGCAGAGAGGGAAGGCATTTCCGCTCATTCAAAGAGAGTTTGTTGCTACGGATTGCATGTTTCATCCTGCTGATGTCGCGGCACGTGAGCAATTTTTTCTAGACGACATGGGACGCATGCATCACGAGCATCCAAATGTCACAATTCTTGAAAACCACCAACCGATTTCTGTTGTCAATCGTGATCCCATTATCCATAATATCCAGGTTTTCCAAAATGAGCGAGGGAACATCATTCTAAATGCGCCACTTCCTGTTTCAACAAGAAGAAGGGGTGGGGTTTTGCATTTTGACCGTGGAAAACGCATTTCTCAGCTCATTTGTGGCATGCATGAATTTATGCAAAGCTGGGGTTTTGTCGTGAATAATCCCTATTATGCGATGAGCAAGAAAGACGGTAGCTATCAGATTGATGGATTGTTGCCGGGTGATTATATCGTTAGTCTTTGGCACCCTCACTATCGTGTTTATGAACAAGCCGTGAGGGTTTTAGAACAAGAAAACACGCGTCTCGATTTTGTATTTGATGCCAGCATTATTAGACGTCCAAATTATGAATCACAGAAAAACTTTAGAATGGATCCTGCAACTCCAGACGAACACAGGCTTAAATTAGGGGATGAGCGACTGATTATTTCAGATTAACGGCGGCGAAATGCATCATGTTGATCCAACAATGGTCAGAGAAGGCCTTAATTGTTCTATGCTATCGTGAAGTCATTGAGAATGTATCCATTTAATTCTTTAGAACCATAGGAGAAACACCGTGATTAGAAAAATAATCATTTCACTATTATTTTTATCCATTTTTTCAGTCTTAAATTTGTCCCAAGGGTTTGCTTACGAAGAAACGACGATTCGAAACGGCGGTACATTAAAAGGTCGTGTTTTTTTGAATGGACCGACGCCACCCAACCGTGTCTATCACTTGATTTTTTCACCCAATATCGACTTTTGTCGTGGCATTTCAGATGGAAATGGGAACCGTATTTTGAAGGAGTTTCAAACCTCTGCTGATGGGGGTTTTCAGGATGTCGTGATTGCCATTGTCGGGGTTAAAAAAGGAAAACCTTTTCTTTCGACTCCGATCATGTGGTTGGAAGATTGTGAAATGCGACCCTTTGTCACGGCAGTGAGAAATAATCATCCTGTGACCATCGCAAGTAATGATCCAATCATTCATGGCATCCAGGGTTATTCGCTGAATGACAAATACACCTTTCAAATGTTTAATAAGCCTGTTTTGCCAAAGTCAAATGTGACGAAAAAAATTGAGTTTCGTCCGGGGCACTATATTTTTCGCACACAGTGCGGTGTACATGACTACATGCAGACATGGGCTTTGGCCGTTGGGAACCCCTATTATGCGATTACAGACAAGACTGGCGGTTTCGAAATTATTAATGTTCCCCCTGGGGAATATCATGTTCTGGCGTTTCACCCACATATGGATATTCAGGCCCAAGCTGTGACAATTAAGACCGATGGTACGGTCGAAATGGGTTTTATTTTTGAGTCCAAAGAGGTTCGCATTCCTTTACATGATCTTCAGGAAAGTTACCGTTTACAGACCTGGTTGCAAGACGAACATCTTGTCCCGCCAAATGTGAAAGTCCAAACACATAATGCACCTGAAGCCCTTCTTAAATCCCATACCTGGCAGGAAAGAAGCAAGAATTACCTGGTGAACTCGCCACCCGATGATGAAGAGGAGCTTCCCTCAAAATAGGCTGAAAGTCCTTCTTTGGCAACTTGCGGTGCGGTGATATGCCACACCGGGTCGTTGATGACCATCGCTGCGACAACGATTTCAGGGTTTTCAATCGGGGCCATGGCAACAAACCAAGTGTATCGTCCTTTGGGTTCTTTACCACGAAGAGAGCCTGTTTTGCCTCCAATTGATATTTTTCGGATGCTTTTTTCACGATAGCGGCGTCTGAAAATATTTTTTACCGTTCCGCTTTGAACTGTTTTCTGCATCATTTCTTTTAATAGATGGGCTGTGTTTGACGAGATGGCTTGAGTGATTTCCTTGGGGCTGCATTCGTAAAGTTTTTCGCCTGCCGCATTGCTCACAAAATCAATCATACAGGGGGCCATCATAATGCCTTCGTTAGCGATGGTCGAGGTAATTAAGGCAGCATGCAAGGGAGAAATGGCGACTTTTCCGAAACCTGCAGCTGTTTTTTCAAGTCCGCCGACATCGGTATTAATTTCCATTCTACTGATTGCAATGGGGCTTTCAAAGGGAATCTTTTGGTTGAACTGAAAGCGTTCCCCGTAGTCGAGTAAAGTGGGGACATCCAGCCAGCGATGGGCAACTTTGGCAAAGACAATATTATTTGATTTTGCAAATGCCTCTGACATCGACATCTTAAGTGTGTCTTTTTTCGCATTTTCCTTCCAATAATCAGGTTTGAGTCGATTAACCTCTCCTCGATAGGGGATGGAAATATCAGGTGAAATTTGCCGTGCTTCCAGGGCTGCTGCGGCGGTGATGACTTTAAAAAGCGATGCAGCGGGATAGCTTGCTTGTAAAACGATGTCTTTTTTTTGAGGGTCGCGGGCGGAGTAGTCGGCGAGTGCCATAATTTTTCCCGTTTTGGGCGATATTGCTACAAAGGCCCCGTAGGGGACTTTGTAGCGTTCAAAATAGGCAATGACTCTCTCTTGCATATTTGTGTTTAGGGTGTAGGTGGCTGTAATCCCATTTTCAAAGTGTGTGACGTATTTTCCATCCTCAATATGGTCCAGCTTTGGTTTAAAATTTTTGAAACGAATGGATGTTTTGTCTCGGATCAGCGGCGTATTTGCAAATGGGTCTTCGGTGAGTGCGCCCCAAGCCCATGTTCCGAGTAAAACGAAGAGGATGACCCCCAGAGCAGCGAGAAGGGATTTACCCCGTTTTTTCTTATTTTTTCGGTAGCAGTTTTTTTTCATACGATTTTTATGATGGGTGATTCTTAGATCTTCATTTTACTGGAGAGATCTGAACCCAGCTCCGAGGTATCTTTTTCGTCCCATTGAATGTCGCGTTCCAAACTGTGGATTAAACCGCGTATTTTTTCGACCAAGTAGCCTTTTGCACGTTGCAGGTTCATGATTTCCCCTTGAAGCTGGGTTTCACGACGCACGGCTTCTGCCGTAATTTCTTCTGCACGGACTTCTGCCTGTCTAATAATGAGGTGTCCTTCTGCTTGCGCGTTGGCTTTGACATTTTCCATGGCTTTTTGTGCCATCAAAAGTGTCTCAGTGAGGGCGCCTTCTGTTTTCTCCAATTCGGCGATTGTTTTAGATTGTCTGTCCTGCTGGTCTTTGTAGTCTGCCATTTTCCCAAGCAGTTCTTCTAAATCATCTGCTAGGCTTTCGATAAAGGTATCAACTTCTAGGGGGGAATACCCCCTGAAGCCTTTTTTGAAAGAAATTTGTCTCAGTTCCAAGGGGCTTAGTTTCATATTCAACCTCTCTTTCTAGGGCTTATATTGTAAGCCAAATTATATTGATTTATTTCTTATTATTTGAGGCCACTATCCAAGACGTTGCGCAATGCCAAAAAGGGTGCCAACAAGAAAATGCTGTAAGAACATGATAATCAAAATGACAATCATGGGAGAAAGATCCATTCCAGAGCTATATGTTCCGGTCCATCTTCTAATGGGGGAGAGTACGGGTTCGGTTATTTTGTAGAGGAATTGCACGATGGGGTTGTATGGATCTGGGCTTACCCAAGATAAAATGGCGCGACCGATGATGACGTACATATAGAAGCCAAGGACGACATCTATAATATTTGCTGTTGCTGAAAGTAGATTACCGAGTACAAACATTAAAACTTCTCCTTAGAAAACCGCCGATTTACCTTAAATACTGCGTTATTCTTATTTTATCCTCTTGCCACATCAGGTGAGGTGACTCGACGGTCTTGTTCTCCCTCAAACTTTGTTTCATGTTTAGGTTTTTCCCAATTCTTTTGAGCGTTTTGTCGCGGCTTCAACCGCATTGATAAAGGCTGCACGGATATTGCCTGTCTCAAGTGCATGAATGCCACTGATGGTTGTGCCGCCGGGTGAGGCAACAAAGTCTTTAAGTCGTGCGGGGTGTTCTCCCGTTTCATTGACCATTTTGGCGGCCCCGAATACCGTTTGTGCCGCAAGGGCCTGGGCGATTTTTCGGGGAAGCCCAGCTTTGACGCCTCCATCCGCAAGTGCTTCTATCATGACAAAAACAAAGGCCGGGCTGCTTCCTGAGAGTCCGGTTACGGCATCAAGTAGGGTTTCTTCGAGCACCCAGGTTTTCCCGATGGCATCAAATATTTGTAATGCCCGTTTTAAGTGTGTGTCGTCGACTCTTTTCCCCAGTGCAAGTACGGTTGCTCCCGCTTGTACCTTGGCGGGTGCATTGGGCATGGCGCGGATGATTTGAGACTCGCGTGCCAAGCCTGTGGCCAGTCGTGCTAAAGGGACACCTGCTGCGACTGAAATTAAGAGCTTTTCGCCCAACTCCGAGCGGATCTCCGCAAGCACACTGTCAACAACATTGGGTTTAACACCAAGAATAATAAGTTCTGCCGCGCGAACGGCCTCTCGATTCGAGCCTGTTGTTTCTATTTTATAAGATTTATGGAGTGTTTTTAAACGATTTTCCGAACAGTCTGAAGCAAGTAGGGTTTTGGCCTTGCAAAGACCTGCATCAAGAACGCCTTTGATAATGGCTTCCGCCATATTGCCCGAACCTAAAAAGGCGATTTGAATTTCAGATTTTTTTTGTGTTTTCAAAGGGTTCTTCTCCCAAAAATTGCGGTACCAGGACGCACCCAGGTCGCACCTTCTTCGATCGCGACTTCAAAGTCACGCGACATCCCCATCGAAAATTTGTGGAGTTGTAGGCTTTCTCCCAGTTTCCGCAATTTTGAAAAATAGGGTCTCGCTGCTTCTGCGCTTTCCGTTAAGGGGGGGATGGTCATCAAACCCAAGAGTTTCAGATGCGCCAACTTTCGAATGGCCTCGACCAAGTTTGGGGTTTGAGCAAGAGAAACCCCGTGTTTGTTTTCTTCTCCCGCAATGTTGACTTCGATCAAGATAGACTGCGTGATGCCTTGTCGTAGGGCTTCTTTTTCTATTTTTTCCGCCAAGTGCAGAGAATCGACTGAATGGATCAGATCAAATTGACCAACCACTTTTTTCACCTTATTTGTCTGAAGCGGCCCGATTAAATGCAGGGCTTCTATTTTTTTGATCAGTGCCGAATCCAGAAACTTGGCATGGGCTTCCTGGACACGGTTTTCTCCAAAAATACGAAGTCCCCACGCGATGGCTGCTTCAATCTGGAGGATTTCTGTTTTCTTTGAGGCGGCCACGAGGGTCACATCGCTGGGTTTTCTGCCTGCACGGATCGCGGCATTTTCAATTGCAGTGGACACACGATCCAGTGCTTCCGAAATAGCATGCATGATACAAGACCCTTAGCTGTCCCTGATTCAAGGCTACTAGATTAACATAATGCCACTGACCATATTGCCCCTCTTTTTTTTGTCCCTGCGAAAAGAGTAAAAGAGGTTGGGCAGGCAGCTTGTGCAGAGTCCGGCTGAAGCCATGTGTGTCTCGGGCAGACCTGCGTCAATCAATTGCAAGCGATTCAGGGTGATCAGATCCAGTTGCCACTTCCCGGATGCACGCTTTTCTATTTCCTGATAGAGCACGGCCTGACTGTGCGGTGTTTGTTTTTCGACGGTTTCGACAACATCTGCACTCACTTCAAAACAGCAGGGCTGGATTGAGGGGCCAATGCCTGCAAAGATATTTGCAGGTGTTGCACCATAAAGCGAAACCATCTTTTGCACTGTTTTGCCCACAATATTCTGCACACTGCCCCGCCATCCGGCGTGAATTGCGGCACTTACCCCTTTGACGGGGTCCACCAGAAGAACAGGCACACAATCGGCTGTTCCAACCGAAATAAAGCGATTCGGCACATCCGTTACCAGGGCATCTCCCTCGATGGCATGAAGTAGAGCCGATAAGGGGGCTTTCGGAACTGGTTGCACGTGTGTGCCATGCACCTGCTGAAGCCGGATCGGTTTGTAGTGTGCAAGCGCTTCATCATCTAAAAGCCGTGTCCCGAAGAGGTGAAAAACACCGGGATGACTTAATGAAGGCAGTTGAAGATAGCTCCGTCCATTGTTTTGTACCCAATGGTAAGTTTGCTGATCTTTTTTTGCGAGCATCAATCGACCTGGTTTCTCAAGAAGGTTGGAATGTCCCATAAGTCTTCTCCATATTTTGCTGTTGTCTCGGGGCGTTCATCCCGCAAAACTTTTCTTAAATGTGCGACTTTATCACGGCTTGTTTGCTGAGGTACTGAGATTGCCTCCGTGATGATCGGATCGATTTCTTCTTCTACCGGAGCTTCTTCCAGCGGGGCTTCAATTTTGATCTGAACCGCTTCTTCTTGTTGCGTTTCAATCTCGGCTTTAATTTCGTTTCTTCTTTCAACTTCTTCAAATCCAGTGGCGATGACGGTTACACGGACTTCATCGTCGGGCAATTGTTCCGAAATCACGGCCCCGAAAATAATATTGGCATCAGTATCGACGGATTGTTGAATGATGGACGAGGCCTCACTGACTTCGTGAATTGAAAGATTTTTTCCGCCTGTCACATTTAAAAGTACACCGGATGCCCCTTCAATCGAGCTTTCTTCCAAGAGGGGACTTGAAATCGCAATTTGTGCGGCTTCGATTGCCCGATTTTCACCCCTCGCGATGCCCATACCCATAACGGAACGTCCCATGTAGGACATGACAGCCCGGACGTCTGCAAAATCGACATTCATGAGACCTGGTGTTGTGATGAGGTCTGAAATGCCCTGTACGGCTTGCCTTAAGACGTCATCGATGACCAGGAAAGATTCCGTAAGCGGTGTGCCGCGTTCGACCACATCTAGCAGTTTCTGATTCGGAATAATAATGACCGAATGGCAGCCTTTTTTGAGCTCGTCTAAGCCTTCTTCCGCTTGTTTGATGCGTCGTGGCCCTTCAAAATCAAAGGGTTTGGTCACCACGCCGACGGTAAGAATGCCCATTTCTTTTGCGATATTGGCGATGACCGGAGCTGCGCCCGTGCCCGTGCCGCCACCCATGCCGGAGGTGACAAAGACCATGTCAACATCAGTCAGCATTTCTCGGATGACATCAACCGATTCAAGGGCCGCTTCTCGACCGATTTGCGGTCGGCCGCCTGCACCCAAGCCCCGGGTTAATTTTGCACCCAATTGCAATTTCTGTGATGATTTTGAGAGATTTAAGGCTTGAATGTCACTATTTGCAGCGATAAATTCGACGCCCTCAACATCGGAATGAATCATATTATTGATGGCGTTACAACCACCGCCGCCGACACCAATAACCTTGATGCGTGCTGCCATTGAATTGTATTCTTCTTCGTCAAATAAAAACATGGAACCTCCTCGTTTGGGGGAGAGCACTCCCGGGGCTCTCCCTAATGTTTAAAACACTTGTAGACGTTTATAATTTCTAAAAAAATCCCTTGACCCAATTACGCATTCGTTGAAACATCTTTTGTTTCCCACGCCGCTGAACTTCTTTTTTCGTTCGACTTCTAAAGGCATACAAGGTGAGACCGACACCCGTTGAAAATCCGGGCGTATTGACGACATCCACTAAACCCCCGACTTCCGTCGGGACACCAAGACGAACGGGCAGCCCCAGTACTCGCTCGGCGACTTCAATCATTCCCTTAAATGAGGATGTCCCTCCGGTAATGACCACACCAGAGGCCACACGATCTTGATCCCCCATTTTTTCAAGCTCTTGCGCAACCAGAGAAAAAATTTCCTCGGCCCGCGGTTCAATAATTTCAGAAAGCAGTTGTCGTGAGAGTTGACGGGGAGGGCGACCGCCCACACTTGGGACTTCGATGACTTCATTCTCGTCCAATAAATCAACCGATGCACAGCCATATTGGATCTTAATTTTTTCTGCGTCGGCCCGAGGTGTTCTTAAGCCGATGGCGATGTCATTTGTGAAATGGGTGCCGCCAATGGGAATGACGGCGGTGTGTCGTACACCTCCATCCACAAAGGTTGCAATATCTGTGGTTCCGCCGCCAATATCGACGACCGCTACCCCCAACTCTTTTTCTTCCGGGGTTAAAACCGCTTCACTTGAGGCGATGGGTTGCAGGATCATTTCGATCATATCAAGCCCGCCACGTTGGATGCTTTTTTCGATATTTTGTGCGGCGGTGACCGCACCGGTGATAATGTGAACAATGACTTCGAGACGTACACCCGACATCCCGAGCGGTTCTTTAATACCGTCTTGTTGGTCAATGACAAATTCTTGCGGCAGAACGTGAAGAATTTTTTGGTCATCGGGAATTGAGATTGCTTTTGCGGCGTCCATGACTCGGTCGATATCACTTTGGGAAACTTCCTGGTCCTTAACCGCCACAACGCCGCTGCTATTAAACCCTTTGATGTGTCCACCCGCAATCCCTGTGTAGATACTGCCGATATCGACACCGGCCATTAACTCGGCCTCTTCCACCGCACGTTTTATGGATTTCACCGTGCTTTCGATATTGATGACCATGCCCTTTTTTAGGCCAACGGAAGGGTGGGTGCCGATACCGATAATGTCGATACGTTTGTCATCAATGACCTCGGCAACAATTGCACAAATTTTTGTCGTACCAACGTCCAATCCGACTAGAATATCCTCTCCCTTGGCCATATCGAACCTCCTCTAAAAAATGTGTCTAAAAATAAAGCGTATTGGGGCTGCGTCCTGGTTCAGATGCTTTAAGCACTGCCATGCCTGAAATCCGTAGATCAAGCTCCCAGGAAGAAAGGCCACGTTCTGCAAGATCTGTTTCGATCTCTAAAAATTGCAGCCACTTTTCCGCATGTCTATCCGCGCCTAAATGTAATAAGCCTGTCTGCATTTTTTCTTCCGGTGTAATGAAATAGACCTGTAAATTTTTTGGGTCTGATAGGTCGATAAAAACCCCCGGTCGATTTTGGGCCAATGTTCCGAGTGCCAGTCCGTCGGCATAATTTTCTGGATTGATATTGATCAAGCGAGGCAGTTTGGCCGGGAAGGGGCCACCTTGCTGAAGCGTGATGCCTTCTTGATCGACCAGGTAGGGCGCTGTGGTGAAATTGACCATTTCGCCCATCAAGGTTCCTTTTTCATATTCGACTGAGGCGGGTTTGCGTTCGATCACCACAATGAGAATACGATTGGGGAAGCGCTTTTTGACCGTGGCTTCTTTGATCCACTGATGTGCAAGCAAACGTTCTTGAATGGCAGCGATATCCACTTTAAAAAGGTTTTTTCCCAGCACGGATTGAAAGCGTTCTCCCATCTTTTTTTCCGTCAAATGTTTCAAGCCAATCCACTGAATTTCTTTGACCTCAAAAACAGGCAAAGTTCCGATTTTTTCCACACCAAGCGTCAACATGAAAAGCCCTGCACCCACAACGAAGGCCACCACGACAATGCGTACCCCACCTTCAAAAGAGGTTTTGACTTGAGCGCTTGTTTGACCCCGTTTCTTCGTGGGGCTTTTTCGTCTTTTGTTTATCTTGATGGGCAAGACTTGTCCTCATGTTCGGTGCAGGCGGTGTTTAAAATTTTTTCAACCAAGGCATCAAAGTCAATTCCGCATTCACGTGCCATTTCGGGCATCAAACTGGTTTCTGTCATGCCAGGCAAGGTATTGACTTCAAGCACATAGGGTTTCATCTCTGAATCAATGAGCAAGTCCACACGGCTATAGCTCTTGCATCCCAAAGCCTGGTGAGCCTGTAAGGCCAAATCGAGCACGTGTTGGTAGACATCCGCCGGAAGCGGTGCGGGAAAGATGTGTTTAGACATCCCGGGGACATATTTTGCGTCGTAATCGTAAAATGTCCCTTTTGATTTAATTTCAATGGCACCTAAGGGTTTTTCATCTAGTATGCCCACATGTACTTCCATCCCGGAGATATAAGATTGCAGCAGAATCTTCGTCCCAAAACGAAAGGCCGTTTCAAGCGCAGGTTTAATTTGCTCAGGGCTTTTTACAATGGACACACCGACACTGGAGCCCTCTGATACGGGTTTGATGACAAAGGGAAGAGGAATGGATAATTGCAGCGTTTCTATTTTTTTTGTTTCTTCTTGTGTCAAAATAAGGGTTTTTGGGAGGGGCAGTCCGTGCGCTTTTAAAAGACCATCGGATGCGATTTTATTCATCGCCAGTGCACTGGCAGTCAGTTTGGAGCCGGTGTAGGGAATATTCATAATTTCGAGTAAGCCTTGAATCGCCCCATCTTCCCCATAACGACCGTGCAGGGCGATAAAAACCACATCAAGGTGTTCACGTTTTAAGGTCAGGGCGATGTCAGCGTCCATATCAATGGGAATTTGGTGATAGCCCAGACGGGCGAGGCTTGCGGAAATGGCCGCGCCACTTTTAAGCGAAACTTCACGTTCGGAGGATAGGCCGCCCATCAAAACCCCGATGCGTTTTTCCAGGAAGCGTTTATTGGGTCTATTGTCCATATTTAAGGCGTATCCCTGCCAATGACTTTGACTTCTAATGCCAGGGTAATGCCTGTTTGTTGTGTGACATCTTCCTGGATTTTTGTGATGAGGGCGAGGCAGTCTGACGCAGTCGCCCTCCCGTGATTGAGAATGAAATTCCCATGTCGTTCCGAAATTTGTGCGTCTCCGATAGAAAAGCCTTTGAGGCCTACCGCTTCAATTAGTGCGCCTGCATGTTGGCCTGGTGGATTTTTAAAAACTGATCCACAGTTTGGTTTTTGTAGGGGCTGCGTGACCTGCCGTCGTTTTAAAAGATGTTTCATTTTAGCTTCAATCAGTCTTTTTGGATTAGATCTCAAAATAAAAGTCGCTGAGAGAATCAGTGCTTGTGGGAGCGTGGTTTTTCGATAGGAAAATGCCAGATCCTGCACCGAATAATTGCCTTTGTTTCCCAAAAAATCCATGAGGCGAACAGATATCAAAACCTGAGCCGTTTCATAATTGGGAATCCCCGCATTCATGGCCACCGCACCACCGACCGAACCTGGAATGCCGCTCGCAAATTCAAGACCGCTCAAACCGTGATCCTTTGCAAAAAGGGCGAGTTTAGGGTAAGACACCCCGCTTTCTGCAAAGAGGTGGTTTGCCCCGACTTGTTTCATCTGATTTAAATATCTTAAATGAATGACTGCACCTGTAATGCCCCCGTCTCTTACCAGCAGGTTACTGCCGTTTCCGAGCACAAAAATGGGTAGCGCGTGTTTTGTGAGTATGGGCATGAGCAGGGCCAGATCTGCCTCAGATTTTGGAAAGAGCAATAGATCTGCGGGCCCACCGACTTTTAAGGTGGTGTGTTTAGACATTGGTTCATGCCAGTACAGCTCGCCTGAAAACCCTTTCAAGTCTAGGACAAGTTTTTTTTTCAAAAAATCGGGTGTTTGTTTGTTCACATCCATTTCCATTAAAGCCATTTTTGTGAAATCCGTTTAGTCCTGTTTTGTGTCGGCTAAAAAAGTCTTGCCCACTTCCCAAATATTTCCAGCACCGAGGGTTAAAAGCATCATGTCGGGTTGCGCAATTTTTTTGATTTTTTGCACAATGTCTTCAAAGTTTTTCAGAAAATGTGTTTGACCTTTGCGGTGTTCGCAGACTTTTTTGTAAAAGGTCTCTCCAGTGATGCCCGAAATGGGGGCTTCTCCGGCAGCATAAATATCGGTTAAAATAAGCTGGTCAACACCCTCAAAAGCTGTGGCAAGGGTCTCGAAACAGTCTCGTGTTCTGGTATAACGGTGTGGCTGAAAAACCACAAGCAGCGGCACGTGCCAGCCTGTTTTGGCGGCATCAATAGCAGCCAAAATTTCGGTGGGATGGTGTGCGTAGTCATCCACAACAAGCACACCTTCCCGTTCTCCCTGGACTTGAAATCGGCGCTGAACCCCTGAGTAGGCTGCGATGCCGTCGCGAATCACCGTGGCGGGAAGATCCAGTTCGATGCCGACGGCAATGGCGGCGAGTGCATTTAAGACGTTGTGTTGTCCGGGGGTGGGTAATTCAAAATGCCCCAGGGGCTCCCCCTGAAAATAAACCTCAAAGTTGCTTTTTCCGGGGTGATAAACAATGTTTTTTGCACGTAATTCGGCATTTTCTGATGTGCCATAACTCAGTGCACGTCTTTCAATTTGGGGCGTCATTTCTTGCAGAATAGGATCGTCCGCGCAAAAAATAACGAGGCCGTAAAAAGGGACTTTATTCATAAAATCTAAAAAGGTTGCACGGAGGTTTTCAAAGGTCCGATAATAATCGAGGTGTTCGTTATCGAGATTGGTGACGATGGCGATGCTCGGGGAGAGTTTTAAAAAGGATCCGTCACTCTCGTCGGCCTC
>JAADHI010000159.1 GCA_013151935.1 Candidatus Manganitrophaceae bacterium
ATCCCCCATCAGCCTTTGGCCGAAGGCAATTTCGAAACCAAACGCAAGGACACAGTGAGTCCTTCAAGTTGATAATGAGGTCTTAAATAGAAGCGAGAGGTATAATACCCTGGATTCCCTTCCACTTCTTCAACGACCACTTCAGCGGCCGCCAGGGGTTTTTTTGCCTTCGTCGTTTCGGAGGAGTGCGCCGGGTCTCCATCCACATACTGGAGAATCCATTTTGTCAACCATTTCTGCATCTCCTCCCGCTCTTTAAACGAACCGATTTTGTCTCGAACAATGCACTTTAAATAATGCGCAAAGCGGCAGCAGGCGAAGAGATAAGGTAAGCGCGCAGCGAGATTTGCATTCGCAGTCGCATCCGGGTCGTCATATTCTGCGGACTTCTGAAGCGACTGCGCACCGATAAATGCGGCGATGTCCGAATTCTTTTTATGCAAAAGCGGCATAAAACCGTTTTTGGCCAGCTCTGCTTCCCGCCGGTCGCTGATGGCGATCTCGGTTGGACATTTCATGTCAACGCCGCCGTCATCGGTGGGGAAAGTGTGGCAAGGCAGTCCTTCCACCGCGCCGCCAGATTCCACACCCCGAATACGGGAACACCATCCAAAGACCTTAAAGGATTGGTTAATATTAACCGCCATCGCATAGGCTGAGTTGGCCCAGACGTACTTGCTGGAGTCTGAACCTTCGGTTTCTTCTTCAAAATCGAATTCCTCAACGGGATCCGTCTTTGCCCCATAAGGCAATCTAGCGAGAAAACGTGGCATTGCAAGCCCAAGATAACGCGCATCCTCAGACTCCCGCAATGAACGCCAAGGGGCATATTCTGGTGTTGTGAAAATCTTTGTCAAATCCCTCGGATTGCTCAACTCCTGCCAAGAACTCATTCCCATTACGGTTGGCGAAGCCCCTGTGATAAAAGGGGCGTGGGTGGCAGCAGCAACCTGTGCCATTTCTCCCAATAGGGCAACATCCGGCGGGCTTTGATCAAAGTGATAATCCCCCACGAGACAGCCATAGGGCTCGCCGCCAAATTGACCATATTCTTCTTCGTACATCTTTTTAAAAATTGGGCTTTGGTCCCAGGCCGTGCCTTTAAATTTCTTTAACGTTTTGCCCAGATCTTTTTTCGAAATATTCATGACTCGAATTTTGAGCATCTCATCCGTTTCGGTATTGTTGACCATGTAATGCAAACCCCGCCAAGCCGCTTCCAGCTTTTGAAACTCTTCATGGTGCATGATTTGGTTAATTTGATCCGTCAGCTTTTTATCAATGCTCGCGATGATTGATTCAATGGTCAAAATCACGTCTGGCGAAATAAGTGCTGTACCAGCCAAAACCTCGTGTGCCAGGGTATGGACAGCCGTCTCGACGGCTTCTTTTGCCCGGTCGGTTTTTGGTTTAAATTCTTTTTGAAGCAGTGCGCTAAACGCACTGGCTTCAATGGCTGTTGCTCCAGCCTGCTCCTCAGATGTTTTTTCTTGCTCAGCCATTCGGGTGACCCTCCTTATTCGCTTGATTCCTCAGATGTTTCTTCGCCTGGTTTCGGCGCGGCAGTCAAAGACTGTAATAATGCCGGGTCTGCCATGACTTTTGCGATCAATTCCTCTGCCCCTGTTTTTCCATCCATATAGGTGAGTAAGTTGGAAAGTTGTGAGCGTGCATTGAGCAGTTTTCTAAGTGAATCAACTTTACCTGCCACTGCAGCAGGTGAAAAATCATCCATGCTTTCAAAGGTCATGTTCACATTCAGGTTTCCCTCTCCGGTCAGTGTATTCGGGACCTGAAAGGCGACACGTGGTTTCATCGCTTTGAGACGCTCATCAAAATTATCGACATCAATTTCGAGCGCCTTCCGATCTGCAACCGGAGGCAAGGGCTCCTCCGGTTTTCCGGAGAGATCTGAAAACACACCCATCACAAAGGGGAGTTGAATTTTCTTTTCCGCGCCATAAAGTTCAACGTCATATTCGATTTGCACACGGGGCGCTCTGTTCCGTGCAATAAATTTTTGACTGCTTGCTTTTGCCATATTGATCTTCCTCCTCTTATTCTTTGGTCTGGGGGCCGCAGATCACTTTGGCCTGGGCTACCCCGGTTGGGACCAGGTCATTCAATATCTCCATAAAATCTTTGTAAATCAGTTGTTTAGAACGTTTCAACAACAAAGGAACCGGACTCGAGGGTTCATATTTTGTATAATAATTTATCACTTGATCCAAGACACGAAAAACATCCTCGCGAGAAGTAATTTGATCGGGCACAGCAGGTAGGGACGGTTGAGCCGATAACGAGGGCGCATTAACCTGGGTTTCTTCTGTTGACACTTCTTCCTTCACACCATGCCTCCTCAACTGATCAGACAGCACTTTTCCAATCTCTTTGAGTAATTCAAGAAAATCCTTGAAATTTGGAGCATACTTGACACCCACTTTTTCTGCCACAAAGGCTTCGATGTCCTGCATGCAGTCGATACAGCCGGAAACTGCGTCGCTTGTTCCCTGAATCGCCTCCATCGAAGCATCCGTAAATGCCGCATTGATGGTCGCCATTTCCGAGACCTGACCACCGGGACGCGCTTTTGTGTGTTCGCTTCTCGAAGCAAGCAAGATATCCTTCAAATTAAACCGCCCAAATACCTTGGAATACACGAGCGGGGTTTCGCGCACGCTCAAAAGCATCAATTGCGGATCTGTCAATAACATGAGGATATTGATCCGCTCCGTCGGATCATTTTTATCATCCGGATCAAGTTGCGGGTGGATGTTCTGCCAGTATACTGCAAGGAGTTCCCGTAAGAGATGTAAGCCCTCACGCAAACCGAAGAGCCCGTCCGTATGAAGCAAAGCGCTAAGCAGCCAAGTCGTCACACGCAAATCTTTTGTACGCGGAAACAAATCCAAGGCCTGCTGTTGCACTTCATCCCATTTTGGCGGTTCTGCCGAGACAAGGGTTTCCCCCAGTTCTTGTTCAGGCTTTCCTTGAGTCGCACGGGAGAGTGCCGTGTACGCGGCGTCGTATTCGAGGTTTGGGCCCGAAGGGTTTTCTTCCGAAACAGGATTTAACAATAATTTTAAGTCAAACATCTCCGCACACGAGCCCATAGGAGAAAAATAATAGAAGCATGCCACTGATCATGAGTCATATTAAGAATATCTTTTGTGGTCATTTTATGACTGTGTTCTAGAGAATGCAAGAAGAGCGTCTCACATTCTACAGTTTTCTTAGCGGGCGAAGCCGACTAAAGGATGGTTTGTCCTGAATAACACAGGCAAATATTAAAGTCAATATTTTGGCCGCTTCAATTGTTTCAAGAGCCCCTCATCTCAAGTGGCGCATGCCACCTATTTTTCAATATGGAACCCGGCCCGATCACAAAACGAATGACGCTCAAATGAATAAAAACGAATAATTTCAACTCATTTTCTCTAAAGCGGCAAGAAAATCCGCCATTGATAAGGTTTCATTCTCCAGCAAAGCCTTCTGCTCTGTTTTCAGACCCTCAAAGACCTCTTCCCGATCAACAATAGAATCTTCCGAAACAAGATTAAACCATGCATCATTGTTTTGTTCCGGCTGAAGCAAGGCCAGAAAATGTTTAGCAGAAGGTGGAGAAAAAAAACTGAGCATCGCAGGAGAGGCACTCAAGGGATCTCTGCGCCAGAAAAAAACAGTATTGTGGCCCAAATTCAGAAACCGAGAAACAAAATCAAACCAAAAAGGAATATCATAGGCCTCTTCCCCGGCGTGCAGACGATCCTCTGGAACGAGTGGAAATTTCAGTCCAAACCGCATCGCATCTGCAGATCGACCACGCATGGCCTGAAGCATTTCGATAAGATTTCGATTCAATTGGTATTTTTTAATGGCTTTAAAATCTCCAAAAAACTGGCTCCAAAATTGCCGACCCGTTTCCTCCGATAAGTTTTGCAAATATGCCTTTTGAATCACCCCGAGGTCACGGGCTTCTGAAACCCGAAAATCCTGAAGCCGGCCCAAAAAGGTTTTAAGCTCTACCTCATGCCAGGCCGTTTTGAGGATGTCTTCGGCTTCATCTAAAAAATGAGAAAAACAAAGCGGCGCAAAATATTCAGGTCCGCCGAAGGTCTTTTTATCGACGCGAAGGAAAAGAAAAAAAGGATAGCTTCTTCCGCTCCGATCGTAGCTCGGCATAAACACACCGACCAACAATGACGGACTTGATGCCGTCTGGAAAACGAACCGCCATGATGTGGCGTCGCGAAAAATCGAAGGCCACTGGTTTCCGAGCCGAGACTTCGCAAGGTGAATACCTTCTTGGAACCACCGGTCGAGCGCGCGAATCTCATCCCCTGCGGTTTGAAAGCGGATAAAATCAGCGTGAATCGGCAGTTTTCCGAAACACTGTAATCGCGGATCACTCAAGCTAAGCTCCTTTGATGCATTCGCCTGATCCATATATCCATGCGTTTATATAGACCCCACTTTTTCAGGACATGCAAAATTTCTAAGCAGGCCGGCACGCAATGGATTTTTATGACTTTTGGCCCTTAAGTCATATTCGATTTTCACGATGGTATTATCCGGTCGCCGCTTAAATCGCCAAGCAACCTTGTAACGATTCGAATTAATCTGAATGACTTCCCCTTGATCAAATAGCTTAAAAAGACCCCAACGTCCGTCAAAGTTCCTGCGTTGCCGCGTTTCATCACTCTTGATTTGAAGAGAAGCACCCGGCGGTCCTGCTTCGCCTGGCCATGAAAACGAATACCAATCCTGCGGCTCATTTCGGTATTTCAACTGTTTGCCATCCATCACAAAGATGGATTCACTCACACCCGGACTGGGAATCGGATAGAGCTCAAATCTAAATGCTGGGCTTTGCCCCCCCTTTTCAAACAGGCTTTCGGAGATCAATCGTGCCCGCTGAAGTCCTTCGAGGAAGCGGCCTGAAAACGGCATCGAAACCCCAAATCTCCGTTTTTTTGGAACAAAACGATTCCGCTTCATTTCAACAAAGGGCTTGATTTCGGCTTCATAAAATCGCCATAAGATTCCATTATCCGGCTGCAGAATGGCGGCCACATCGTCCATCGCGGCATCTTCCCCTCTGGCCGAAAAAGGGTAGCGTCCCATGACATTTTGCCGACACGGCAGGTACACCTCTTCTCGCCACAATCGGTTCAAATCGAGCACGGCCGTCTCCATGATGACCTCCGCTGCCATTCGAAATGGTTCCAGAAAAAGGGGGCTCAGCACGGTGCGCGAAGCAGGCGACAGACGTTTTAAGAGCTTTTCAGTGTTGCGAGCCCCTTGTATTAAATCGTTCTCCCCCCGGTTGAGCACTTCATTTGCGACCACTTTGGCTTCAAGCCCCGTTTCTTCTTTATGAATAATGCCCCAAACCACGGCGTGGGCCTTTCCAATTTCCGTCACATATTGTTCGACAAGGGGAATCTCATCAGAACCCGGAGCAGGGATCATAAACTGATGCAATGACTTAAACTTACGCGAAACAGGATTTGCAGGCCCCGAAGCCATTGTCGACTCAGGCATTTCAGTATCCCGGCCAAGCTTCAACACTTTTTTGACTTTATCTTTCGCGCCCTCGACAAATTCTTTTGCACCACTCAAAACCTTGCTCTCGCCTCTGGCAAAGAGGTAGGTATTTTCGTCCACACTGGCCAAAAGCTTGCGCAAGGGAGAATGTACTTGTGTAAGCTTGCTGATTTTGTCTTCTATATCAAATAGATTTTTTCCGGGCAGAATTTGCAAGGACTCCAGAAAGCGTTGCCAATAGTTGGCATATTCTTCAAAATAGCGCGCTTCGACATCGGCCATCATATCTTCTCGATCGACCTGCTGAAGTCCCAAAACCCAGACCACTTCTCCGGATGATCCATCCAGGACCTTTTGCATGAGATCTGGAAATTGATCCCATCCAGCTTTTGTAAAAAAGCCGGGAATCTGAAAAGTACTCGCAACAAAATTCTGCGGTGCCGCCTCCATCGCCGTGCTCAGCGAATATGGAGAGATGTCTTTTGCCCCTTGGCTCTTGATATCGACATACAGACGCTCTCCAACCGAGGTTTTGAGTAAGCGGTTACGGACGGATCGCACTAAAGGCTGATCCATTTCAAGCACGGGCACATGACCTTTGGCCAATTGCGCAATATAAAAATCAACCTGAGCAAGGGTGTTTTCCCGCAGATCCTCTGGCATCGGCCCTCTTCGTGCTCCGATCACACCTGGCGCCTGAACGGTTTTATGGAACCAGTCGGCTAATAAAATGGGATCCAGGTTTTTGGGTTCCAAAATCATCAGATAAATTTTCAAGAGATCGTAATAGGTGTCAGTTTGCGAACGATCTCCCGACATGGCGGTGCGCCTTGCAAAAAAGCGGAGTTCTTTTTTAAGCTCAGCGAGCGCAGGAGACAGAATTAAAGTATTAAAACGGTTAAAATAGAGCGTCCGCAATGAAGGCAGTATTTTATTGCCCTGGTACAAGCCTATACGCAGACGCACGGGCACACCCGTCTGTTCGTGTGTTTGAAGTTCCGCGAGTCGCGCTCTCAGGCCCTCAAGCAGCACCATATTGTGCTCGATCTGTTCTGAGTCCGAAACAATCATCTGTGCCGCGTCGAAGGCATCAGCCCGAACATTGCGTGTGAGGTTTTTATTTCCTAGAAAAGAAAAAATCAGTGCCGTCACCGAGCCAAGCGTAAAAAGCACAGCGGCAGCAAATACAGCCACCCGTAATGCGCCGCGTTGTCGCGTCATGGCGGAAGACACACCGGCGACGTGCCGATCGGGAAAGATCACCTCGGTAAAGAGGTCTTTAATGAAGTAGCTCTTCATTTCCTTTCTAGGACTAAAAGCGTCCGACATCACAGAAGAAAGCCCTGAAGATAAACTGACAGACTTCACGATCCGGTCAATGGGTGTGCCTTCTTGCGTCCCGCTCGTAAAATAGAAGCCCCGAAAAGTCGGATTATCGCGGTAAGGGTTTTCTTTAAAAAGAATCTCCACAAAACGACTGTAATTTTCTTGGCCGGCCGCAAATTGCAACGGAAAAGCATAGATGTCTCGAATTTTCTGCGCGCTGCGTGCCGTGGAAAGGCGCGCCATGCGACGGGCATTTAAAGCCTCGCAAATCCCCTTAAATTCCGTCTCAAATGCAAGATGGGGTGATGCCCCGCTTGTTGCTTTTTTTGGGAAGGTGCAACCCCAGATCTGATCACGATCACGCTTATTCAAATCTTCAAAAAATTCCACAAAACCTTGGAGCAAGTCACATTTAGTAAACACCAAGTAGACCGGAAAAAGAATACCCAAGCGTTCGGTCAGTTCATCGATACGTTCCCGGATATTTCTTGCATGGCGTTCAATCTCTTCTTCATCGGCCTGGTAAAGATCTGAGATGCTAATTGCGGCCAGGACGCCATTAATCGGTTTCTTTTTCCGGGCTTTCTTGAGCATGCTCAGAAAGCCAAACCACTCCTCACGATCCTCCTCTTCGGAGACATAACGGCCCGCCGTGTCGAGCAATATGGCATCACTCGTAAACCACCAATCACAATTTCGTGTACCACCAACTCCCTGTATGCCCCGACCAGAGGCTCCGAGATAAGGAAAATGTAAACCGGAATGTTGCAACGCCGTGCTTTTTCCCGAGGCGGATGGCCCAATGAACATATACCAGGGCAAGGCATAAAGTGCCGCGCTGCCCCGTCGGCCTTTCCCGAGTTTGGAATGTTTGAGCGCATAAATCGCCTTGTCCAGTTCCTCTTTGAGTACCTTGATTTCTTCTCTTCTATCTGGCCGCGAAGAAAGCAGATGCGATTCGGCCTGTTCCTGCAATGCCTGTTCAAGATATTTCCCTTCACTACTTTCCCGATAGCGGCCCAGCAAAAGAAAAACAATCCCAAGAAATAGGATGGCGATAATAATGAGTAAACGGTCTTCCGCCACATGCAGGCCGATGCGCGGCCCACCAAACCAAATGAGAAACATGAGACAAAAAAGGCCGACACCCGATACCAATTGTGGGTTTCGAATCAAGGCGATAAGAAGCTTTTTAGGGAAGGTAAAGAGCGACTTCATGGTGTTGCCTCAAGGAGCTGGGTCAAATATTGTGAAACTTCTTTGGCATCATGGTTCCCCAAATAAGACAGGGTGAGAAAAAACACAAAAACAATGGTGAAACACGCCACCAGAATAACCCACGCGGGAAGCCCCTGCTTCATCATCTCAACAAACTCATCGGGTCGCCGGCCTTGAGGAGAAAGGGTTCTGCCTGCTTGCCCACCCGCCTCAATTTCCCTCGAAAGTTCAGAGATCAAGGCTTTAAGCTTTTCTTGGCCGTGGAGTTTGTATTGCCCTTCAAAACCCAAAATAAGACAGAGATAGTATATTTCTAAGATATCTTGATTTGTCGTTGCCGTTCGCCGTAATACCTCAAGCCGGTTAAAAAACTCAACACCCGCAACATTTTCTCTAAAAAACTCGTATTGTAGTGGTCGGGCCAACCATTGGTCTTTTTGCGGCCAAGGGGAACTTAAAATGATTTCATCCAAAAATGCGACGATGGCGTATTTTGAGCGATCCATCGCTTCTTCGGATACCCTTGCATCATGACCTTTTCGGCTGGCGGCATCAAATATCCCCATAATCCGCTGACGCAGCAGATCCGGATCGCCATAATCTCGTACACTTTTTAACTGTGTCGCCAAAATAAACAGATCGGAATACACATCTGAGAGGCGAATTTTTCCGCTTCGACTTGTTTCCAAAAATTACTCCTTTGTGGTCACGAGTTCAAATTGAACCCCTTTTAAATCTGCCGGGATATAGAGTCCAATCGAACGGCTACGGCGGATCGCATCCCAAAAACTCCCATGATCATCCAAGCGAAAATATTGGTGGCCCGCTTTAACGGGAAGACGTGAAGGCGGGCGAGGCGTAAAATAAAGTCGGACCCCCGGCATCGCCGAACTGACAATTAAGTCCAACTCTTCCGCTGCCCCAATTTTAATACGGAGCGGGAAGGTCTCACGCACTTCTTCTTCAGGAAGCTCGCCAGAAACACGTAGAAAAAATTGGCTGGTTTCGAAAAGCCGCTCGTCGCTTACCTGTCCCGCCCAGATACTCGGCCGAACCTGCTCCAGTGGGATCAACACGGACGTCGTCTCGCTCACCTCCCCAGTCATGATCCGGATTTTTTTCTCAAAATTCATGAAAGACTGAGCCAATTGCTGATGCTGATAACGCGGAAAGTCTTGAATGCGGATATCAGGATAAAAGGTCGCTAAGGCGCCTGTAAGCTGAGAAAGCATCAGATACAGCGATTGTGGATGAATGGCGCCGGTATCGCTCGCATGGGCCAGAAACGGGATGGCTTCAGTCATTTTGAGGAGTAGCGCAAGCTTGACGGGGTTGACGCTGCCCGATTCCACAGCAGCCCGGCGCACATCCGACAAGGCTTCACATTTGGCAGCAAGCACATCCATCAGTCCGCGCACCAGCCGCATGAGATAGGGAGAGGCAGCAATCTGAGTGCAGGGCGGAATATAGCTTTCGCGTAAGGCAATCGTACCACCGGTCGTTCGGACCAGTTCGGCGATTTTCAGGGTGACATAATCTGACATGACTTCGCCTGAAAAAAAGATCTTCCAATTTTTTCGGGAAACCGAGATTTCCTTCCGGTTTTCACCGGAATTGTAATCGGTGACCATTTTCGATTTGGCCGAATACCGCGCAGGACGGGTCTCCACGGCTTCGCCAAAAGAAACATTGGTGCCACCGAGACGTGCTTCGGGAAGCCCCAAATAAACATCCAAGTGATCCATGTCTGAGGCAAAGGCTTTGCCGATAGGGCGGGTCGGAGGCGAGGGATCTTGCTCTGGGATTTGAATCAAAAGACCATCTGGCATAATACCGCGTAAGTTTAGAAGCGAAAAAGTGCCATTTGCCAAACCATCAAGGTCAATTTGCAAGTCGGCACACCCCCAGCTAAAGGGAGAGGTGAGGTGGAAGCGATCCGAGAGCGTCTGCTCGTGATGTCGTTCCCATTGTTGAAAATGGTGCGGCAAAAGGAACATGCCTTCACTCCAAACCACCTTTTGAAAATCATCCATCCTGCTTCCTTTCAGATAAATCGAATGGGGCCGCTTGATTAGCAAACCCCGGCCGATACGGCATCGCTATGGGCTCACCATCATAGCGATGCGTGTGACCCGGAGAAAAGGGATCTTGTAAAAAGTCTTCTTTTTTTGTTGAGCAGTTTTAAATTCATCTCAATAATCGACAATTTCAATCTTCCGGTCATAGGCCTCTATTTTCATCAGACGCCGTGTTAAGCCCCAGCCTTTTAATAAGTGAATTTCACGCCACTTATTTTGATCATCCGGTCGCCTGAAAAGACCCATGATCGCAACATATTCTGCACCTTCAATTCGATCAACCTCGATCAGTTTTTTTGCATTGGGATGTAGCGTAAATTCTCTTCGATCAACAAGATCATCTCCCAGCACATCCTGATCATTTTTCCACAGCGATTGAAAATCTGCCTGCTCCAGTCGATCTTTATTTCGAAGTTGATAAACCCGAACAACCAAAGGAAGGGCCAGACCACTCTCCCCTTGGTTGAGTTGCTTGGATGTTTCAACCGCAAGCCGGATCTGTTTATTTGCACAAGCAGAAATCATCAGAACAGCCAAGAGCAGTAACGCGGTTGATGTGGTTTTAAGGATTCTGCTTTTGTTTCTGAACCGAGAGATATCCCTTAACAATATAAGGCCCCAAAATCGTCTCAAAGGTCTTCACCTCCTCTTCTCGTAATGTTTTATATTTTTTTCGAAACTGCTTCCACGCCGCCCAACTGCGAAAAGGCTCAAAACGAATAAAAGGCCGCATCCATGCCGAAACGGCTCCGGGTTTTTGCGATTCCACCTCAAATGTGTCGGGCAGCAATTGGTCCAGCAAACCTCGAAGAGATTCATTGAGTCCTGCAATCAGTCCGAGATGGTGCAAGGCCAGATCACCGAAACCCTCTTTCAGGTTGGTAATTCCCTGTTCAATGGAGGGTTCTTTTTCCCAATCAAACAGGTATGCGCCGATCTTTTCTCCTGAATCACACTCCTTCACCGGATTGAAGCGCCATGAAAGAATCCGTGTGGCTTCGACATCGAATTCCTGCTCAAATTGACGTCTCCCCTTTAAGGCATCTGCCAAGGAAGCGAACATGACAGACATAACTTGGTCCATCCGCTGCATTAAACGGGCGACCCCCTCAGGCGTCTGAACTGCATCATTTTTATCAAAGTAAGTGCCCGCAATTTTTAAAAGTCCTTCGTAGGCCTCGCGGCAGGCATCGGCTTCCCTATCTTGAAGCGCTCCTTGTGTCTCCTCTGGCACCTGTGTAATGACTTGATCTTCATAGGCCAATCCCTGAAAAGAAGTTTCGACCCGATTTAATACCTTTTCCGCGCTTTCAGGATCAAGCCCATCGACGGCCCTGCGAAGGACTTGCAAGAGATGGGTTTTTCTTTCTTCACGACTTTCATCCCGATGCGCAACGAAGACCTGGTTTAATTCGGAAAAAACGGCTTCAATCCCTTTTTTTGGTTTTGCTGCGTCTTGTTTCTCCGATGGATATGCCTTGGATTCGGGCTGCGGTTCTGCTTTCTGCACTTTCACCGGCATTTGAATCGAAGAGATTGCCAGTTCAAAATCACCAATACGGATTAAATCATTCTCTTCGAGCGGATAGGCCTGCTCAGGCCTCAGGGTATGTTGATTAAGTTTTGTTTTGTTTTTGCTTTCCAGGTCAATCAAGACATACGCTTCTTCTTTTTCCCGAATCATGGCGTGTTCTCTGGAAACCAAGCTTTTCACATCCTGTAGAACGACGTCGCACTGCAAATCACGTCCGACGAGCACCGAGGGCTGGTCGTATGTCTCTTCAAATGCTGCGCCACCCTGTAGCGCTTTCACCTTCAGTTTAAACGGCATCCTGTTGTGTCTCTCTTTCAGCCAGTTCTTTTCTGAGCAGATCGCATACCGCCTGTATTTCGACATCACGTTGACGTAATGCAAACAAGTCTTGCTTCATTCGTTCCGAGAAATCGGCAACGACCGCAACAACCTGTGCCATGAGAAGATGAGGGTGTTCAAAGTCAACATCCCCGTGGTTCCGGGAGTAGCTAAAACCTGGGATAAAGGTCGTCAAACGCAAAGCAAAAATCAGTAGTTCAGTCCACAGATCATCGGAAATCGGAGGGCCAATACTTTCTTGATCTTTGGATGAATAAAAAATGGCAGACTTAGAAAAGACGGGCATCTCTTCAAGCATGATCGCTTGAAAGCGTTCGAGCAAGATCGATTGATCTTCAGGGCCGAGCCCCTGGACCATCGGAGGAAGCCTTAAAGCGAGACGCTGAACCGCCGAATAGACCTCATCAATCCCTTGTTCTTCGTTTACCAGTAACAGATGCAGCAGCATCATTCCCAGGCTGTAGAGGTCACATGGCGCGTGATACGCTTTGTATATTTTTAGCGTGGCATGGGAAAAGATACTTTCTTTTGCACCTTCAAATTTTTCCCAATGGGCGACGTCCATCTCTTTAATCGCACCATTTAATAGAATCCCTTTTTCAAGGGGTGTCGCTTGGGACGCCCAAACTTCTACCGGATGATCCGGTTCGTCATAAAAATAAAGTTTGGCGAGAAAAACATCATGTTCTGAAAACATCATCTGTTGAATTTCTTCAGAGACAAAATGAAATTCTGTGATCCCCGCGATCGCCCGCTTTCCTTCCTCTGCTTCCTCTTCTGTGTGCTGGACTTTCTCTATCGATCGAACGGCCACCATCCCCGAGACTTCAGACCCAAAGGGCTGCTCCCGAATGATCGGCATTTGATATGCCTTATCATCTCCCTTTGGAGGCATAAATAGCTGGCGACAAAAATCATCCGGCATCTCTTTTGAGGAAAATCGTCGTGAGGCTTTACGCTTCTCCAATGCGAGAGAGAATACCCAGCGGGCCGGCAGGGATTCGCTGAGCAGATTAGGGGTACTGATTTGAACAGACTGCGGAGAGATATTTAAATGTGGTTTTTTTTTATCGCGATGAAAAACATGGATGTCGTGGCAAAGATCCGAAAAAACATGCCACTTCAACCACAAGATTTCTAAAGGGCACAACCGGGAGATTTTATCGGAAAGGAGAAATTGATTCGGAGTGTTGAAGCGGTCCTTCAGAAATTGCCTGGACTCAGGCTTTTCCGAGCGATGATCAGAAGAAAACCACTGCATCTTAAAATCGTCCCACGAAATTCCACCTAATAAATCACTATAAACATCAAAGTTAAAACAAGTCGTCTCTGATCGGAGTTGATAGATTAAGTCGGCGGGGTGAGGCATCTTTTTCCCAATAATTTTTTATGGTCTGGAAGAGAGAAAATCGATGATAGGCGAATATTCACTCTGGTATTCTAAGGAAATATATATAGACCTGTACGAATTGTGTCAAGGTGTAAAGCCCCCCATATTATGAATAAGACGATAAAACACAACTCGTATATGTTATGAATTTGGTATCATCCATGGATGAAAAAAGAAGATGCAAGAAAACTAAAAACCGAAGTGAGGGAGACGTGAAGACAAACGCTCCCTCACTGTTTTGAAGCATAGATTTACGTAAACACGACCCATGAAATGACAAATTAAAAAGACCATGAGCTACAAACTGAAAATCACGCCCAGCGGACAACTACAGCTTCAGGTGAATGAAGAAGAGCGAGTCAATGCCCCCATGAAAAAGGTGATTGGGGCCTTTAAGCGTTCGATGCCAGAGGGATTATTTAAGCTGACGGTGCAGGACACCGGAGAAACAGAACCTTCCATTCTTTTCTGGCGCGAACTGGGACTTCTATACCTCAGCCGACTCTGCCACTTGACGGCAGTCAATGACGAACAAATGGGAG
>JAADHI010000137.1 GCA_013151935.1 Candidatus Manganitrophaceae bacterium
GTGATCTCCCGGGTGCGGGTTTTACCATTTCCTATGAAAACTTGGTGGATGATATGAATGGTTCCGGTCTTGTGCGTCCGGGCGAATCGCGTCAAAGTCATCTCATCGAGCGTATGTACGATGAGGAGCTTCGTGCTGCGAAAGCGATTCCTGAAGAGGATACCAATAACCATGTGGGTATGCTGAGTCCTGACGAAAAATTGATGCTTGTGGAGTGGATTGACCTGGGTTCTCAGTTTACGAATAAAGAAGTCATCAGTAATCCGGGCCGTGCGAATTTGAGCACAGAGGTTTTTGAGAGCACGATTCTTCCGATTTTGACCACGAGATGTGGCGGTGCCTGTCACTTGGCTGCTGGAGACAGTGATTTTGTCTTGACCGGCAGTGCTGAAGGCGATTTTGGTGCAGTGGCTGCACGTGTGAATGTGACGGATCCTCCTAATAGCATCTTGCTTTTGAAGGGAGATGGCACACTGCCCATGACGGGGACGACGACGGCTCCCTTGCCAAGTACCGATCCAGATTACGACACGATTTTGGATTGGATTACGGCGGCACAGCCATGAAGAAAATAAATTGCTCTGTTATCAAGACGTGATATGACACAAGAAAAATTAGAGGAGAAGCAGTTCATCTCATGGCCCATTTTTAGGACTTGGCACATGTTTTTGATGGCACTGCTTCTCCTCTTGTTGACCGGATGTGGTCAAGTGGAGCCAGGAGAGGAAGCGACGCTTGGCGAATTAGATCACGAAGTTTTTAAGACCAACATTCAAGCCGTTTTGGATAACCGGGGGTGTTCCAATGGGGCCTGTCATATCCGTGACAAAGATGACCCTTTTGCCGGTGGGCCGGGTGGAAACCTGCGTCTCTACGAATGCACCGTTGCACCCTGCACGGCGGAGCAATTACAAGCAAACCATGACTCGACGGTGGGGATGGCTAATTTTGTGAATCCCGCAAGCAGTCTCCTTTTGACAAAACCCTTGGCAGAGTCCATCAGTGCGATACAACATCAGGGTGGAACTATTTTTTTAAATCGCTCTGACCTCGATTATCTTACACTGCTTTCTTGGATTCAGAGTCCATTGTGAGGGATGTTTTGTTTGTAAAACATCGCCTGTTTATTTTTATGGGGGTGATGACCTTGTTGTTGATGGCGCAGCCTGCCTCGGCAAAAGAAAAAAATTATCCACGGGCTAAGGTTGTGGAGCCCTTTCTGGAAATTCACACGGGTCCCGGTCGTGGTTATCCTGTTTTTTACATCGCTGAGAAAAATGAAGAAATTTTTCTCATGAAAAAGCGGACGGATTGGTTCAAAATCCGGCTTTTCAGCGGTCAGGAAGGTTGGGTACATTACAAAGAGGTGGATAAAACAATTCAGGCTTCAGGGTATCAAAAAGGCTGGTCGGAGCGTTTTTATGACCAATACATTGACGGTCGTTTGCAAACAGGTTTTGCCTGGGGTGTTTTTGATGAAGACAGTGCGCTCTATGTTCGCACAATTTATCGTCTTACGGAGAGCCTTTCATTTGAAAGTAATTTGGGTTTTGCTTCTGGTGATTTTGGAGATACCAACCTTTACCTCGTGGGTCTTGTGATTACACCCTGGCAGGGGACTTGGTTCTCCTTGAATGGGACGATTGGGGGAGGTCTTGTTGAAACACGTCCGGCCGACATCCTGATTAACGCAAAGAGCGAAAGCTTTAAGACAGCTTACGCGGGCATTGGTTTTTCTGCGCCGCTTGTCCGGCGACTTTCTTTACGCGGGGATTTGAGAAACTACACCCTTTTTCTCAGCCCGAAACGAAGTCGAGAAGTTCGGGAATATACTTTGGGTCTAATTTTTGAATTTTAATTTTTAGTTTGAGTTGAGTCTTATATGATGAACAAAAAATGGATTCTTTTTGTGTTTGTGTGTCTTTTGAATCAGGTGGGGATGGTTTTTGCTCAGGCCCCAAATTTTCCAAAGAGTGAAGATCCTTTGATTGCTCCCCCTTCAGAGCGCATTGATTTTAAAGAGGAAAAAATTGATCAGGAATTTATTGAAATTACACCGTATTACGGTTTTTATGGGATCGATGGTTTCAGTACTTCCAATGTGATGGGACTCAATCTGGCGCTTCATCTGACTGAGGATGTTTTTTTTGAGGGAAATTACGGTATTAGCGAGGTGAGTGACGATAGTTTTGGTGGAGGGCTTACTATTTTTACCGATACGGATCTCACTTACTGGAATGTAAATTTAGGCTACAACCTTTTTCCCGGCCAGATTTTTTTAACCCGTAATCGCACCTTAAATTCAACAATTTATATTGTCGGTGGTGCGGGTTTAACCGAGTTTGATGCAAAAAGTCGTTTTACCTTTAATTTTGGAACGGGCTACAAAATTTTCTTCACCGACTGGATGGATGCCGGTTTTCGACTCAGTCTGCATTCCTTTGAATCTGATGTAACAGGTGTCAAGGAGCAGATGTTTAATTTGGAAGGCATTGTGAGTGTTGCTTTTTTCTTTTAAAAAGCGCGATGTCTGAAAATGTGGAAAGTGAGGTGGATATGAACTGGCATAAAAAAATCGTTACGGTCGTATTTCTGATGAGTTTCATATTGTTTCCTGACTTTGTTCTTGCCGCAAACAATGTTTCATTAAAACCGGCGGCGGATTTTACCGTTAAGAGTCTCTCCGGAAAAAATATCAAACTGAGTGAGCAACGGGGCCGGGTGGTCATTCTGAATTTTTGGGCGACCTGGTGTGCACCCTGTAAAAAAGAACTGCCTTATTTTAACGACTTGTATAAAAAATATCGTGGCGTCGGTTTGCAAGTCCTCGGGGTTAATATTGACAAAGGGACCTCTGAGGTCAGGCGCATGAGTCAGGATTTCAACCTGGCCTTTCCCGTTTTGTTAGATCCCAAGGGTGAAATCTCTGAGCTTTATCTCGTGCGCAGTATGCCGACGACTTATGTGATTGGAAAAGATGGCATGGTGCATCACATTCATTGGGGTTTTGGTCCTGACGAACCTGCCCGTTATGAAAAAGAAATCCGAGACTTGCTGAAGCAGTAGCGTGTTATGAAACTGAAACATAGAATTCGATTATTGGCCTTGTTTGTTTTGTTGAGCAGTCTGAGTGCTTGTGCCGCGGTGCAACCCCGAGACCGTGAGTTTTTGGCAGACGAAATGATGTATTTCGATGTAGATGCGCAGGAAGCGAGTTGGCACTTGCATGTTGAAGAGGTCTTGGAAGGCAGCCGTGGCGGATTTAGCGGTTCAGGGGGAGGCTGTGGTTGTAAGTGAAGCGCTTCCTTTTTATCATAATCGGGATGGTGTTCCTGCTGCTTTTTTCGATGAAACCAATCATGGCGATTGATCCACCTGAAGACGAAGCTTCCGTCGCCTACAATTATTTTAGTGGCGGTGGGATTACTGTCCAAGGCCCGGCAATTATTCTAAAAAAGGAAATGATGGGGCGCATGTCGATTGAGGCGGGTGGTCGTATGGATATGGTGAGTTCGGCTTCAATTGATGTTGTGACGCAGGGCAGTAAATTTAAAGATGAGCGCAAAGAAATTTACCTTGGGGGCAGCCGTATTTGGGGAGATTCCCTTTTTTCGGGGATCTATAGCGTCAGTGACGAGTCCGATTACACCTCAAACACCTTGTCTCTTGGACTCACGCACGATTTTTTAGATCGAAATGTTACGGTGAATTTAGGTATTTCCCGCTCCCGCGATGATGTGAGCAGTAATGCAAACCCTTCTTTTGGTGAAAAAGCGTTTAACCGGACAGCCTATCGTATTGGATTAACGCAATCGTTCAGTCCTCGCTGGTTAGCGCAATTGAATTACGAACTCACGGCTGATGACGGCTACATCAACAGTCCCTATCGCAGTGCCCTTGTGGGGAGTACTGTTCAGACCGCAGCGCAGTCTCCTGAGCTTTACCCTAATGCGAGAACGGGGCAGGCTTGGGTCATCCGCAGCACACACGGATTTTTAAGAGATTTAGCCCTAGGTGGGGGTCTAAAAAGCAGCGTTCAAGTGAGTTATCGCTATTACCAGGATACCTTCGATGTGCAATCACACACAGGAAAACTATACTATCAATACCGTTTTTCGCCGAACAAACGCTTTGGGATTTCTTATCGTTATTATCAACAGACGGCCGCCAGTTTTTATGGCGATGTTTTGCCATCGTCTCAGCTGTTTAAGGCGCGGGACAAGGAGCTTTCAACTTATTCGAGTCATGGTGTGGGGTTTTCATTTCGCTTTGAGCCACGTCAAAAAAAGTGGGGATGGTTTAAAAATCCTTATTTAAAGGCAGGCTATAATTTTTTGATGTTCAAATATGATGATTTTTCCGATCCGCGTAATGGTCAACTGTATTCATGGGAAGCCAATGTTTTTCAGATTTCTCTCGGTTCTACTTATTAGCCTCAGTCTCGTAGCGCCCTGCGCTTCAGGGGTCTTTGCTGCGTCGATTCAGGTTGAGACCTGGCAGGGGCGGCATTTGCTCACCGAAGAGCGGGTCTTAATGGGGACACAAGTCATCGTGAAGGCGATCGGGGACGATAAATCAGCGGTTGAGACGGCAATCTCGGCGGCGTTTGATGAGATCTGGCGTTTGGAAAAACTCATGAGCCATTACAGACCCGAAAGCGAACTGTCTCAGATTAACCAAAATGCGGGTAAACATGCCGTGCCGGTGAGCCAGGAATTGTATGACTTGATCGTAAAATCGCTGACCTTTTCTGAGCTCACGGGAGGTGCTTTTGATATTTCCTTTGCATCGGTCGGGAAACTTTGGAATTTTCGTAAAAAAAATGTCCCGACGCCAGAAGAAGTCAAAGCTCAACTCCCTAAGGTGAACTATAAAAAAATCCGTTTGAATGCGAAAAATAGAAGCGTCTTTCTGCCAGAAACAGGGATGGAAATTGGTTTGGGTGGCATCGGCAAGGGTTATGCGATGGATCAAGCCATGAAGGTATTGCAAAAACACGGCATTAAAGATGCCATGGTCATGGCGGGTGGCGACACTTTAATTCGCGGTAAAAAAGGTGATCTCCCTTGGAAAATCGGCCTGAGAAACCCCGATCAGACCGAGGGTGTTCTTGCGGTTTTACCCTTGTCAGATCAGGCCATTTCAACTTCTGGGGATTATGAACGCTTCTTCTTTAAAGACGGTGTGCGCTACCACCATATTCTGGATACAAAAACGGGTTTTCCGGCGATGGCTTGCCGTAGCGTCAGTATCTTAGCGCCGGAGGCCACCACCAGTGATGCCTTGTCTACTTCGGTTTTTGTTTTAGGGCCAAAAGCGGGGCTTGCGCTGATTGAAACACTTGAAGATGTTGATGGCATTATTATCGACAGACAAGGCAAGGTTCATCTTTCATCGGGCCTGATGGCCTTGAATTCAGAGACTACAGCAAAATGAGGAATGTGATGATCGAAAGATTGAGACGCTTAATGATTTTTTTATTGGCCCTTGTCGTGTTTTTTTTCTCCGGGTTTACGCCCCTGGATGCGCAAGAACAGCCCTTGGAAATAGGATCTAAAATATCTGCTCAAGAAACGGAAGAAACGTCTGTGTCTGAAGCGTCAGAGATAGAAGACTCCGAGTCCATTGAAAGTCTTGATCCCAAAATTCAGGCCCTCAAAGAAGAAATCCTAGAGCTCAATACCCAGCTCTTTCGGCTCCAGGAGGACTTGCTTTTTCCCGAGGATTCCTCTGTTGTGATTTTCTTGAGTGTGCAAGGGGGGCATTATTTTACACTCGATTCGGTCAAACTCCATTTAAACGATACCCTGGTGGCGAGTCATCTTTATACGGATAGAGAAGTGGCGGCACTGGGTAAGGGCGGTATTCAGCGTATTTATCAGGGCAATTTGAAATCAGGAGATCACCAATTGGTGGCCATTTTCAGCGGTGTCGGCCCACAGAAAAAAGATTACAAACGGGCCGAAACCATTCAAATAAAAAAAGAAAAAGGGGCAACCTTTATCAAGTTGATCGTGCGAGATAACACCGTCATCAAACAAGCTGAGTTTATTTATGAGACCTGGCATTAAACAAGGCTATTTTATATTGACCCTTGTGGTCTTTTTTTTCCTGTTGTCTTCCGTGCGTGCAGCAGAAGAAGCGCCTCTTGCGTCTGAAGCTCCTGTGGTTGACGTTTCCGTGGATGCGGGTGCAAAGGCGCTGCAAGAAACCTTGCTCAAAACGGCTTATTTTCATTTTTTTGTTGAAGATTATATGAGTGCTGCGACCCACTTACGTCTCGTAGAGGATGCCGCTAAAGTGCCCTACGATGAGGAGATGATTAACCGAAGCCGCTTGCTTCTAGGCAGTCTCTATTTGGCTTGGGGCATGGATCGACCTGCGACACGCATTATCAACGAACTGATCGGTGTTTTCCCGTCCGGCGAGGCGCGAAATGATCTACTCCTTTTTGTGACACGGATGCAATATGAGCGCGGTCTCTATCAAACGGCGCTCGAAACCTACAGGCTTTTTGATACGGCAGAAGATTTTTCACAAATGGACGAAGCTGTTTACATTGCGGGTATGAGTCACTATGCCTTGGGTTTTGTAAAAGAGGCCGTGGTGAACTTTAGACGTATTGCGCCTGAAAGTCTCTATTATCCCTATGCACAACTTACTTTAGCGCAGTCTTATTTTTTTCTGGAAGATTCTCCTAAAGCACTGCGCCTCTTTGAAGAAATCAGCCAATACGATCCCCAGGAAAACGCACTTTTAAAATCGTTTCAGGAAAAAAGTCGTCTCCTGTGGGGGCAATTTTTAATTGAGGAGGGTCACTACGGCAAGGCACGTTCTGTGCTTTCTCAGATTTCAAAGGACAGTCGGTTTTTTCCAGATGCCCTTTTTGCACGGGCTTGGTCCGAATTTAAAGGACGTCATTTTTTTAAAGCCATTTTGATTTTTCAAGATTTGATCAAACTCGACCCGACCCACCCCTATGCCTTGGAATCTTTGACTGCTGTGGGTCATGCTTATAATCGACTAAAAGCGTATCAAACGGCCTTGGATCGTTACGCCGAAGCCATTGATTTATACAAAGAAGAAGAAGCACGGCTGCGAGATTTTATGACCCTATTGGATGATCCTTTGCAAGTGATTGTTTTGATTGATGCTTATAATGACGATGCGTCCGCAGATGGCATTTTGAGTGTTTTATTGACTGAGGATGAGGGGCTACGCTATTGGGTTTCGCAATATGGGGCGCTTTCATTACTGGACTCTTTTTTAGATCAAAAATTACGCGATATGTCTGTTTTTGAGGTCATGGTTGATCATCGAGAAACCGTTTTTCTTTCTTTTGTTCCGGAAGTAGATCATTCCCTGTCACTGGATCCCGTTGCGGTGTTACAGCAAAAAAGTGACCAACTTAATCTCCGTATTCAAAGGGCGGTAAATCTGGAAAGCTTGAGTGTTCTGACTTCGCTAGAAGAGGCAGTCCGTTTAGGAGAATTGAAGCATTCCCAGGAAAGACGGACCGAAATCGCCTCGGATCTTGAGCGTCTTGAAGCCGCACAAGCCAATCCGCTGCAGCAAGGCGAGATCAGAGCACTACACCAAGATTGGGAAAAAGCCTCACGCTGGTTTCAGATTATTGAGGGAGAACTGAGCTGGAAAGTCAGAACAGAGATCGCAGCGCGTGCGGACGACCGTCAGGGCGCACTGCGCCGTGTGAATGCAGACTTGTCTCAAATGGCAGAAGCCCATGCGGCGCTAGTGCTTTCGGTGCCGCGTGTGTCACAGGAAATTGCAGCCTTCCGTGCGCGGATTGCAGATGCGCAAGTGGCCTTGGCCGAAAAAAAAGAGAAGACGCTTTTTTTGCAGGCAGCAACTTTGCCTGCGCTCAAGGCAAAGCTCCTTGCGGCTTCGGATCGACGTTTGAGAGATTTGACGGATCTGGCGGCCACAGCGGAGTTGAGCCAGATTCAAATTTTGGATATTCAGGCGGAAGAAACGCAATGATGAAGAAGACCCTGAAATCTGAGTTATCTTTTTGGGTGGCTTTGAAGAAAGCCCCTGCGGAGGCCTTACGCTTTGGGAATATAGGGGTGTTCTTCTCTCTGCTTGTGCTCGCAGGCTGTGGTGGCGGACAAAAAAACCTTAACCCGTCCTTGCTTTCCGAGGAAAGCCTAGAAGAACGTAAACTCGTCTTAAAAGAGGAAGTTAAGGTCCTGCGTGATGTTGCAGTGGTCTCAAAAAAAGGGGAAGCACTGAGAGGTTATCAAGCGCTATTAGCGCGTCATCCCGACCCTGGAAGCGCCGTACGTGCCCCGGCCCTAAAACGTCTGGGTGACCTCTATATGAAAGAAGCGCATACCCGTTTTTTGCGAGAGATGGAAGCTTTTGAAATTGACCCGAGCGGCCCGCTGCCTCTGGTTGATTACAAACAGGCCATTAAAACCTATACGGCACTTTTACGAGATCATCATGATTATCGTGAAAATGATCAAGTGCTTTATGCCCTCTCTAGGGCCTACGACGAAATAGGTGAAAGAGATCAAGCCTTGCCCTTGCTGGAATGGTTGGTCAAAGAATACGCTTTAAGTCCCTACCGTTTGGAAGCTTCTTTTCGTCTGGGTGAATATTATTTTGACCGCGCCGAATTTGAAAAAGCAGGGCTTGCTTATGCGGACGCGGCCTCCTGGGAAGATCCCTTTTTTCAAGATAAGGCCCTTTATAAACTGGCTTGGACGCATTTTAATTTAAAACGTTATCCCGAGGCGATTAAGGATTTTTTGAGGGTTGTGGATCAGAAGACGGAAGACATGACGACTTTTGAGCCGGAAGAAGGTTCCCTGGTTTGGGAGGCCTTAAGCTATGTGAGTACTTCTTTTCGTCGTCTCGGTGGCCCGCCTGCCGTTGCCTTGTATTTCCAGCAAAATGGCCTCCGCCCTTATGAAAAAGATCTTTATTTGATGATGGGCAATCACTACATGGTCGAAGGCGAAGCTTTGCAGGGGATTGAAACCTACCGCGCCTTTATTGCAGTGCACCCTCTGGCTCCGATGGCGCCTTTTTTTGCATCCTATGTGATTGAAGCCTTAAAAAAACAGGGCGATGTTATCGCCACTGAGGCGGCGCGTATTCGTCTTGTGCAGGATTATTCCTCAAACAGTCTTTGGTTTAAGGCCAATACCGAAGCCGATCGTGCGCGCCCTCGTAAATTGATTAAAACAGAGCTGCATCGTTTGGCACTTGTGTCTCATGCACAAGCTCAGAAGAGTAAAGCTGCGATTGACTATCGCAGTACGGCTGCCTGGTATCGTCAGTTTTTATTGGAATTTCCTGAGGACAAAGACCGTTCTGAAATTCAGTTTCTTTTGGGCGAAACCTTGATGGCGCTTGAGGCTTATCAAGATGCGGGGGAAGCTTTTGAGGCCGCAGCGTGGGCAGGTGTGAATCAGGACGAGGAAGAGACCCCCAATCGTAAGGCGGCTTATGCCGCAGTTGTGGCCTTCGAAAAAGTGAAAACGGTAGAAGGTGAAAAACGCTTTACCGCTATTTCTTTACGTTTTACCAAAGATTTCCCCAAAGATATACAAGCCCCTATCGTGCTCTTTAATGTCGCGGAGTTTCTTTTTGCAAAAGCGGTTTACACGGAGTCAGCGTCAATTTTGGGCGATTTTGTGACACGGTATGCCAAACACAAACATATTCCTGCAGCACGTAAACTGATTGCGCACAGTTATATGAAAGTCGGTGATTTTAAAAAGGCACGCATGGCCTATGGCGAAGCCTTAAGCCATCTTTCCAAAAAGAACAAAAAAGACCAGGCATTATTTTCAGATTTGATGGCAACCGCGATTTACAAAGAAGCCGAAATTCTGAAAGAAAAAGGGGAATTTGCCGAAGCTGCGGATCTCTTTCAGTCCGTCGCGCGCGAGGTGCCCCAAAGTGAACTGGCGCCTGCCGCCCTCTTTGAAGCGGCCCTCCTCTATGAAAAACGAGAACAACCCAGAGACGCCATTCGGGTCTATCGTAAACTCTCACAGGTTTATGCAAAATCGCCGCTGGCTGAAAAATCTTATGTGCATGCAGGCCTGCTTTATGAGCAGCTTGGAGAACGCCTCCAGGCCGCAGCGGTTTTTGCCGTGGCAGCCAAAACCACAAAAGATGAAGCACAGGCGCAAAAACTGCTTTGGAATGCCGCAGGTTATTATGAAGATGAAGAAAGCTGGGCCAAGGTCATTGCCACCTTTTTGTCTTTTATTCAGCGTTTCCCCCGACATGGAGATACGCCTGAAGCCCTCTTTAAAATGGCCCATGCCCGCGAAAAGCAGGGTCGTCAAAAAGCTGCGAACAAGCTCTATCAGTCGGTGATCGATAGAGGTCCAAAGACGTTTTTTGCTGCAAAGGCGCGCTTTAAGCAAGCCGAGCATGTTTTTATTGTTTTTAAAGCCATTCGTCTCAAAGCCCCTTTTGCAAAAAATTTAAAAAAGAAAACCCAGGCCTTAAAAAATGTGGTCGATCTTTATAGCAAAGCCGTTCAGACGGGGCATGTCGAAGTCGTGACGGTTTCGGCCTTTCGTTTGGGTGAGGTTTTTGAGCATTTTCAGTCGGCCATTTTAGAGGCTGAACGGCCTAAAAACTTGAATGCGGAGCAACTTGAAGAATACGCCTTTCAGTTGGAAGAAAAAGCCTACCCTTTTGAAGAAAAGGCCATTAAAGCCTACGAGAGTAATGTGCATCGGGCCAGGCAATCCATCGGGCTTTACAATAAATGGGTGAAAAAAAGTTTTGAGCGTTTGGCGACCCTTCGGCCTTCACGTTATCGCAGAAAAGAACGTGCTGAACGCCTTGTTGCAAATCTTGATGCTGTTGTTTTGCCTCACATGTTTTCTGCTGAGTCTAATGACAAGCGTATCGCGGGGAGAAAATAGTGTTGGTTTTCTTCAAAAAAATGCCCTTGCCGTTCTTCTTATTCGTGATTTTGGTGATGAGTGCTTGTGTTACAACAAAACGCCCCCTCGAACAGCCTGTTGCGCTTGAAAAAAAAGCGCCGACTGAATCTCCTAAACCGAATGATTCAAAAGGTCCCTCAAAAGATCCTTCAAAAGATCCCCGATTGGATCTTGTCATTCAGCAGTTTCAAAGAGGGATTCGGCTTTTAGCGCAGGACAAAGTACAAAAAGCCAAAACATTGTTTGAAACCCTTAGAAATGATTATCCGGGTGTCTCCGTTTTTCATTCGAATCTGGGTGTAGTTTACAAACGCTTGGGACGATTTGAAGATGCGATGCATGCCTATCGACAAGCCATTTCCATCGCAGCGCAAAGCCCCGGTGGGGATTATGCCGAAGCCTATTACAATTTGGCAATTGTACTTAGGGAGCAGGGGCTTTTTAAGGAAGCCGAGACGGCTTATCTCCGTGCTTTATCAATCGACCCTGATTTTCAGGATGCCCATTTTAATCTGGCCGTCCTTTATGACCTTTATTTGAATGAACCTGAGCGAGGAATTCACCATTATCAAAGACATCTTGCACTCAAAAAAGGCGCAGACGAGGAAATCAGTATTTGGATCGCGGCGCTTGAAAAACGATTGAAGATAGAGAAAGGACAACCATGAAACGAAGCGGTATTCTTATTTTATTCCTTTTATGGATCGGACTATTTGTGACAACAGCGCCTGTTTCTGGCGAACCCTTATTAGAAGAAAAAGAGGGCGGACCTGATGTAGAACGTCTTTTTATGGGCGGCACGGAGATTCAGGGAACGATTGAAAAACCCCATGTGGTTTACATTGTGCCGTGGAAAGAAGGGGGAGAGGGTATGGAACGTGAAATTCCATTTGAACGCAGTTTTAGAGAAGAAATACTGACACCAGTTGATTTTGCTCGGTTTCAAGGTAAATGGGGAAGTGCCCCAGAAGCCAGAGAAGGAGGCGAAAAGCGATGAGTAGTTTAGAAGGCATTGTTCGATTTTTTCAATCCGGCGGGGTGTTTATGTACCCGCTGATGTTTATCTTGGCTTTGGGGACAGCCATCGTTGTTGAGCGGGTGATGATTTTAATGCGATCCCGTGTGGATGCCGTCGCGCTCTGGCGTAAACTTTCGTCCAATTTGTCCAGTAAAAAATTCGACGAGGCCTTAAAAGCCTGTTCCGGCCCTCATTTTAATAAACCGCTGCATCATGTCATGAAGACAGGGATTCAAGGGATGCAGATGGCCCGCTCCCGTGAAGAGATTCAAGGCATGACAGACGAGGCGGTTATGGAAGTCATGCCGCGTTTGGAAGCCCGGCTGCATTATTTACCCAACCTTGCCAACGTTGCAACCTTAGTCGGTCTCTTGGGCACGATTATGGGTCTAATTGATGCATTTACTGCGGTGGGTGCCGCAGATCCGGCACAAAAGGCGGCTTTGCTTGCAAAGGGGATTTCACTGGCCATGAATACGACCGCTTTTGGTTTGGTCGTCGCGATTCCTTTGATGTTGATCTATACCTTTTTGCAGGCCTGGACAAACCGTTCGATTGATCGACTGGACGAATATGCCCTAAAACTGCTGAACTTTTCAGGGGCATCCCTAACGGTAGGGGGTGGCGGGTCTAAGCCCTCACTCGAAACCAGCGGAAATACAGTCGAGAGCGATACACGCGAAAAATGGCGAGTGACTCCGGGTGCTAGCACAGAGGGAATGGGTCATGCCCAATAGACGGAGAAAAGGGCGACGATCTATCGACGCCACGGAACTCAATATCACCCCCTTTATGAATTTGATGGTGGTGCTTATTCCTTTTTTACTGAGTGGGGTGGTCTTTTCCCGTTTGGCGATTTTGGAAATGAAATTGCCCACAACCCAGACACAGGCCGCAGCTTCAAATCCTGCGAAAGATCCTTTTCGTTTGGTCGTGACGCTTCGTGAAAACGGCGTGACTGTCTTGGGCTCGGATATCAACCGGGCACAATTTCCAAAAAAGGAATCGGTTTATGCCTTGGAAGGTTTATCCGATTTGCTGGAACAAGTGAAGGCCAAACATCCACAGGAAAGTGCGCTTATTTTATTGAGTGAGCCTGAAATTCCTTACGAAGCCTTAATTGCTGTAATGGATGCCTGTCGCGAAAAAGAAGGCCTGGCTCTCTTTCCTGATATTTCTATCGGGGAGGTCAAAGTCTTATGAGCCGTGCCAGACGTCGCCAAGGAAAATCCAGAAAAAACGCTGTCGTGTCGCTGACGGTGATTAGTCTCATGGATATTTTTACTATTTTACTGCTTTTTTTACTGGTGCATGCAGGAGATGACGCCATTGCTTTGCCTTCAACTGCAGCGCTTAGTTTGCCCGCGTCTACCTCTAAGACCATGCCAAAATCGACCATTACGCTCATGGTGACGGAAAAGGATATCTTGGTCGAAGGCAATCGCATTATGGGCGTGGCCGAGGCTTTAAAAGAGAAGTCCCTTATTTTGCCCCTCGTGAAAAAGGAACTGACGCGTTTGGCAGAGCGTACCAAAAGTTTGGCGCGTTTAAACGCATCGGTGAAATTTACGGGGAAAATTACGGTGATGGGGGATAAAAAGATTCCCTTTCGTTTGCTCAAAAAAATCATGAGCACCGCGGCGCAAGCTGCGTATCCGAATATTTCTTTAGGAGTGATGCAAAAAGACCAGCTCGGATGATGAAACCGTCGATTCGCTTGAAATACTGCGTTATCGGTATTTTTTATCCCTCGCCGTACAGTGAGTACGACTCGGGCTAAAAAAATGACCTCTGGCCTTGTCTTTCAATCGACTTGACGGTTTCAAATTGTTTCAAATTTTGGATTTAGGTGTTTGGGTAACGAGGAGATTTTAGTCATGGCTTATTTGGCGAATCAAGAGGAAGTGCTTTTTCGGAAAACCCTTAAATATTCTATAGGGTTTTACCTCTTGTTGGGGATTATGCTGACCGTGATTCAATTGCCGCCTTTGAA
>JAADHI010000057.1 GCA_013151935.1 Candidatus Manganitrophaceae bacterium
GTCTTCCCTGCGCTTAAATAGTGCCGCATTCGCCAGTCGACCGTTCAGAGTCGCCTACAAAATTGCTGGCGCTCACTTGGAAGCAGATCCTGTCTCCACTTTCCAGTAAAAGCTCTGTCCCCGCATCAATATCCAAAGCAGGTGCACTCAAGTCGATATCACTTGCCGTCAATATCTTGAAGAGCGTGTTGATTGTGCTTTCTGAGTTTCCGTAATAGAGTTTATAAGCGAAAATGTTTTCTTCCGTCGGATTCGCATCCCAGTTTAGCGTGAGCGTGACATCGCTGACACACAAAGCACAGGTGACTTCTATGGTGACTTCTGCTGTAGCGATGTCCCCGCCGGCATCCGTAATTTTATAAGTAAAACTGTCGCTGCCCACAAAGCTGGCATTGGGTGTATATCGGATTTGGTTATCTCCGAGAACCTCAGTCGATCCGCTTGATGCGGAGACGAAGATGGTCACTTGAAGCGGTGTGTCCTCCAGATTGCTGTCATTGTCAAGCACCGGGATCGTTATCGCTGCAAGACGGTCGGTTGTATAACCACTGTCATCCACAGCAAGCGGTACAATCCCATTGCCCGGACCGCCCCCCCCCGGGCTGACTGTGATACTGAAGACAGGAAGTGCGTCTGTTAACAAGCCGTCGCTCACCGAGATGAGAATATTGGGTGTTGTGCCCACATCGCCGTTTGAGGGTGTTCCCATGAGTACACCGGTGTCGGGATTAAAACCTGCCCAGCCCGGCTTGTTGTTGCTGATACTGAAGGTCAATGTGTCACCATCCGGGTCATTGGCACTGGGTGTGAAGAGATAGTTTGAAGCAGCGACCACCATCGTTGCGGGTGTGCCGCTAATGATGGGGGCACTGTTCTCCTCGCGTACAAAACGATTCACGGTTTCAATCATTTCATTCGAGGCTTCCCCTATCGTTTGCAAGACTGAACTTAGGGTATTGTTGATTTCTGCATCCAGAACGGCCTGTATTTGAACTGCGCTGCTGCCCGGCGCGATGTCATTGAGTGTTTGAGAAAGTGTTGCTAATGCACTACTGGGCGCCACGACTTGCGCCGCATCAATAGATAATTTTGCTTGTTTCAACATACGCTCAATGATAGGGACATCGGCCGTGGTCATTACAGCCCCCGGCAATACGGTTTTAATGGCATTATCCATGGCGCTGCTTGCGTCGCTATTGCCGACCTGTAACTCATTGCGCAGGGCTTCCAATAAGACTTCTCCCGAAGCAATGGTCGCCATGACGGCCAGTCGTGCATCCACGGGATCTACACCGCGTCCGTCAATTTTTCCGTCACTCAGATCACGTGCCAGCATTTCAATAATTTCATTCTGAGTGAAAGACGAACCTATGCTCAGCATTGCCGCATGAACACGGCGAATCATCTCTGCAAGTGCTTCGCTCGATTTGACAATATTGGCGACGTTATCCATGTCGATGGGGGTTGAAATGGGGTCGGCGATATTGCTGTCATCAAATCCAAAATTAAGCTGACTGATCACATAGGCTTTTGCAGTGCTCAGATTTTCCGCTGTCAACCCTCCGGGCAAGGCCTGTGCAATTTTTACAATGAACGTGGAGTAGGGAGTTATATTAGCCGTTTGATCCCCTGGGCTCATGACGGTGCTCAGCAAGTCAAACTCCGGTGTCGCGTTGCTGACCATGTCGATTCCGCCCGTGGCGGTGAGGATTAGAGGGTAAATCGTGTCTGCGGGGACGGAGAGGCTATAATGTGCCGCTGCGTCCCCGGTAGTGCTCAGAATAACTGTGTCATTGGCATTTTTGACGGTGATTGTCGCGTCGCGAATGGGGCCGTCACCGACGCTGCCGCTAATGGCATGTTGTACTGTGGAATTGGGTAAACTATTAGTACCACCACTATCGCCGCCGCTACCACACGCCGCAACAAAAACAAAAATCGCGAGGAAAAAGGCAGTCCGTAACATTTTGATCGGGCTAGAATATGTCATAAATGCTCCATTAGTTGTGTGATCAGGCAAAAAATATTTTTCTGTAGCGCTCAAAAAAAGATTAATTATATAAAACATTGATTCTATAAGTTCAGCCGAAAGCTCAAAATCGGGCGGCAGAAGACTAAAGGATTTACCAGATTTGAAGAACTTCTTATCTCCTTTAGCAACCTTAAGAACAACTAAACTATGAAAATTTCAAGAAAACTTCAAGTGTCTCTAGATTGAGACACGATGATGTGTTACAGAAAATAAAGGCTCGCCTTAGGTTCAGATCGTCATCAGCAAGATAAAGCGATTATTCTAGACACCGACCACGGAGTGTCTGCAATTCATTTGTAAAAATACCTCTCTGAGTTCTGTTCCCTGTTTATATCGAAGAAAATAGGAAGCACAATACCCAGAAAATCCTGAAACAAAACAACATAAATCCCTTCAAAACAGTTAAAATGAGATGATTTACCTATCATCTTTTAGTAAAGTAAGTGCAAAAAATAAACATGAAAAAATAAGGAGCTTAGAGTGGCGACACCGGAACGAATTCACATGATTGCAATTTGCGGAACAGGGATGGCTGCCTTGGCTGGCATGCTCAAAAAAGCAGGTCATCATGTCACGGGCTCTGACCAATCGATCTATCCGCCGATGAGTACGCTACTCGCACAAAACAATATCGCCTGTAAACAAGGTTACGCACCGGAGCACATTGAGGCACAAACAGACCGGGTCATCATCGGAAACGCCGTTTCAAAAGACAACCCTGAGGTCATAGAAACTTTAAAACGCAAATTGCCCTATCTCTCAATGGCCTCTGCGCTTGAAACCTATTTTTTGGAAGATAAAAAAGCCCTTGTCGTTGCGGGCACACATGGGAAAACAACAACATCCGCTCTACTTGCATCCATACTGGTCTCCGCAGAAAAAGACCCGACCGCCTTGATTGGGGGCTGGGTCAAAAACTTTAACAGCAATCACCGTCTGGGCGATGGGTCTTTTTTTGTCATTGAAGGCGATGAATACGATACGGCATTTTTTGACAAGGGTCCTAAGTTTTTACACTATCGTCCACAAAATGCCATCCTCACCAGTATTGAATTTGATCATGCAGATATATTCAAAGACCTCTCCGCCATTTTGCAGGTCTTTCAACAATTTGTTCGTCTTATTCCTCAATCCGGCATACTCCTTGCTGAAACAGGCTCAAGTGAAATAGATCAGGTTCTCAAAGATATCCCCTGTCAGGTCGAACGCTATGGCACTGAATTGGATGACCCATCACAGCACAATATTTGCGACTGGCAAGCCCGCGCTGTAAAACAGGAACAAGCCTTCATCATTTTTGAGGTCTGGTATCAACAACGTTGTCTGGGGCGAATGAAAAGCCCATTGATCGGACGCCATAATCTCAAAAACACGCTTGCAGTGATTGCCCTCTGCCACCACCTTGACCTTTCCTGGCCTGAGATTCAAAAAGGCCTGCTCGACTTCAAAGGCATCAAACGACGACAGGAAATCGTAGGAACTGTAAATGACATTATCGTGATGGATGATTTTGCTCATCATCCCACCGCCATCGCGGAAACCTTGGCTGCACTTCGGCTGCGCTACCCAAGCCGTCGTCTCTGGGCAATCTTCGAACCCCGATCTGCAACCAGTCGACGTAATATTTTTCAAGCGGCATTTGTCCAAGCCTTCAGAAAAGCGGATCACACTATCTTAGCTGCGCCCTTCGCCACAGAGAAAATTCCTCCAGAGGAGCGACTCAATCCAGAAAAAATAATCACGGAACTCCGGGCTTTCGGCAAGACCGCTGACTTCATTCCTTCTTCTGAAGGAATCCTGGACACATTGCATCAACAGGTCCGACCCGGAGACTTGATCTGTATTATGTCCAGTGGCGATTTTGACGGGCTGCATAAAATGCTACTCGACCGACTCAACAAAACTGAGGTAAAACCAAGGCCCACATGAACATTTCCGCGATCACAAATCAAATGGAAGAAGGCCTCACCACCTCTGTTTTTCCCGGCGCGGTTCTGCTCGTTTCTCATCAAAATAAGATTGTTTTCCACAAAGGATTTGGTCAAAGAAGGATCAAGACCAAAGAAAAACAAACCTCCGTAGATCTTCAAACCATTTTTGATCTTGCATCATTGACAAAACCCCTCGTCACAACAGCAGCCATCGCCCAACTGCTCCAGCAAAATCGGCTCTGTTTACACGATCCACTACAAAAGTTTCTGCCTGATTTTTTTGGTAAAGAAAAATCTCAAGTCACAATTTTTCACTTATTAAATCATTCTTCTGGACTTCCAGCATGGCAACCTTATTACCAAAAAGTTCAGGCCCAGGAAAAAAAAACCCCTGGATTTTTAGGCACGCTCTCAGCAAAACAAGCCATTTTTAAAATGGCCCATGCGGAAACACTCAAAGCACATCCGGGTGAAATAAGCCGCTACAGCGATATTGGATTTATTCTTTTGGGTGAAGTCGTGGAAAAAATCTGCGGGATGCCTCTTAATACGTATTTTTCTAAATACATTGTTTCGGCTTTCAAACAATCCGAATCTTTTTTCCCTCAAAGACCTGAAAACCCACAAAACATCAACAACACAGACAGCCGCCATTTTGCGGCGACCGAAGATTCAAAATGGCGCAAAGGGGTCATTAGCGGAATCGTTCATGATGATAATGCCTACGCCATGGGAGGCATTGCCGGTCACGCAGGACTTTTTGCAACAGCCCACGGCGTATATCAGCTTGTTCAAACATGGCTTGATTCAATAAAAGACAAAGGCTTTTTATCCCCTGAAATTGCAGAAAAATTTGTTTCTCGGCAAAAAGACGTCATGAGCCCCGCAGGCGCTTCCTGGGCTTTGGGATGGGATAGCCCTTCTGTTTTAAGTGGCAGAGGAAGCCCAAAGGTCTCGTCTTCCGGTCATCATTTTGCCCCCTCAAGTTTCGGACATCTTGGGTTTACGGGGACTTCGATTTGGGTGGATCGGACACATGAACTCGTCGTCATTTTTTTGAGCAATCGGGTCCACCCCAGCAGGGAGAACGAGAGGATACGCAGTTTTCGCCCTAAATTACACAACCTTATTTTTGAGACCCTAATCCATGCATGAATCCACGACTGCACAAAAAAATTACATCAAGCCTCCTGCCCTTTTAAAAGGCGGAACCATCGGCATCATCGCCCCTTCTGGCCGAGTGAATAGGGATCAACTGCAAGAGGGCATCACATGGCTCACATCTCGTGGCATGAAAGTGGTGCTCGGAAAACATCTCGAAAAAGCCTATCGCTATTTTGCGGGAACGGATCAAGAACGCGCGGAAGATTTTCAAGAAATGTTTCAAAATAACGCGGTAGATGCCATTATTTGTGCCCGCGGTGGTGTCGGAGCAGCCCGGATCATCCCCTTGCTCGACCCTCAAAAGCTGGCACAATCGCCCAAAATCCTTGTGGGTTCAAGCGACATCACAAGTCTGCTCCTTTATTTAAATACCTCATTCGGCTGGGTCACATTCCATGGGCCTATGGTCGCAACCATGTTTGGCAATGCTCCCTCTCTTGAGATGGAAACCGCTTTTTTCGATCTATTGGCCGGAAAGATACAAGATATGCGTTATAAAAACGTCTCAACACTTCGAGGAGGACACACCGAAGGCATACTCACCGGTGGTTGTCTCACCCTCATCTGTACGAGTATTGGCACAGCCTACGAAATGAACACGGATGATAAGATTTTATTTCTCGAAGATATTAACGAAGCACCTTTCCGGCTGGACAGAATGCTCTCTTATTTAAAATCGCTTCATAAATTTGATCGCGTCAAAGGGGTCATTTTTGGTCAAATGCCAGGCTGTCACCCAGAGGATCTTCCCGAAATAATAAACGATATTCTAGGAGAGTATCACTTCCCCATTCTCTTTGGTTTCCCCTCAGGCCACGGAGATGGCACTGCAACCTTGCCTATCGGACTTCCCATCCACTTAAATGGGGATGACTCAGCCCTCAAAACGCTCGAACCCGCAGTTCGACTCAAAACAAAATAATTGCTTTTCCTGCACTCAAAAAATGAATAAATTTGAAGCAGATTTCAAAAGCAAATTGCACCTCTTTATGGTAAGCTTTCTTGACAGATCTTATTGAAAGCAGTTATATTTTCTAGGAAAAAGGGGGTGGTGAACGATGGTAAAAGTCAAGTTCTTCGCAGTACTCAAAGGTCTTGTTGGAAAAGAAGAAGTCTCCATAGAAATCAAAGAAGGAAGCACCTTGCAGCAACTGATAGAACAACTGAAAGGGGATCTCCCCCCCTTAGTCGATATCATGCAACAGGGTGGTATCCTTATCTCCGTCAATCAGGAAGTCCTTGGAAAAGAGGCCATCATTAAAGATGGAGATGAAGTCGCCTTCCTTCCCCCATTTGCAGGAGGCTAAGGCTTAAACAATCCCCCCACTTATTATTTGAAAGGATAGAAATATGGATCAAGATCGTATTCGTGTTCAAACAGAAGATTTTGGGCTTGAAGAAGAAACCAAGAAGCTCTTAGCCTGTTCCAAAAGAATCGGAGGGATTGTCAATTTTTTAGGCACAGCCCGCGATTTTTCAAAAGGACAGGAAATCCATAAAATTGATTTTGATCATTATCCCGGAATGGCTGAAAAACGTCTTGCTGAAATTCGTGATCAGGCCCTAAAAGACTACGACATCATTGAAGTCACCATCATCCACCGTGTGGGAGAAATCTCAATCGGAGAAAACATCGTCCTGATTGTCGTCGGTGCTGAGCACAGAAAAGATGCCTTCCGCGCCTGTTCCTGGTGCATCGACGAACTAAAACGCATCACCCCCATCTGGAAAAAAGAAACCACCCCAGAAGGTATCGTTTGGGTCGAAGAACACCCTTGAAGACATCCTTCATCTTCAGTTTTTAGATTTTTTAGTGAGATATGGTCAGGAATTTTTTGACGCGCTTTCGCCATAAAAGCTGTTTCAGCGGTTTGAGTGCAGCACGGGCTGCTTCTTCTCCTTTTGCAATGGCCTCGTCGTAACGCCAAAAGTCTGACCAGTGGATATCTCCAATTTCCGGCCGAATTGAAAAATCGACATCGTCTAACTGCTTATGAGACAAAACCGAACGTGTGATTTCGTTGGCACGCAAGACCACATCTAATCCACTATCAAAAACCTCTTCCCCAACGTCCACCTCTTCCGAAATATTTACGGCGATCACGACATCCATCCCAGAACATTGCAGAGGGGCGACAGGAACCTGATTGACCCATCCACCATCAATCAATTGAGCACCATTTATGTGAATCGGCGGAAGCACACCAGGAATGGCGCAACTTGCAGCAACCGCTCTACGAATCGAGCCCTCCGAAAGCACCATCTCTCTCGCATTCGTCAAGTCCGTCGCAACGGCAACAAAGGGAATTATCGTTTCTTCGATGGGCTTATCCTCTAAAAGCTGTGCCATTTGTGACAAAAAAACATCTTCTGAAATAAAAGATGGACGCTGAAGTGAAATCCCAAAAAAAATCCCTTTCTGAAGGTAGGTCTTCAAATTGGTCATAAAACTTTTATTCTTTTTTTCCTCGTAGTGCCTTTTAATAAAAAAGATCTTCGTCCGACGAAAAGCCTCACTCTTTAAAAAGGCCAAAACCCGTTCCTTCAAGGGCAAAATCGCTGGATTCTGAGCATACATTGCTCCCACAATGGATCCAAAGCTGGTCCCCGCAATCATGTGTAGATGAATGCCTTCTGACTCTAAGACCTTCAAAACACCAATATGCGCAATACCTCTGGCACCACCACCTCCAAGTGCCAAACCCACTTTTAAAGCCGTCATTAGGAAGCCGCTTCCTCCTTTTTCTTAGATTTGGCCAGCAAATTTTCGGCCTGCTTTACCATCACACGCTTCTTTCGTTGCGCACGTTTCAAACGTTTTTTTGTTTTTCGGGAGAGAGAGAGATCACTCCCCTCTTCTTTTTTTGCACCGACTTTAGATTTTAAATCTGTAATCGTAATTTCAAGCTTTTTTAGTTCCATTTATTTTCCTCACTTATTCATTTTCAAAAAAAAGAAACACACGTTTATCCTTGATCATTTATTTTGACCTGAAATAGTCAACCGTTGTTTTCAAGCCTTCTTTGAGTGAAACTGTAGGCTCCCACTCTAAATCAGAGTAAATCTTTTTTGCATCAAGACAACTCCGTTTCTGTTCACCTTTCTTTTCAGAACCATGAATCTCCTTCAAGTCCGATTCCGTAATCTCCAACAAATTTTGAAACAACTGATTAACCGAGGTCTCAATCCCTGTGCCGACATTAAAGGTATCGCTCACTTTTCTATTGATCACTGCCATATTGGCCTCAATCACATCTTTCACATAGACGTAATCCCTTGTTTGCATGCCATTACCATTGATTGTGGGTTGCTCACCCTTCAATAATTTCTGTGTAAAGATTGCAACAACACCTGCCTCGCCAAAAGGATCCTGACGCGGCCCATAGACATTGGCATAGCGCAGGGCAGCATATTCTAAACCACATACTTTTTGGTAATAATAGAGATAGTGTTCACTCGACAATTTACTCACGCCATAGGGTGAAAGCGGTGCAGTCGCATGGGACTCGGTCGCAGGAAACGTTATTTGCTCTCCATAGACCGCCCCGCCGGATGAGGCAAAAACAACACGCCGGGTCCCATTTTTTACGGCACACTCCAACAAATTCAAAAGACCTAAAATATTGCTTTTGGCATCAAAAGCAGGGTCGGAGACTGACTTGCGCACATCCATCTGTGCGGCATGATGGCTGATAATTTCAGGTCTTTCTTTTTGGAAAACACGTTCAAGACGACTGCTCAAGATATCCATCTTATAAAAGGTGGCTTCTTTATTGATATTTTTCTTTTTTCCCGTGGAAAGATCATCCACCACAAGCACTTCATGACCTTCTTCAATCAAACGATCCACAAGATGCGATCCAATAAAACCCGCTCCTCCCGTCACCAAAACCTTCATTGCACGATCCTCCTCAAAATAGATATACTAAAGATTCTGGAGCAACATCAAAAATGCTTCAAGCACTGAAAAATATAGATGGTAATGCCAATCTTAAGAGACACCAACTCACCAGAAATAAGGTTCAAGAAAATAAACGCCGGAAATAAGCCAGGTATTCTACATTCCCTTTTTGACCGCGAATGGGGGAACAAATCGAACCCAAAGTCTTAAGTCCCCACTGCGCACCCATCCCACAAATTCTTTCTAGAACGGCTTTGCGTTTTTCAAGATCCCGAACAATGCCACCCTTGCCGACTTCACCCTTGCCGACTTCAAACTGGGGCTTGACCAAGGCAATAAGGCCGCCACCCTCCTTCATCCAGGGAAAAATGGCAGGAATTACTTTTTCTAAAGAAATAAATGACACATCAATGGTCACAAGGTCAACCTCTTCGGGAATAGACTCTGCCAGAAGACTGCGAACATTTTGACGTTCCAAAACCACAACACGTGCATCTTGACGAAGAGACCAAGCCAGCTGACCATAACCGACATCGAGCGCGTAAACACGCGCTGCATCTCTTTTAAGCAAACAATCGGTAAAACCTCCGGTGGAAGCACCGACATCAATCACAACAGCTTGTTTTACATCGACATCAAAAGCTTCCAAGGCGGCTTCGAGTTTCAGGCCCCCTCGACTCACAAAAGGATGCGTCTGACCACACAAATGAATCTTGACATCTGATTTAAAAAAAGTGCCTGCCTTGTCGACTTTGTTTCCATCAACGATGACAAGACCACCTAAAATCAAGGCACGCGCACGCTCCCTGCTCTCCGCGAGACCACGAAGGAACACCAAGCGATCTAAACGTTCTTTTGGCTCCGTGGCAATCGAGTCAGTCCCTTTCAAAAAGAAGCACGGAAGATTTCAATGGAATCACAAGGGACTACATTGTTTTAACATGAGAAGCTTTCATCTCATTCGATCCGGCGGCAAGATCGGCACGTGCGTGTCGCCCGACCATGAAGGTCTGAACACTTTCAAAGATTCCCTCGGAATCAAGACCCACATCGGCCCTCAAACGACTCTGGGGGCCGTGTTCAATAAAGGTATCTGGAAGACCAATACGGTGAAGAGACACAGAAGGAATTTGCCCAAGGCTTTTTTCGTCCGCCAAAACAGCAGCAACAGATTCACCAAACCCCCCCGACAAAACATGTTCTTCTAAGGTCACAATGTTTTGACACCGCTTTGCAATTGAGACGAACAAGGCCTGATCCAGGGGTTTGATAAAACGGGCATTAATCACAGCAACCCTCAAGCCCGTCTCTTGCAAACGCAACGCTGCGGTTTGAGCCGGATAAACCATACTGCCAATGGCAAGGAGCGCAACATCCCATGAGCTCTCCTTATCACCCATCACAATCTCGCCTTTTCCGATGGGGATTTGCTGGAGTTTTTCATCAAGGGAAACACCAACACCCGATCCGCGCGGATAACGCAGTGCAACGGGCTGCTTCTGTTGAAGTGCCGTCGCAAGCATGTGTTGCAACTCATTTTCGTCTTTAGGTGCCATCAAAATCATGTTAGGGATACCCTTGAGGTAGGCGATATCAAAAACACCCGCATGTGTGGGGCCATCCTCTCCCACCAAACCCGCACGGTCAAGACAAAAGACGACGGGCAGTTTCTGCAGAGCCACATCATGCACGACTTGATCAAAGGCACGCTGTAAAAATGTTGAATAGATGGCAACCACGGGGCGTAAACCATCTGCCGCCATGCCAGCGGCCATTGTCACGGCATGCTGCTCAGAAATTCCAACATCGTAAAAACGACTGGGAAAAGCCTCGGCGAATAAATCCAAACCTGTGCCCGCTGGCATGGCGGCCGTAATCGCAACAATGTTCGCATCATCTTCCGCCAAGCGCTTTAAATTTTTTGCAAAAATAGAAGTATAGGAAGGGGGCCCTTTTTTCGCTTTTTTCTTTGCCTGTCCTGTCTCAAGATGAAAAGAAGGGGTCCCATGATAAGCTGCAGGATTGGCTTCCGCTGGTGCATAACCCTTGCCTTTTTTTGTAACAACATGCAGTAAAATGGGGCCGCTCAAATTTTTAATATTGTCAAAAGTGGTGATCAGATGATCCAGACGATGCCCATCAATGGGCCCAAAATATTCAAAACCCAACTCCTCAAAAAGCAATCCCGGCACAATCATGCCCTTGACAGACTCCTCAGCACGTCTTGCCACTTTGAGCATCGAATCACCAATTTTAGGAATATTTTTTATCAGTGTCGCCGTCTCACTCTTCACTTTTGTGTACAAACGACCGGTTAGAATTCGATTCAAATAGGCCGAAAAAGCCCCGACATTTTCCGAGATTGACATCTCATTGTCATTTAAGATCACGATAAAATTTTTCTTCAACGCACCCGCATGGTTCAGGGCCTCATAGGCCATGCCAGCAGTCATTGAGCCATCGCCAATAATCGCGATCACATGATTCTTATTGCCTTTTTGATCCCGTGCCTCCACCATCCCTAAAGCCGCAGAAATCGAAGTTCCGGCGTGTCCTGCACCAAAAGCATCGTATGGACTTTCATTACGAGAGAGAAAACCACTGATCCCGCCGTATTGACGTAAAGTCGAAAAGACATCACGACGTCCGGTCAAAATTTTGTGCGGATAAGCCTGGTGTCCTGTGTCCCAAACCAAACGATCCTGAGGGGTATCAAAACAGGCATGCAGCGCGATGGTTAATTCAACCGTTCCCAAACTGGCCCCCAGATGGCCTCCTTTTTCGGAAACGGTTTCCAGAATCAAGGCACGGATGTCTTTTGCAAGTTCAGGAAGGGCCTCTCGCGGGATTTTTTTTAGATCTTGGGGTGAATTAATTTTACGGAGTAAAGACATTTAAATTTTCCTGTTTATTTTTCGCGATCAATGATAAAGGCCGCGATGTGACGGATAGGATCAGCCTCCGGACCAAAAGATTTAATGCCAGCCAAAGCATCTTCAATGAGGACGACCGCCTCTTTTTTTGCAAGGGAAAGCCCCATCAAGGCAGGATAGGTTGCTCGCCCCCTGCTATGGTCACGCCCCACCGATTTGCCGAGATTTTTAGCCTCACCCTCGACGTCTAGAACATCGTCCACAATCTGAAACGCAAGACCCACTTTTTCTCCAAATGCTGTGAGCTGAGATAATTTTCTGGGACCCGCTCCTCCTAAAATACCACCGATACGAATGGAAGCACGTATTAAAACACCCGTCTTATGCGTATGCATGCGTTTAAGAGATTCAAGCGAGATATCGTTTTGGCCCTGCGCTTCTATATCATTGAGTTGACCACCCACCATACCGGTACTACCCGATGCAGCCCCTAGTTCCAAGGTCACACGCAGTATTTTTTTGGGGGAGATCGTACTGGCAAGACCTTTTTCAGCAAGCATGGTAAAAGCTGCCGTCAAGAGTGCATCCCCTGTCAAAATCGCAGTGCTTTCTCCAAACATCTTATGACTGCTTAATTTACCACGACGGTACTCATCATCATCCATTGCAGGCAAGTCGTCATGCACGAGAGAATAAGTATGAATCAGTTCAATGGCTGCCGCAAAAGGAAGAACCAGATCACGTCGTCCACCCACCGATTCACAAGCCGCCAAACAAAGAATGGGTCGAATCCGTTTTCCACCGGCAAAAAGGGAATAGCGCATTGCCTCATGAATCAGCGGAGGTTCACATTTTGGACCGGGCAGATAGGAATGAAGCATGCGATCCACATCAGCACGTCTCTCCGCCAAATAATCGCTCAACTCAGACCGATGCATGCTCTGTCTCACCTTCCTCGGCATCAAACCTAAAGGCTTGAGCCTTTTTTTTACCGTCTTTTCCTTCAATCAAAACGTCTATTTTTCTCTCGGCCTCTGAGAGTGTTTTCATACAGCTTTTGGAAAGACGAATCCCTTCTTCAAAGACTTTTAACGCCTCCTCCAAAGGGAGATCTCCTTTTTCCAGCACACTGACCGTCTCTTCCAAACGAGAGAGGGCTGTCTCAAATTTTAGCTGGGCCACCACAACTCCTAAACCTTAGAGATCCGAAAATCTGTTTATTATACAAAAGACCACAAACAGGTCAAGCCCTTTATTCGGAGGCAAAACGCCGAGATACTGAGATTTGAAGTCTCCATTTGCAAAATGAAGATGCTGGAGCAATTATCGATCTAGACCCGACTTTAAGCTCTGTGCGGTAAAATCTTCATCTCTAAGACCAATGTTGACTTGAAGACCACTGACATCAAAAACGGTACGATGACCGTTCTGAATGTTGGTCACAATGGTGCGCTTCCAAACACGAAGCCCCTTCACTAACTGCCATTCAAGCGTCTGTCGTTTGAGCAGCTTCTGCCCTTGGTCATAATAATCCACCCTGAGTAGCGTCCAATCCTTTTGAGAGATCCAAGAGATTTTTTTGCTGTAGATACTCT
>JAADHI010000100.1 GCA_013151935.1 Candidatus Manganitrophaceae bacterium
TCTCGTCAATGACCGAAATAATATCCACGATTTTCTTGCTACTCTTGTTCACCGCCAACATGGCTTCTGAGGTTTCCGCCGTGACACGGCCGCCTTTTTCGGCGACTTCGCGGGCCGCAATGGCCAGTTGATTCGCCTGTGCGGCATTGTCGGCATTTTGTTTGACCGTTGACGTCATCTCTTCCATTGATGATGAGGTTTCTTCTAAAGCACTCGCCTGTTCTGCCGTTCTCTGCGACAGATCTTCGTTGCCCTTGCTGATCTCATTTATGCCGTTAGTCACCAAGTCAGAACCTTCGGAAACAGATATTAGGGTCTCGCTGAGTTGCGTGATTGCTTTATTGAGACTCTCTTTCATCTCATTAAAAGAACCTTGATATTCACCCTTCATCGGAGTGCGTAAATCTCCTTCTGAAAGAAAGCTTAAAACCTCCTGCGCTTCTGTAATAGGTGCTTCTACCGCAGCCAACATACTGTTAATGCCCTCTGCCAAGGTCTTTAAAAATCCGTCAAAAACAGAGGCGTCAATGCGCTCACTCAACACACCGGCCGAAGCAGATGTAATCAATCGTTCGACTTCATTCTGGGCTTGTTTCTGGGAGGTGACGTCCTGCCATTCCACGACGTTACCCACATAGTTTCCGTCCTTATCCATAATGGCCGAAACATTCAGATCTAAGGTCGCAGATCCAACCGCAATCTCGGTGCGATAAGGCAGGTTATTTGGGTTATCTAAAAGACGACGCTGCATTGAGGGATCTTTGTGAAAACCGTCAATGCTCGAACCGACAATTCCCTTCACCGTAAAACCTGAAAAAACCTTTCTAATTTCAAATTCTAGTTTTGACAAGGTTGTTTCCGAGGCCTGATTCATGTAGACAATCTCATAATTACGATCGCAGACCATGATGTTTGTATTAGCATTATCAAGTGAAGATTTGAGACGTGCCATCTCGACTTCGGCCTGACGTTTTGCCGTCACATCTTCCCATTCAAGGGTGTTTCCCAGATAGTCGCCCGAATCTGAAATAATCGCGGAAACATTCAAATCCAATATGGCTGGTCCAACCTGGATGTCTGCACGATAGGGCATATTTTTGGGATCACCCAAAATCACCCTTTGTTTTGAAGGATCCTGATGAAAACGATCAATGACCGAACCCACAATCGTATCTACGGTAAAATCGTGAAAAACTTTTTTGATTTCCGGTGCAAGACGCGTCAGGGTCTTTTCTGAGGCCTTGTTCATGTAAATAATTTCTAAATCACGATTGCAAATCAGGACGTTTCCATTTGAGTTATCAAGCGAGGATTTGAGACGTGCCATCTTGACTCCGGCCTGCCGCTTTTCTGTTACATCTTCCCATTCAAGGGTATTCCCCACATAGTCGCCCGAATCTGAAATAATCGCGGAAACATTCAAATCCAAAATAGCAGGTCCTACTTGAATATCCGCACGATAGGGCATGTTATTCGGATTATCTAAAATCGCCCTTTGTTTTGAAGGATCCTGATGAAAACGATCAATGACCGAACCCACAATCGTATCCACGCTAAAATCGTGAAAAACTTTTTTGATTTCCGGTGCAAGACGCGTCAGAGTCTTCTCTGAGGCCTTGTTCATATAAATGATTTCTAAATCACGATTGCAAATCAGGACGTTTCCATTTGAGTTATCAAGCGAGGATTTCAAACGCGCCATCTCGATGGCAGCACGTCGTTTTTCACTCACCTCCTCCCATTCAAGTGTGTTGCCTATATATTCCCCCGTCTCTGAAATATTGGCTGTGACTTTTAGCTCCAACTTCAAGGGGCCGATTTCAATATCGGCACTGTAGGGCAGGTTTGCGGGATCAGATAAAATTTTTCGCTGTTTGGCGGGTATTTGGTGAAAGTCATCAATATTGGTTCCCACAATATTGTCGACAGAAAAACCCGGAAAAGCCTCCGCGATTTCAGACTCCACTGCACTCAAAGTCTTGATCGAAGCCTTATTGACATAAGTAATATTTAAGTCTCGATCACAAATAATGACATGGGCAGCAATATTATCGAGTGCCGCCTGTGCGATATTGGTCCCAGTGTTTTTCTTTTTCTCGCCCTTTTTCCCGCTTGGAGACATGTTTGTTTCCTCTTTTTTTGTTTGTATTTTTTTGATTTTCCCCTGAGCCTTAACATTTTTTTGTTTCTGGCTCGCGCCCTCTAACATGACTGTTTTAATCGTATCAAGCGCATCAACCCATGCTTTTTTGACTTTGTCTGTCCAAGCATCTGCGGCAAATTCAGCCAGCACAGCCAACAAATTTTCATTCACGGCATCATAATGTCCAGCTTCTGCACCGTAGCTTAGATGACGTTTACCCATTGCGCGCAAGGCCTTTACCAAGACCTCCGGTCGTCTCAAATTTTCAACAACCAGGACCAAGGACGCCAAGAGCATCTTTTGTTGTTTTTTTGGGCTTGTCCCACTAAACAGGGCTTCGACTTGCGGATATTTTTCAAAAAGCCGTTCGTAAAATCGTGCAACAAGCGCGTCTCCCTGCGGTGCAACAAGTGCAAAACTGTCTTCTAAGACTTTGACATTAAGTGCCATGATTCTCTTTTCTCCTTTTTCTTTGGAACTTTAAAAACGTAAAACGTGACAAGATCCGCCCCATCTCATCTTATTCATCACTGCTCAGTCTCTGGAACATCAAATTCTTCAGTACCTGAAACAGAAAGCACACGGTCGATATCCAAAAAAGCCACCAGTTTTTCACCATAACTGCCGATGCCGTTGATAAAACCCACATCCACCATACTGCCAAATTCTGGCGCAGGTTGGATGTCTTTTGCGGCAATATTCATGACATCTGATACCGCATCAACAATGATACCCATGATGCGGCCTTTGACTTCGACGACGATAATCACGGTTTTTTTGTCGTATTCCTGTTGTTCCATGCCAAACTTCATACGCAAATCCACAATAGGAACAATGGTTCCTCGCAAATTGAGTACCCCTTTGACATAGTTCGGCGTATTTGGAATACGGGTCACCCCGGTATATCCCTTAATTTCCTGAACCCTGAGAATCTCCACCCCATATTGTTCCTCTCCAAGTGCAAAGGTGAGATATTGATCCCCATCGGACGCGAAACCCATCTGGTCATCCTGTGACTTTACTGATTCTGTTGCGATAGACACTGTGCCTCCTTTCATCTTCTCCAAAAGCGAAGAATATTCCCTTTTTTGACCCCGTTTCTGCCGCCCTTTGTGGCAAAACACAAAGGCCTCAAATTACCCCACAAACATCTGCTCTTCATGCCCCGCAAAGGAACGAATGGCACGCACATCTATAATAAAAGCGACGTGTCCATCCCCCAATATTGTCGCCCCGGCAATGCCATTCACCTTTTTAAAATTGGTTTCCATACTCTTGATCACAACCTGTTGCTGGCCGAGCAATTCATCGACTAAAACAGCCACACGTCCCCCATCTGACTCAATGACAGACAAAACGCCCTTGGTGGGATCGGTGACATCAGATTCTGTACCAAAGAGTTCAGCCAGTCGCACAATAGGCAGATATTCTCCACGCATATTGACCAGCTCGCCTCGTTCCATAATGGTTTTGATCTCATTTTCTTTGGGTCGCATGGATTCCACGATAGAGGTAATCGGCAAAATGTAAACTTCCTTACCGACCTTCACCACCATGCCCTCAATAATCGCAAGCGTCAGCGGTAGACGAATGATAAAACGACTTCCGACCCCTTCTTCAGATTCGATCTCTACCATGCCCCCCATGGATTGCACATTCTTTTTGACAACATCCATACCGACACCGCGACCTGAGATATCACTGACTTTTTTTGCGGTCGAAAAACCCGCTGCAAAAATGAGATTCCAAACCTCTGCATCAGAAATATTCTCTGGAATAGACATGCCCTGCTCGGCAGCCTTGGCAAGAATACGTTCTCGATTTAAACCCGCACCGTTGTCTCTCACTTCAATAACGACATTTCCCCCCTGATGAGAAGCCTCTAAAATGATGGTGCCCATGGGGTCTTTTCCTGCGGCCTTGCGATCTTCGGGGGATTCAATTCCGTGATCGAAACTGTTTCGTAAGAGATGAGTCAGTGGATCAGAAAGTTTTTCAATAAACCCTTTGTCAATTTCGGTTTCCTCTCCAATCATCACCAATTCAAGTTCTTTCTTAAATGCCTTTTTCATGTCACGAACAAGTCTGGGAAAACGGCTAAACACCATACGAATCGGCACCATGCGAATGGCCATCACACTTTCCTGTAAATCTCGGGTATTGCGCTCCAACTGAACAAGACCATTTTCTAATTTTTCAAAAATTTCAGGATCAAGATGGGATGCCGTCTGCGCCAACATGGCCTGAGTGATGACGATTTCTCCAACTTGATTAAAAAGCTGATCAACTTTTTCGACACCAATGCGAATAGAGGTTGCTTCTGCTTGTGCTTTCGCGGCTTTTTCTGGGCGTATTTTTTTAATCGGGGTTTTGGCCACCCCAGAAGTCGAAATCGTTTCTTCTGCCTTTTCAGCTGACGAACCCGACACACTTTCTTCGTCATCAAAAAAGCCAAAACCAGGATCTTTCTCAGCTTCGACTTCCGAATGCGATTCAGGATCACTGTCCTCAATGGGAGGATCATCATCAAAAAAGCCGAAACCTAAGTCTTTCTCTTCCTCATCGACCACTTCAGACACTTTTTTGGTTTTTTCTGTAGGTTTTGTCTTTGTTTTTTTAGGACTTTCTTCTGTTTTCAAGACATCACCCGAAACCACCTTAAGACGTTCGATAATGTCGATGGAAGAAGTCATATCGATTTCACCTTCCTCCTTATATGCCTCTAATATTTCCTTTAAGACATCTCCCCCTTCCAAGAAAATATCGACCATTTCACTTTTGAGCGCTAATTCTGATTTTCTAACTTTATCGAGTACAGTTTCAAAAGCATGTGCGACCTTGGTAAGTTTATCGAAACCAAATGTCCCCGCACCGCCCTTGATGGAGTGTACGGCGCGAAAGATTGCATTTAACTCCTCAGAGTCGGGTGACAACACATCCAAGTTAAGGAGTAACCCTTCCATTGCAACAAGATGCTCAGCCGTCTCTTCATAAAAAACATCAAAAAATTGGCTTTTATCAAAATCCATAACGTCTCCTTATTCTTCCTCGATTTACCTTCAGCCAATCACTTTTTTGACAACCAATAACAATTTAGCCGGATCAAAAGGCTTAACCAGCCAACCTGTCGCACCCACCGCTTTTCCTTGGCTTTTCATGGTGTCACTTGATTCCGTCGTCAACATCAAAATAGGGGTTTTTTTATATTGCGGCGAACCACGCAAGGCCCGAATCAAAGATAAACCATCCATATTTGGCATGTTCTGATCCGTCAAAACGAGATTGAAGGGTTTTGTTTTTGACTTGATCAGGGCATCCTGACCATCCACCGCCTCAACTACGTCGTAGCCCGCACCTTTCAAGGTAAAAACAACCATCTGCCGCATTGATTTAGAATCATCAACGGCCAAAACAGATTTTCCCATGGAACCTTCCTCCTTCTTGTAAAATGCGGGCAAACATTTTGCCCCACAGCCACGTGTCTATGGTCAGCACAATTTCACTAAAATAACTCGATATCCCCAGCACCCACATTCTCTTGAGCCACTTTTGTGTTGCTGGCTTGCTCCGTAGTCGCACTCACGGTTTGATAAGAATCGTCTTCGATTTGATTCTCCGTATAAACATCTGATTTTTCGATGATGCACACTCCTCCGCCACTCACAATCGCTTCTATTTTTTCCATACGCAGGAGTACACCATCAAGTAGTTGTCGGACCAAATCTTCAAATTGAAGCGCCGTAATCGCACTGCCCACGTTGTTTGTAATCTGGGCACTTATTGTTGAAACCGAATCAACCCCTTCAATCATTTTTTGATGGAGCGCGCTTAAACCCTTCATCATTTGTTCGGTTTCCCGTTTTGCCTGAAGCACAAAGTTCATGTCTTTTGAAGCCAAGTCATTTGTGGATTTTTCAGCCCGTTCGATGGCCTCTCTAATCTCTTGCACATGCTTCACAATACCCATGCCAAAAGCCTTGGAATGATTTGAAAGCTGTCGGACTTCTGCTGCCACAACAGCAAAGCCCCGCCCTGCCGTGCCTGCCCGGGCTGCCTCAATCGTGGCATTGATTGCCAGCACTTTAGTTTGCTCAGCGATGGAATCAACACCACCCACATCCCGGAGTATGTTCTTAACCAGATCTGTTACATCTTCCAGTTTTTCAACAAGCCGCATACTGTGTTTGCTGGTATGCACAATGTTTCCAACAAGTTCTGCCATCAACTTTTCCGTCTCCATCGCAAACCGTTCAAAATCAATGGACTCATCTGCGCCCTCTTCCTCCACGCTGGAATCAGATGTAATGTCTCCAATAAGATCTCGCTGTGCCCGTGTTCCAGCCTCCAGTGCCGTAAAATTCTGATTGAGTTTTTCAATGGCATCTTCTAATAGACCATTCACTTGTTGTACTTCTCTCCTAATGGCGACAAACTGAAGATCCATATCTTTTTTTCGTTCTTCTGAAATTGCTCCGGGCTGAAGGGTAGAATCTTCTACTTTGTTTTCATCAGCCGCAGCCATATCTCGGGTGGTTTCCATTTCAAAAGAAGTATCTGAGCGCTCTTCCAAAACAAGTGGATCCTCAGATGATGCAACTTCCTGAGACACCACAGCAGTGTAAATTTTGAGATAAGACTTCGACAAAAGTCCCCAATTGATAGAAACTACGGCCAAAACCCAAAAGGACTCCGAACTTACGTCAAACCAATACAGGGCAAGAAATCCCAAACCACTTGAAGTCCATGCCTTCAGAAAATAAGCACTCATAAACAATCACCTGACCTACACCAACGCGCTTAAAACAACACGTATTTTTTCAAAAAAGAGTCTAAGCATCTCATCAAACAAACATAAATACCTATTTGGCATTATTATGCCTGTACTTGTTGAGGTATTGTTATTGACGTTTTATTTGGAAGTGCGTTCTAAGCACAAAATCCCCCGATGCTCTTCTTATCGGTCTCTCGTTTCCAATTCTTTAGCCTTGCATTTTTATTTTTTAAGATCACAGCCTCACCATTGAAATTTATCAATATTATCCATAGATAATTAGTTTGAATGACTTTTTATTGCGATAAAATCCCTTTTAATTTCATGATGGCTTTGCTGTGGAGCTGACAAATTCGTGATTCTGAAACACTTAAAACCGCCCCGATTTCCTTCAAAGTCAATTCTTCGTGATAATAAAGTGAAACCACAATTTGCTCTTTTTTACTGAGGGCTTCGATGGCTTGAATCAGATGGTTTTTTTCGTCCAGCGAGAGCACAGAAAGCAAAGGGTCTTCCCCATTCGGATCGGCCATGGCTTCTATCAAGCGCCACTCAACCCCCTCTTTAACCCCCAAGTCATCCAGGCTTAAAAGTGTCACGCCACGTGCCTGATAAAGAAATTCATCAAAGGTTTCTTGATCCATCTCCAGGGCTGCGACAAGCTCTTCCTCTGTTGGAGGACGCCCCGCTTTTTTGATAAAATCATCAGAGGCTTTACGAAGTTTTTTGCTTTTGTCATGCACCGAACGCGGCACCCAATCTTGCGTCCGGATCTCATCAAGCATGGCCCCTCGAATTCTAAATTCTGCATAGGTTTTAAAACGGGTATTGATTTTAGGATCATAACGATCCAGAGCATTCATGAGCCCAATGACACCCGAATGGATCAAATCATCAATATCCAATGAAGAAGGCAGGCGAAAAACCAAACGCTGTGCAATCATGCGAATCATGGGTGCAAAATCTTCAAGAAGCGCATCCATTTCCGTTTGTCCCGGAGCGGGATTGGGTTGGTAAACCTGGGCTTCTTTACTTGTCTTCATGCGGGTGTTTCCATTGTTTTATTTAAAACCCCAATCGCGTCAAACCTGAAAAATGACGTTATTTCTGTGACGGCTCAACATCATTTACTCAGCGTCCTTCATGTTATCGGGATCTCCCAATAAGCGTTTCCAAAGAAACTGGACATTGCCTTTGGGCATGGTGTTGATCGGCCAAGCCAAAATTTCTGCTGCAAGTTCTAAAAAACGCAGACTCGACTTTGCCCTGGGGTAAAGATCCACAACAGACCGCTGTTCGATTACAGCCATACGCAGATAGTCGTCTTGCGGAATAAATCCACAATATTCAATGGCAATATCCAAAAATTGATCGGAAACCAAGGTCAGTTTTCGATAAACATCCTTGGCTTCCCGTAGACTCCGAGCCATATTGACCAAGAGCTTGAAACGTTTTTCCCCATGACGTTTTGATAATATTTTCATAATGGCGTAGGCGTCAGTCACCGAAGTGGGATCGGCGGTCGCAATGACTAAAATCTCCTGTGCGACGGTATTAAAATAAAGAACGTTGGATGAGATACCCGCTGCCGTATCAATTAGAAAAACATCCACTGCTTTCTCCAGTCGATCCAGCTCTGACAAAAAAACCAATTTTTGTTCAGGACTTAAATGCGTCAGGTCTTCTGATCCTGAACTGGTCGGAAGAATCTTGATGCCCAAAGGTCCTTCGACCATGACTTCTGGAAGTGTCTTTTCACCCAAGAGAACGTGTTCAATCGTGTATTTCGGAATAATGCCGAAGAGCACATCGACGTTTCCCAAACCCAGATCGGCATCTAAAATAACAACCGACTTGCCCAGACTTGCCAATGCGACAGCGAGATTGGCAACGACATTTGTTTTTCCAACACCGCCCTTACCACTTGTGACGGCAATTACCTTTGGAATGCTTACCGCCTCGGGCGGCGTTTCGGCAATCTCTGTTTCACCACTGCCATTGACTGTTCCGGTCTGTCCCATCTGATTTTCCCTCTCTCTACGCTGCTTCAATGTAATATGCCAAGTGGTAATTTTTTATCCAGAACGACTTAAGAGCAAGTCGGTAAAACCTTTTGGTGTTGCCAATTCAAGATCATCAGGAATACGCCGTCCTGTCGTGAGATAAGAAAGCGGTTTTCGTTTTCGGCCCATCGTTGAAAACAAGGGCCCATACGTTTTGGTTTCATCAATTTTGGTAAACAACAACGAATAAATAGGAATAATCGAAAACTGATCAATCATATCGGAAAGATCACTTCCCTTTGTATTGGCCGAAAGCACAAGGTGTGTCTCTAAAGGAAAACCCACCGACATCAGTTGTTTGAGTAAGACGATTTCTTTGGATTTCAAATGGCTACGTCCAGCGGTATCCAAGAGAATAAGTTCCCCCTTTTTTCGACCGGAGACAAATTGTTTTAAGCGGTTCCAAGACGTAATTTTAAGTGCTGGAATGTGGTAGCGGTCTGCATGTTGTATTAAAATATCCCCACGGCCACTTTCCGTTTCATCCAGCGAAACGAGGGTCACAGCTTGTTTTCTTTGTAGACGCGTGACACCCAATTTTGCAGCCGTTGTTGTTTTCCCCACACCGGTCGGCCCAATGAGCGCCACGACTTTTGGGCCCTTAAGGGTGGTGTCATCCCGCAATGCAAAAGGCCCAGTCACCTGTGTCAAACGCTGGATCACATCATAAATCGAGTGTTGCACCCGTTCAGGTTTCCAAACATCCTCCTGAGAGAGACTTTCTTCGACGGCCTGCACGAGATGCTGTGCAGTTTCCGTATCCACGCCACTCAAGATCAGTTGCTCAAACAAAGCGCCCAAGGTGCTATTTTTTGAGAAAAGTGGGTCCTGCCGACGCATCTCGGTCATGGACTTCAACATAATTTTCATTTCGAGCCAGGTTTCATGCATCTCTGCAATGGGCACAGTTTTCTGGTTCGTCTCAGGGAGGGTTAGAGGTTCCGCCGTGTTTGCACTGATGTCTGCGACCGCATCCTTGATACTTTGAAGCTCTTTGTAGATATCGCCTTGCACGGCCACTTCCAAAGCCCGTTCAAAAACAGGGGTCTTTTTAACTGGAGGCCTCACAGCCGTTTCTGCCACCTCAATCGCTGCCGTCACTTCAATGATCGGCATTGTTAAAAAACCGCCACCACGTACTTTTCGTCTTCGACTGACCTCCCGTGTCGAAAGAATGACGGCATCCGGCCCTAAAACGGACTTAATCTCCTGTAAAACTTCTGTCATCTGTTGACCTTCAAACTTTCTAATCTTCATAGGTCACATCCACTGTTTCTATCGATTGCAACTGGGCCTGTGTCGCAATCTCCCCGGACGAAAGCACCACCAGGTTTGGGATAAAACGCTCCGCCAGTTTTCTGAGGTGTAAACGCAGCATGGGTGAGCACATCAAAACAGGGTGATGGCCTTTCATTGCCACAGCTTCAGAAGCACGGCGGATTTGCATCATTATTTTTTGCGCAAAAAGAGGATCAAGCGTCAATGACCCGCCCTGTTCATCTTTTTGAATCGCTTCGGACATCATCCGGTCTAAACGGGGATTCACGCTAATGACATATAGCTTGCCATCGGGATCTTCATATTGTTTTGTAATCGTTCGGGAAAGGGCCTGCCGGCAATGCTCAGTGAGTAGACCCGTCTCTTTGCTCATGGGTGCGATATCAGCCAAGGTTTCCAATATGGTGCGCAAATCACGAATCGCCACCCGTTCTTTTAAGAGATTGCCCAAGACTTTCACGACACTGCCAAGTGGCAGGAGAGTGGGCACTAACTCTTCAACCACTTTTGGATTATCGTTTGCAAATCGATCCAGTAGATGCTGGACTTCTTGCCGTCCAATTAACTCCGCCGCATGACTGCGAATGGTTTCGGTCAAATGGGTTGCAATCACCGAAGGCACATCCACAACGGTAAACCCTTCCACCTTTGCGCGATCCTTTTCTTGTTCTGTCACCCACAAGGCCTTCAATCCAAAACAAGGTTCCTGTGTCGGAATACCCTCAATGCCATGTTCTTCCATGCCACTGGGATTCATCGCCAAAAAGTGACGGGGCAAGACCTCACCACGACTCACCTCAATACCCTTGACCAGGATGAGATATTCATTGGGTTTAATTTGTAGGTTGTCTCGGATGTGAATGGGTGGCACAACAAAACCCAATTCAAGTGCAAGCTGTCTGCGAATCGCCGTAATGCGTTTGAGTAATTCCCCATTCTGTGCCTGATCAACCAAAGGAATCAGACCGTAACCGACATTGAGTTCCATCAAATCCAGAGGCACAATCCATTCATCCTTATTGGGTGCTGTGTCTGAATCAGGTTCAGGAGACACCGGTTTAGCCGCTGCGGCCTCTTTTGCCCTTTGTGCCGAATAACCCACAAAAGCAATACCCGCCGCAAGGAGGAAAAAAGCCATATGCGGCAAACCCGGGATCATCCCAAAAATAAAAACAATCGTCGCCGCGCCCATGAGTGCTCTGGGGTGGGTCAACATTTGCAATGTCACATCTGTCCCTAAATTGGATTCGGAAGCTGCGCGCGTCACAACAATGCCTGAAGCCGTCGAAATAATAAGTGCCGGAATTTGCCCCACCAAACCATCCCCAATACTTAAAAGGGTGTAGTTCTGCGCAGCGGTTGCAATACTCATATTTTTCTGCAAGACGCCAATGACAAATCCACCGATGACATTCACTAAAATGATGAGGATGGCGGCAATCGCATCTCCTCGCACAAACTTACTGGCACCATCCATTGCCCCGTAGAAATCCGCTTCTTTGGCAATGTCTTCTCGACGTTGTTTGGCTTCTTTTTCATTGATCATGCCCGCGTTCAGATCGGCATCAATGCTCATCTGTTTTCCCGGCATGGCATCCAACATAAAACGTGCGGCAACCTCTGCAATTCGCCCTGCACCTTTTGTAATCACTACAAAGTTAATGACAACGAGAATGACAAATACCACGAGACCCACAGCATAATTCCCCCCAATCATGAGGCTGCCAAAGGTCTCAATGACTTTTCCAGCCGCGCCAACACCGTTGTTCCCATTCAACAAAATTGAGCGCGTGGTGGCGATATTCAAGGCAAGACGAAAGAGGGTGATAATCAGTAAAATCGAAGGAAATGCCGAAAACTCCACAGGCTTAACGGTGTGCAAAGCAACAAACAAAATGACCAAGGCCGAACTGATGCTAAAGGCCAATAACAAATCCAGAAAAATCGTGGGCGTCGGCAAAATCATTAACAGCAGAATACCGACCACACCAAAAGTCATGACAATATCGCCGTTTTTCCCAGTTCCATCTAAAGGCGAATTTTGAGATGCGTTCTGGGTTAATGTCTGCGCCATGGTCTTTTAAGCCCTTTTCCCCTTCAATTTATAAATATAAGACAGGATTTCAGCGACTGCCCGATAGATACTGGCAGGAATGAATTGACCCACTTCGACGGTCTTGAAAAGGGATCGCGCCACAGGTTTATTTTCAATGATGGGAATGCCGTGTTCACGCGCCACGGCTCTTATTTTTTCTGCAACATAGCCTGAACCTTTTGCCAGCACTTTCGGTGCAGCCATCGTCTCCGCTTTGTAACTGAGTGCAATGGCCAAATGTGTCGGGTTGGTAATAACCAAATCTGCATTCGGCACATCAGCCATCATGCGATTTCTCGCCATTTCACGTTGCAAATTTCGGATACGCGATTTCACTTGAGGCGTGCCTTCCGTCTGCTTGTTTTCATCCTTAATTTCTTGTTTACTCATGCGAAGTTTTTTCTCAAATGACCACCACTGAAAGGCATAATCAGCCCCACCAATGACCGCTACCACAGCCCCGCAACGCAGGACTAAACTTGAAATCATATCTCCTGACAAACCGAGAATGGCCCCAGGGGTCATGTGACTTAATTCAAGCATTTCTGGCAATCGGCTTACGAATGCGAAATAGGCAACAGCGCCGATGACAAGAAATTTAAAAAATGTTTTTGAACCGTTCATGAGAGATTCAATGGAAAACATCCGCGCAAAACCCGAGAGGGGATTGATGCGGCTCCAATCAGGCATCAAGGCGTGTGTTGTAAAAAGAACGCCATGTTGCACCACAACAGAAACCCCACCCACAAAGGCAATCAACAACAAAATAGGCAGAGACATCACAAGGATTTTGATCATGAGATCACGCATAAAGGGGGTAAACTGCGCCTGTGTCATGACATCAGGAGTCAAGGTAGAAAAACCCTGCGCCATAGATGTTTTTAGTCCAAGCATCAAGTCCAAACCCAGATTTTTAAAAATCAAAACGGCAAACAGAATAAGAAGCGCCGAACTCAATTCACGACTGGTCACCACCTGCCCTTTTTGTCGCGCCTCCTCTCGACGTTTTGGGGTGGCTTTTTCAGTTTTTTCTTGGTCGTCTGCTGGCATCTTTGATTACTTTCTAAGGACTCATCCCAACTAATAACTGATTAAAAACCGTTCTAAGTCCTGAAACCTCTTGCGTTAAAATACCTGTCAGTATCGGCAGTGAAAAACCCAACATCACCAAGCCAAGTGTAATCGTCACCGGAAAACTAAAAAGCAGTACATTGAGTTGAGGAATAACCCGGGAGAAAATACCGATGGTGACATTCGCCATGAGAAGGGCTACGATAATTGGAATCGCAACTTTAAGCCCCAGCAAAAACATTTGCCCCGCAAGCTTCATGAGGTATTCGATCAAAGGCCCGGAAGGATAAAATCCAGCAAAAGGAATCAATTCAAAACTCTTTACCATGCTCTCCAAAACAATGAAGTGACCATTTAAGACCAGAAAAATCAGCATCGCCACAAGACCCTGTAAACGTGCAATCAGAGAAGCCTGTTTATTGGAGATGGGATCAAAAAGGTTTGCGCTTCCCAAACCCATTTGTATGCCCACAATCTCGGAACCCATCTCGATCGCACTAAAAAGTAAATTTGCAGCCATGCCAATAATGAGTCCGATTAAAACTTCTCCAAGTAATGCAATCGTTAAAGAAACCAGATTTAGCTCACCCGGTGGTTCTAAGCTAAGGGTTTGGAACAAAACAAAACTCATCGAAAGCACTAACATCATCTTTACCATCACAGGTACGCCTGAGCCACCCATCAAAGGCGTCGCCGCTAAAAATGCAGCCACCCTAAAAAGGATGAAGAGGAAAACCATCTGATTTTCTAAGATACCCTCAACTAAGGGAATGTTCATGACTTAAACCTTCTCTAATTCATCCGGTGTAAGTTGGAAAATTCATCAAAATATCACTGGTAAAACCAACAATGACCGACAACATCCAAGGAAAGAAAAATGCCAAGGCCAGTCCCGCCACCAAAATTTTTGGCAAGAAAGTCAGGGTCGCTTCATTGATCTGAGTCACCGCTTGAAAAAGACTCACCACCAAACCAATGGCAAGACTTGAAACCAGTACGGGCGCAGACAAAAGCACCGAAATTTCAATCGTCCGTTGCACAATTTGCGTCACAAACTCAGGGGTCATTGTTTAAAATCCTCAAAATGAGAAACCGATGATCCATTATTTGGACCAAGAGCCGGAAACCAGGGGCCGGGAATCAGCACACAGATTTTCAATCCAGTTTCCAGCCCTTGGCATCCGATTCCCGCCCAATTCATGCAAATCCCTTCACCAAAGAACCCACGACCAAGTACCAGCCATCGGCCAAAACAAACAGAATCAGTTTAAAAGGAAGTGAAATCATGACCGGTGGTAACATCATCATTCCCATGGACATGAGAATGCTCGCCACCACGATGTCAATCACAAGAAAAGGCAAATAAACCAGAAATCCAATTTGAAATGCCGTCCTTAGCTCACTGATCATAAAAGCAGGAATAATCGTAAAAATGGGCAGATCCGATGGGTTTTTGGGTTGAGGCAATTTCGCAAGCTTGACAAAAAGGGAAAGGTCTTTTTCTCGTACCTGTCTCAACATAAAATTTCTTACCGGAGACATCGCAAGATCCAAAGCATCTTCTTGTGAAATTTTTTCATCCAAATAAGGCTGTAAGGCCTCGGTATTGACTTGTTGCCAAACAGGTGCCATGACAAGAAAAGTCAGAAAAAGGGCAAGTCCAATTAAGACTTGATTCGGAGGTGATTGTTGTGTGCCAAAGGCTTGTCGCATAAAAGAAAGCACCACAATGATCCGCGTAAATGAACTCATCATGATGAAAATTGCGGGTGCAAGAGATAAAACGGTGAGCAGAATGAGAATTTGAATCGCAACGGAAAAGCGCTCACTCGAACCTGCACCCAAACTCACCGTCACCGATGGCGCTTCAGTTGCGGGCGTCTGAGCTAACGAAACATGAGGCAATAAAAAAAACAAAAAGAGTGTGGCAATTAAGGCACTCAAAACAAGAATAAATAAGCGCCACGAAACACGTCTTTTTTCTACCAAAGCATGATTCATGATGGATCCAAGTCTTTCACTTCGTCTGAAAGGTTTGTTTCAAAAGGGGCATGTTCTAAACGGGTCAGCAGTGAAATGTGATGAGGCGTGACACCCAACACAAGATATTGTTCGCCCACAGAAATGATGGAGACTTCCTTTTTCGGACCGAGATACGCCGTGGACAGCACCTTAACCAAAGGGGCCGTCTTCCATCGACTAAAACGAGAACGCGAAAACCGCCTCAATCCGAAAGCAATGGCCAAAATGAGCGCCAACACGAATAAAAGCGATGAAAGCATTTTGACTAAACTTGCAAAAGGGTCATCCATTTTTCCACAGTGCCTTTTTTGAGACCTTTAAATTGAGATCGGATTAAAATTACTTCGATCCTCTACGTTTCATTTGCCATTCAAGTTTTGAATTCGGTCAGCCGTGCTGACAATGTCGGTTAAACGCACGCCAAATTTTTCATTCACAACCACAACCTCCCCACGCGCAACCAACTTGTCGCCAATAAGGACGTCCATTGGCTCCCCCGCCATCTTTTCCAATTCGACCACAGAACCCTGCCCCAATTGCAGGAGCTCTTTAATCAACATCCGCGTCTCCCCCAAAGTCACGGTAATTTGAAGCGGCACATCCAGAATAAAATCCAGATTTCCAAGCGGCTCACCTGTCTGCTGTGGTGCAAGCGTGGAAAGTGGCGCAGGTTCAGCATCAGGCATGGGTTTTTCTTCTGCTGGAGGTGCGACATCGGCAGCGGCGGCGGCCATGGCATCGTCTATCGCGGCTTGTTCAGCATCGCTCGGTGGCGCAGGAGCAGCACCTGGCATCTCTTTTTCAATGGTTTGCCCTGCTTCCGCCATGGCCTCAGCCATGGCACGGGCCATATCGTCTTCTTCTTCCGGAGCGCCTGGATCATCTGCCATTTCTTACCTCCCGCTTTCTAAGGGAAATTTAGATCGGGGATCTGTTCCCCTCAACTGAGCGTCCATCATCTTTTACGGTCTTTACTGATCGAGGTGATTTGAAAAGCCACATTGCCACGATGAAGTCCCGCACGGCCATGGAATACGGTTTTCCCTTCTATTTTTAAGTCAAGGTCTTCCCTTACCGTACGATTCAGCATAATGACATCCCCCACAGAGAGCTTTGTCAGTTCTCTCACCGTAAGCTCTGCCTTTCCAATTTCAGCAACGGCATTCAAATTACACTCCGTCATTTGTTCAGCAAAACGTGTTGCCCAAACCTTATTTTCTTCGTCCTGATCACTCTGAAAACTGCCATAAAGCTTTTCACGGATGGGCTCAATCGTGGGGTAAGGCATGCCAATAAATATATCGCCCCCTTCTCCATCAATTTCAATCTTGAATAATGTGGTCACCACAACTTCGGTGGGTGTCACTACGGCTGCAAACTGAGGATTGATCTCGGTACGGATATGTGTAATTTCAACTTTAAAAATAGGTTTCCATGAGGTTTCCAAATCACTCAGAATTTTATCCACCACTTTTTGGATAATACGGCTTTCAATTGAGGTAAAATCTCGTCCTTCAATTTTCACGTAGGTCTGACCCGATCCCCCAAAATAAAGATCGACCAAACGGTAGACAAACTTGGTATCCAAAATAATCAGAACAGCTCCTCTTAAAGGATCCATCTTGACGATGTTGATACTGCTCGGCAGCGGAATTTTCCGCATCAGTTCCCCAAACTTCGGCACATCAATGGAGACAGGAATGACCTCAATCTCCTTTTTCAAAAAAGTCGTCATTGAGATCTGAAACAAACGTGCAAAACGCTCGTTAATGATTTCAAGACTGGGCATGCGCCCCCGAATAATGCGTTCCTGATTGGTGAGATCATAATTATTGGCCCCCTCTTGTGTCCCTTCACCCTCAGTTTCAACTTCTCCTGAAGTGACCCCTTGTAGAAGCGCTTCGACTTCGTCTTGTGAGAGAATTTTTTCTGCCATGACATTTTCCCTGCTGTCGTTAAAATTACTGCGTCACAAAATCTGTAAAATATGCCATCTTGACTTTGTTACTGCGAAAAATGGCATTCACGCGTTGTAAGATTTCGTCGCGCAGCTCCATCTTTCCCTCCACGGTGCGAATCGCGGCAAAATCTTTGCTGCTTAAAAGCAGAATCAAGGTGTCGCGAATCTGGGGCAGGTTATTATTGAGATCCTCGGCATGTTTACTGCGAACCAAATCCAGTTTGACGGTGATCTTCAGATAACGGACTTTTGTAATATCAGCCAAATTAACGATAAAAGGTTCAAGCTCATAAATACCCCCATCATCCTGAGGACCATCCCCTCCAGGTTCGGCATCGGCCACCCGTTCAACAGCGGCACCTTCTTCGCCTTCTTCACTTGGAGCCGCTCTTGGGGCCTCCGCGACAGGAGCAGGCGCCTGGCCTTTCATAAAAAAGAAGACCCCTCCCCCAATACCCAACCCAACGACAAGTCCGATAATAATCATCTTCATAATCTGTCCTTTTTATAGGGATTCATTCCCATTTTGGCTCCCACAAAATACGTCTGATCTCGAATGAAAAATGCAGGGTCAAAACACGATAAAAACCCTGCTCTTCTCCTTGCCGCAGTCTTGTTTAGCAATCTTTATGCCGTTTTAAGTCTGTTCAGATGAAAGAGAAAAGGAGGGTTTTAAGCTTGTCTCTGGCAGAGACCAAGGTAAAGAAAGGATTTTTTCGTCAAGTGAAACGCTTGAAATGTCATGATATTGACAGCGAAAAAAGTCTCCTTAGACGAAAAAAAGGGGCAACGCGCCATCCCCTCACAAGCACGCTACCCCCTATTTCATCAAACTTGTCTTTTTGTGTTTATCTGATAAGATTCACCAATTCTTGAAGGAGCTCATCTGTCGTCGTGATGGAACGTGAGTTGGCTTGAAAGCCCCGCTGGTATTCGATCATTTTAATAAACTGCTGTGCCAGATCAACGTTGGAAAGTTCTAAGGAATTTGAAAGCACACGGCCCATGCCGCCAGAATTTGGATCCCCTAAGATCGGCTGACCGGAATCATTTGACAAAACATACGCGTTGTCTCCCACCTTACTTAAACCCTGGTCATTATTAAACCGGGCCAAACGCACTTGAGCCAGTGAACGACTCTGTCCATTTGTAAAAAGACCCGTGACAATACCGTTTTTGTCGATAGAAACCGACGAAAGAGAACCCGCTGCAAAACCGTCTTGCGTTTGTGTGAGTACCGCAGATGAAGAACCAAACTGCGTCAGGCCGTCAAGACCCGTGCCCCCCGAACCAGTCGGCGATCCAAAATCAAAAGTAACCGCTTGATTTAGTGTCGCCCCCCCCGAAAAATTAAAAGTGCCTGAAACAGAACTGACGGAGGTCAAGGTGCCATTCGTCCCAAAAACAAGTGTCCCTGTTCCCGCCACAACAGCAGAACCCGTACTCGAATCCGCCGCACTGACAACGGCATTGTAATCCCACTGGTTTGCCGTTGAAGACTTTGTGAAATAGACATTGACAAGATTTCCATTTCCCAAAGCATCATATATGGTAATACTTGTTGAAAAATTAGAGGTTGCCGAAGGGGTCGCAAGATTGAACGCACCCGGTGTCACAGCCCGAGAATCTAAATTGGCATCAACAGCAATATTTGCAGTCGGTGCCGGCGTCGAGTTTGTCGTGGAGAGATCGATATTTCCAGTGGGCTGACCCGTCACGCTCCCCGTTATCGTTGCCTGTCTGCCCTGTAAAAGCAGACCTTCTGAATTTTCAACCAAGCCGTTTTTACTCACGTTAAATGACCCATTTCGTGTGTAAAATTCGGCACCTGCGGCATCCCTCAGAACAAAAAATCCCTCCCCTTCAACGGCCAAATCCAGTTCACTGCCTGTCGGCTCAAAAGAACCCTGATCAAAGTTGGTGCGAATGTCATTCACCAAGACCCCGCGACCCACCTGAGCACGACTTGATCCACTACTGACTAAATCGGCAAAAGAAACTCGGCTGTCCTTAAATCCCGTGGTGTTTAAATTTGCAATATTATTACTGATGACAGAAAGACCAGTGCCAAAAGCATTGAGTCCACTCACGCCTGCAAAAAGTGATGTTAAAATTGCCATATTTTTGACCTCCTTTAGGAACCTCTAAATAAGTCTGTAAAATCCCAGTCCACAGATTACCTGACCGAAATCACATCGCTTGCTGGAATATTTCCACCGTTGACCGTGACAAAAGGCGCCCCGTTTTCAAAAAGCACCCCACTCACAATACCCGAACTAAAGGTTTCGCTTGAAACCGGCCCCCCTGCCTGGTCTCTCGCCGAAATATTAAAGCTGTAATCTCCCGCAGGTAATGGATTGCCATTTGCGTCCCGACCATCCCAGGAAGCCCTTTGAATCCCTGCCTGCTGCGCTCCCGGGTTGAACGTCCTCACCACATCGCCAATGCCATCCACAATTTGAATCACAACCTCTTGTGCATCACCACCCAGCTGATACGAAAAATCGGAAGCACTGCCTTCTACTAAGGAAAAAAGGCCCCCTTCAACTTGAACTTCTTTACCAATTAAAGAAGTCGCGCCAAAATTATTCAGCAAAATATTGCCTTCAACCAATTTAGAGAGCTGGGCATTCATCTCCGAGGTCTGTTCCAATTGCGTAAACTGAGCCAGTTCAGCGACAAATTGCGTACTGTCCGTGGGATCAAGTGGATCCTGATATTGCAATTGTGTTGTCAATAACTGAAGAAAAACATCTTTACCCAAAGCTTCTGGTCCGACATCTGCCATTTCTACTCCCCTCCTTAATGATCACTCCACATAACACTAGACATAGAGACTCAAACCACCGTCTTCTGATTGTAATTCAGATTGAGGAGGCTGGATTGAATCCCTTGCATCGGCTTCTTCCAAAAACACATCTGATTTCGTAAAATCCTGTGTATCTTCTGCATCACGCGCAAACCCTTTTCTATCTCCTAAATCGACTGAAAATTGCTCCATTTCTAAACCTTGCTCTTTCAGCGCCTCTTGCAAAAAATGCTGATTTCGCTCCAATAATTCTTTCACCATAGGGTCAGAAGTCACCATATGGGCGATCAATCCTCCTTCTTTCAGGCTGACATCAATTTGAATCCTACCGAGATTTTTTGGCTCCAAAAGAAAACGAATGGGCTCATCCTGACCGGATCGCCAAGCGCGTAATTGCTGTGCGACCTGCCTTAAGACGGCCCCTTCATCTGGGATGACACGGCCCGCATTCATCAGCGCACGAAAATCGGTCGCCGTTTTTTGCATCGCAGAAGAACCTTCGTTTGAAGGTAAATTAGAAGGCTGAAAGGCAGTATTTCCTAAAAAAGTACCGCCTTGGCCCATGCCCCCATGAGCTTTGCCTCCGGCTGCTCCGTCTTCTATGCCCATTGATTTGGAAAGCGCAAATCCCTGAAGATTTTCGATAATTGATGTACTGTTTCCAGGCGTCACAGCCGGTTTTAAATCAACAGGAAGTCCTTGTTTTTCTGAAGACTGCTGTGTAGACGGATGTGCAGCCATTTCAGCCTGTTTTTCCAATCGTTTTTCGGCCGATAGAGTTTTTAAGACTGCCGTCGTTTCCTCAGCACCCTCTCCCATCGCAGCTTCATTTTCTTTCACAAGCTTCATTTTTGCTTTTTCCAAGCTGAATAAACCCTCAGAAGCTTCACTGTTATCAGGGGAGGATTTAGAGACGTCAAGACTCTCTTTCAGTGGAGCAAGATCAGTTTCTGCTTCCCCCTCTAAGAAAGAAGTATTCGCATTTGGCCCAAGCGTCGCAGCATTCTGTTTTTGATCAGATAAGTCGGTCGTACTGCTTTTTGTGGGCTGTGCTGAATCAGCGCGCTGGCTTTCTTTGGTCGATTTCACCGCCTCCTCACCGACGTCTTCTCTAAAAGAAGAGGCCTCGGCTTCACTCGATTCATCCATTTTATTCTCTACTTCTGTCGTGCTCTGGGCCGCCGCCATATCCTGCCGTTCCAAAGAACGCACGCTTTTCTCTTTCTCAAGTTCTTCCAGTTTACGCGTTCTGTTGTCTTTTACGTCTGTCCTTGCCCTCGAAATCGGCTCAGATGCAGGAGTCTTAAAAACAGCTTCAATGCCTTTAAAAACTTCTGAAAACCCTTCGGTTTTTCCTTGGGCAGAAACTAATTTATTGACATTTAGAAACGCACCCAAGCCTTCCAGATTTGTTTTCTCGCTCACCCTCAAATGATGCATCCCGCGAATCACCCTTTCGTCAAAAATTGATTTGTTTCCCTTCGATATAGCAAAAGCAATACCAAAAAAATTAAGGGGATAATGCTCCCCTTTTTAGGGTTTTAAAGCTTTTTCAGAACAAAATATCAGACAAATAGTCTATTTTTACCCACAACTGGGCAAAGACTGCCTGAGCGACAAAAACTTGACACCCTGAAACTTTCCCATTAAGCTTTTTTTAGAGATTAAGACATGGAGAAACACACCGTTTTTTAAAATGAGTCACAAATGAGCCCACAAATACGCGAACCGAGCCTGCAACACTTCCAAAAAGCGCTGGGACTCATCCAAAATGGTCTTTTACTTCAAGATAAATCGGGGTGTCCGCTTTATATCAACCAAGCCCTCTGTCACATTTTTGGCGCAGCAGAGGAAGATATTCTGAACGAAGGCCTCACACGCCTTTTTCCTGCGGACAGCATTAAGACAATAAAGGACAAGATTTTGCCCGAAACTCTTCGGTTTGGCGTGGGAAAAGCAGAACTGGATGGGATCAACCAAGAAGGAGAACGTTTTCCGCTCTCCATTTCAACAATGACGGTAGAAGACGATGAGGACGATACGGTGGGTTTTGTTTCCGTCTGTAAAGACCTCTCTGAAGAACGGGAATTTCAGCGGCGTAAACTGCATTCAGAAAAATTGGCAGCCGTTGGAGAAATGCTGGCAGGCGTCGCACATGAACTGAATAACCCCTTAACCAGTGTTGTGGGTTTTTCAGAACTACTGCTCAGAAAACGCGTCAGTCCTGAAATCAAACGGCAACTGCGCCGCATCTCTTCGGAAGCCATCCGCACCTCTAAAATTGTGCAAAACTTGCTTTCAGTGGTGCGCTCCCATAAACCAGAACGGATATTGGTCGGGGTCAATGGCGTGATTCAAAACGTGCTGGAACTTAAAAGTCGCCAACTGCACTTTGATAATATTCGACTCGTTCGACGACTTTCCGATGACCAAACCCTGCCCAAAGTGGTCGGAGACTATCAACAATTACTCGAGGTTTTTCTCAATCTGATCAATAACGCACATCAGGCCATGTCTGCAGATCGTGGAAAAGGCACACTCACCATTACAACAACATCCAATGACGGTGCAGTGATTATCCGTATCAGCGACACAGGCCCCGGAATCGAAAAAAAGATCCAAAGTAAACTCTTTCAACCCTTTTTTACAACAAAACCCGATGGCTCCGGTCTTGGCCTCAACATCAGCCAAAAAATCATTAGAGAACATGGCGGCAATGTAACTTTTGAAAATGGGCGAGACCGTGGTACAAGTTTTATCATCTGTCTGCCTGTCGCCTCCGATGCCTTTGAGCCTTTCTCAGCCCCCGAAATACCAAAACCTCGGTCTTCAAGATCCCTTAAAATCATGGTACTCGACGATGAAGAAGTCATCTTGGATTTGCAGTATCACCTCTTAAAGCAGCTCGGACACGAACCGCATCTTTTTAGTTCAGCCAGCGAAGCACTGCCTGTACTTAATGAACAGCATTTTGACCTTATCCTGGCCGATATTAAGATGCCGCGTATCAACGGCTTCAAATTCTACAAACATCTGGAGAGACAACACCCCCAGATGACGCAACGACTGATCTTCATCACGGGCGACAGCCTAAACCAAAAAAACAACCATTTCTTCTCAGAACATCAAATTCATGTGCTCTATAAACCTTTTGTCCTGAAACAACTCGAGGCCATCATAGAAAACACACTTGAGAAACAAAGCGACCCAAACAGCGAATCCGCCCATGAGACAAAAGGAATTCCTCAATGAATCGTAACACACGCATTCTCGTGATTGAAGATGACGATGGCGTCCGTGAAACCCTCATTACTTTATTAGGAGAAGCGGGTTATACCGTGGAAGCCGCCGCAGATGGGCCGCCTGCCATTGCCTTAGCCAAACGCTCCCCTTTTCATCTCTATATGATTGATCTGCGTCTTCCCAGCATTTCGGGTATCGAAATCATGGCCCAGATCAAAAAAATCAACGCAGAAGCAGTCTGTATCGTGCTCACCGCCTACGCCACAATTGAGCTCTCCGTTCAAGCCATGCGGGCAGGTGCTTTTGACTTTATTTCAAAACCCTTTCAAATTGATGTGGTCTTAAACCTGGTCAAAAATGCCATTGAATTCAATCGTCTTAAACGTGAAAATCTCTCACTCAAAAAAATAGTGCGGGATAAATATCGTTTTGAAAATATGGTGGGCTCATCCCAAGAAATGAATCGGGTCTATGAACTGATCGAACGTGTCTCAGACAGCGATAGCACCATCCTCATTCAAGGAGAAAGTGGCACGGGCAAAGAAATTGTCGCAAAAACCATCCATTACAACAGCACAAGACGCGACAAACCCCTTATTCCCATTAACTGTGGTGCCATTCCTGAAGCTTTGATCGAAAGTGAACTCTTTGGTCATGAAAAAGGTGCTTTTACAGGTGCAACAAACTCAAGAACAGGACGTTTTGAACTGGCACATGGCGGCACAATTTTTTTGGATGAAATTGGAGAACTACCCGTTTCATTGCAAGTCAAGTTGCTGCGTGTCCTGCAAGAACAGTCCTTTGAGCGTGTGGGCGGTGTAAAATCAATACAGGTCGATGTGCGCATCGTCGCTGCCACAAATCAAGACCTGGAAAAAGCCATTGCTGAAAAGCGTTTTAGAGAAGACCTTTATTATCGACTCAATGTCATCCCCATCAATATTCCACCTTTACGAAAACGCAAGGACGACATTCCCTTACTCGTGGACCATTTCATTGATAAATTCAACCAGAAAAAAAACAAAAAAGTGACTGGAATCACCTCGGAAGCCATTGCCCTCCTCCTAAAATATTACTGGCCGGGCAATATCCGAGAGCTTGAAAACCTCGTCGAACGCATGATGGTTTTGATGAAGGATGAGAACATGATCACGACGGATGACGTGCCAGAAAAGCTCATCATGTCTCGTAGAAAAACCCTCCCCTTTCATTTTGAGCTACCGGAGGAAGGGATTGTTTTCGCCGAAACGGTCTCGGCCTTCGAGAATCAAATTCTTGACCTCTCTCTTTCCAGGGCCAATGGGGTTAAAAATCGTGCAGCACAGCTTCTACACATGAATCGCACGACACTTGTTGAAAAACTTAAAAAACGCCGGATTACTGCCGCAGCCAAACAAGCCCTTTCCCAACAATTTTATAGAGAAGAAGAGGGAGAAACACTCTGAGTAAATCATAACCCCCCCCGCACAAACAAATACCACCTCCAGCCAGAACGATGCCAACACGCCTCTATTTTTAAGGGTGCGACTTGACTTGTCTCGTCAAAGCTTTGACGAGACTTTCCAAACACCTTAAGACATTCTCAAAAAAAATCCTCCAGTCATCATCTGTGCACCTTTCTTAAGGGTCTCCCGCATAAATCTGCCTCAAATACGAAATGAATATCCTGGCATTATTATTGCTTAGTCATAGGAACGAAAAGAACAAAAACACAGGGTCAGATAGGACGGATTTATGCAGGTTTTAATAAAATATAGGGATAAGAATTTTATGATCATTCTGTTCTTATTCACAGCATTTCTTTGCCTGCAATGGGGACAGCCCCCTGGATTACACGCAAATATTCAACATGGGACGCTCGCCCCTCAAGGGAACTTCATTCCCGAAGATCCAGCCTTTGATCCCGTTCGCCAAGCCTACAAAGCCTTTAACTTCACAAAGGCGGTACGGGAAACCGAACGTTTAAATCGACGTCATAAAACACCTGAAATTTCAGAAAATGCGGCCTTTCTTATGGGAGATCTCTATATTACCATGGCCGAAAAAGGCCGACCCTTACTTTTTCGAAAGGCCTTAGACGCATATCGGGAAGCCTATTTTAGATATCCAGAATCAGAACGCACACCATCCGTCTTGATGACCATCGGCATGATTTTTTTGAGAGAAGCACTCTATTACGAAGCACTGGCCACTTTTGACCGCATTATAAAAAAATATCAAAACACCCCTTTTGTTATTCCAGCTCAAATCAATAAAGGAGATGTTTTTTTACAATGGGGAAAATACGACAAAGCCATCCTAGCCTTTGATAAAGTTAATCCGGCTATTTTATCTCCACAGGAATCTACTTTTTTACTGCTTAATTACGCCGAAACCTATTACCTGAAAAAAGAATATGTCACGGCTTATGGATACTACAAACTCATTTCACCTCAAAATCCTCTGTTGCAAGTCTCAAAAAAATCCCTCTACCAATATGGCATCTCTGCTTATAAAACAGAGGCCTACACAAAATCACGCGAACTATTATTCATCCTGCACAACAAATACCCGAAGTCCACGTACTCTCTCTTGGCCCTTGCCCGTATTGGCGATTCACTCCGTCTTCAAGGGAAGATCACGCGGGCAAAAAAAACCTACAAACAAGTCTATGCCGCAACAGGAAAAAAATACCATCACCAAAGTGCAAGCCTGATCGCCGCCATTGGAGAACTCCACATCGCAGGCTGCGAAACAATCTCTCCTAAATTTACAAGTAACTGTTTTAAAGGACGGGCCTTAAATACGGAAGCAGGAGGTCTGGCTTATGAAAAGGTGAAAACCTCAGCCTCAATATTGCTCCGCCACAAAAAAAATCGTCCCGACTTCATTGCCCAACTTATTTTTGAAACAGCAGAAGCCTTAGAAAAACACGCATTATTTACGGAATCGCTCAAAATAAAACAACGCTTGATCAAACAAGAGGTTTCGAAACTTCTGAAAAAAGATATTAAAAAATCCCTACCGCATACCGTGATTTCCTCGGTCAATCAATTGTTTGCAAAGAATCAATACCTCGAAGCCTTGAAGGTCTACTATAGCGACCAAGCCTACTTTTCTCCCAAGGTTCTCAAGGGAAGAACAGGATTGAATCTGGGCATTGCTTTTACGCAATCAGGACTCCATAAGGAAGCAATCGATTTGCTTCTTCCTTTTACCCAGAGACAACAAAATGCACAAAAAGAAAAAGCACAAACCTATTTAATAAGAACCTATTTCAAGCAAAAAAAATACACGAGCGCGGAAAAACAAAAACAAATATTTATTAAACACTACCCCAATAGCAAAATCATTCCAGAGCTAGAAAGACGCTCTGCCGAAGCCTCTCTAAACGAGGGAAAAACAAAGCTCGCCATCAAAAAACTAAAAAGTTGGCTTTCAAGTTACGCAAAATCTAGCGAACAAGCCCTTGTTTTAATTCACTTAGGCGATGCCTATGTAAAAAGTGGTGATTTAGATCAGGCTTTAGAAAGTTATCTCAAGATAAAAGAGCCTCAACGAAAAAAAACACCAGGGCTTTATCTCAGAATTGCCGATACTTTTTTTAAACTCAAAATCTATAAAAGAAGCATTTCCTTTTATGCAAAAACCATCGAAGCCAGTGAGGGGAATGAAGCCGTTACTTGGGCCAATTTCCAGGTGGCACAGAGCTACGAAAAACTCGGGATACATGATAAAGGACTTCCTATTTACAGCCGTTTAGAAACCGGAGCGGGAGGCCTCATCCGGGCACTTTCAGAACAAAAGGCGGTAGAACTTGTATCCAAAACTGAGAAAAATATAAGTCCTTAAATCACAGGAAGGAACATTAATGGCTGTCGAAGAAACATCCCTTAAAATTTTAAAAGATGCCTTTCACCAATTTAATACCACTTCTTCCGAGTTAGAAAAAAGCTATCGCCTACTCAAAGAAGAAGTCATTGATCTTAAAAAAGAACTTCAAAAAACACAAGATGAAAAAGAAGTCCTTCGAGAACAAGCGGAGCGAAATCATCGCTTAGCCGCCGTGGGAGAAATGTCGGCAAAGATGGCACACGAACTGAGAAACCCCCTAGGGAGCATTGAGCTTTTTGCAAGTTTGCTCCAAAAAGAAGTCGAAAAACACACCCGAAACCCAGAAAAAATCGCTTGGGCGAAACACCTCTTGAATGCGGTTAAAAATATGGATCACAGCATCACCAACTTGCTGTTTTTCACCCGAAAACCTCAAGCCATTTTGAAATCCGTCGATTTAGGCCAGATCATTTCTGAACTCATCGGTTTTACCCAATACCTCTTCCGAGAACACCATGTCGAAGTTTTTCAAAAAATTGACCCAGAACTCACAGACATCTTCTGTGATGAAGATCTGATCAAACAAGTCCTGATTAATTTAATTTTGAACGCCATGGATGCCATGCCACAAGGTGGCGCACTTAAAATAACAGCCCACAGTACACACGATATGCCAGAAGAAGTCTTAATCACCATCTCTGACACCGGCCTTGGCATCCCAGAAGACGCACTGCCACTTATATTCGATCCATTTTTTAGTACAAAAACCACCGGGGCAGGTCTTGGACTCGCCATCGCTCAAAATGCCGTCACCGCCCATCAAGGTGTGATTTATGTCAACAACCGCAAAGATCGAGGTGTGACCTTTACCATCCGGCTACCAAAACACAAGGAGGGCCGTCATGCAGTTTAATAAACAAAACAAAAGAGCCCCGATTCTCATCGTCGATGACGAACCGGAAATGCGCTTTGCCTTAACCGCAACACTCGAAGAAGAAGGCTATCGCGTGCTTAGCGCCCCAAACGGAGAAGCGGCCTTAAAAATTTGCATGGCCCGATCCAACAAAGACCCCTTTTCTGCACTGATCACCGATATGAAAATGCCTGGCATGAGTGGCATTGACCTCATTCAACAAATCAAAAAAAGATGGGCGGACATGCCCATCATATTGATGTCGGCCTTTGGCTCTGTTGAAAGTGCTGTCGATGCCATGAAATTAGGCATCTTTGATTACATGGTCAAACCTTTTTCACAAAAAACCCTACGCGACACACTTTATGAAGCCCTTCATAAAAAACCCACAGAGGGAAAAATCAGACGTTCTGGAAACAAACAACTCGTCACAGAAGATCTCGGGATGAAAAAGATGCTGAAAATGGCCGAAGTCGTTGCGGCAAGTCAGGCCACCGTGCTCATTCAGGCAGAAAGTGGGACGGGGAAAGAATTGCTCGCACGATTTATTCATGATCACAGTCCACGTGCCCATCGACCCTTTGTTGCCATCAACTGCGCCGCGGTACCGGAATCCCTCTTAGAAAGTGAACTTTTTGGTTATGAAAAAGGGGCCTTTACCGGAGCCGCAACAAAAAAAGCAGGACGTTTCGAACTCGCACAGATGGGAACCCTGCTTTTGGATGAGGTGAGTGAAATGCAGTTCTCCCTGCAAGCCAAGCTGCTGCGCGTTTTACAGGAGCGCGAAGTGGATGTGCTGGGTGGAAAAGGCACACTTTCGGTGGATATCCGTGTCATCGCCACAACAAATCGCCCTCTGCTCGAAGAAGTCAAAGCCGGACGCTTTAGAGAAGATCTCTACTATCGACTCAATGTCTTTCCGCTTCGCATTCCACCGCTTCGGGATCGCATCGCAGACATCCCCGCGCTCGTGCAACACTTTATTCTCTCCGGCGCTGAAAAAAATGGAAAACGGGTCAATGCAATCTCAAAAGAAGCGCTCGCGATTTTAATGTCTATGCCTTGGCCTGGCAATGTGCGAGAGCTTGAAAATATAATCGAACGTGCCGTCTTATTGGCAGAATCTGAACAGATCGACAAAGATCATCTGCTTTTTCCTGAAAATGAACCCATACGACAGGAATCCGCCCCCATAACGATCACGACGGTTTGGGAAGCAGAACGCAAGCTCATCCTCGAAACACTCACACAGGTTTCTGGAAACAGAACACACGCCGCGCGGATGTTGGGCATTAGTATTCGCACCCTACGTAATAAATTGCGGGAATACCATAAGCTCGACCCGGACTGCGAAACGGCCAACACAGAAAGTAAATAATCGCAGCTATTTTTAGGAAAGGATCTGATCATGATCGACAAATTATTTGGAAAATCACTTGAAAGACTGGAACAAGCCTTAGATGTAAGAAATACACGACACGGGGTCATTATGAGCAACATCACCAACCAGGATACCCCAGGATATAAAGCCAAAGAAATTGATTTTAAAAAAGCGCTCGCTGATGCAGATAGCGGAGCAGGTGGACTCAAGGTCGCACAAACCAATGCCAAGCACATGTCTACGCACAATGGGGCATCAAGCATTTCACCCGAAGTCCGTCTTTCCGCCACAAATGGCGCAAAACGGCTCGACGGCAATACCGTCAACACAGAAAAAGAAATGACACGTCTGGCAGAAAACACCTTTATGTATCAAGCCACCGCAGAATTTATCGCCAGAAAATTTGCCGGACTTAAGAATGTCATTAGCGAGGGAAGGTAAAAGACAAATCCCCCTCAGTCCCCCTTTGTTAAAGGGGGAAGCATTTTTAAAATAAGACAAGGCATTTTAATCATTATGAATGGAAACACCGTTTCGGAGGTAATAACGATATGAATATTTCACAGGCTTTTGCAATCCCGGCATCTGGGCTTGATGCACAGCGAGAACGACTCAATATCATCTCAAGCAACTTGGCAAATGTCGATTCAACCCAGACCCCGGAGGGCGGTCCCTATCGGCGGCGCGATGTTGTTTTTAGCACAAGCCCCGCTGAGGGGAGTTTTGCGAGTGCACTTGCACAAGAGAGAAACACATTAAAACAAGTCAAAGTCTCTCAAATCGTCTATGACCAACGCCCTTTCAAAGAAGTGTTTGAACCCAGCCATCCCGATGCAAATACCGAAGGCTACGTGCTCTACCCCAATGTCAATGCCATGGAAGAAATGGTCAATATGATTTCAGCCCTACGTTCATATGAGGCCAATGTCACAATGCTAAATTCGGTAAAAAGTATGGCTTTAAAGGCCCTTGAAATTGGACGCTAAAGAGATCTATCCCGGCCTAAAACCCATCAGGAGACAACAAATGAGGATAAATGATGGACATTAAAATTGGACAAAAACTCGCGACAGACTTGGCAACAAGGGGCCTTATCCCCTCTGAAAAAATAGCCAAACCTTTTAGCGAATCACTCAAAGAATCGCTCAATGAAGTCAATCAACTTAAAAAAATAGCAAAAGGATCAATCACCGATCTGGCAACAGGAAAGGACCAGGTGCTTCACCAAACAATGATTGCTGTTGAAAAAGCCGACGTTTCTTTCAAGCTCATGATGCAAGTCAGAAACAAAATCCTTTCTGCCTACGAGGAAATCAACCGGATGCAACTCTAAATCTAAATTGGAACAAAGTGGAGCCCTCCCCGCCAACACATAAGGACGATATATGGCAGCGCTTTTTGAACGACTTACAGGAAACCTACAAGAACTCAGTCTGGGGAAAAAGCTCCTCCTTGCTTTTATTTTTGCAGGAGGATTGGCCTCACTGGCCGTTCTGTGGCTTTGGATTCAAAAACCTGATTTTCGCATTCTCTACACCAACCTTTCTTCGGAAGATGCCGGACTTGTCATCGCAAAATTTCAGACACTCAATGTCCCTTATGAATTTTCAAACGACGGTGCATCTTTGATGGTCCCCGCGGAACGTGTGCATGAACTAAGACTCTTACTCGCGGGTGAAGGTCTGCCACAGGGCGGCGATGTCGGTTTTGAAATCTTTGACGAAAGCTCATTTGGAGCGACCGAATTTGCACAAAAGCTCAACTATCGCCGCGCCCTTCAAGGCGAACTCGCCCGCACCATTGCTCAAATTTCTGAAATCAGCAATGCACGTGTACACCTCGTCATGCCAGAACCCAGTCTTTTCAGCGAACAAGAAAAATTAACAAGCGCAGCCGTTGTCGTCAATCTAAAACCGGGACGTGTTCTTTCAGATGCCCAGGTTCAAGGTATCACTCACCTCGTTTCCGGGAGTGTTGAGGGTTTAAAACCCGATGCCGTCACCATTGTCGATAGTCGGGGGAAGATTAGAACAACAGGTGCTGAAGGTTCATCCGCTATTCAAATGAGTGGCTCACAATTGGAATTCCAAAAAAACTTAGAAGAAAAGCTTCAGCAAAAAATTCAATCCATGCTCGCGCAAGTCGTGGGCCCAGACAAAGCCCTCGTTCGCGTTTCAAGTATTCTGGATCTCAGACAAGTCGAACTGACAGAAGAGAAGTTTGACCCTGAAACCCAAGTGGTGCGCAGCGAGCAACGCTCTCAGGGAAATTCAAACGGCACGTCTTCATCCGGTCCTCCAGGGGGTGTCCCTGGGGTTGCCTCAAATGTCCCCCCTGGAGGACAAGCACAAAGTGGTGCGGGCGCAAGCAACCAAAACAATACCCAAAATTCGAGTGAAGTCATTAACTATGAAATCAGTAAAACCGTAAGCCGTGTGATTGAACCCTTTGGCACGATTAAACGACTCTCGGTTGCGGCCTTAATTGACGGCACCTATGAAGCCATCACAAACGACGAGGGAGTCACCACACAAGAATATGTGCCCAGAGGTGAAGAAGAAATGGCGACCCTTACATCCATCGTCAAAAAAGCCATGGGGTTTTCACTTGATCGTAAGGACGAACTCGAAGTTGTTAATGTCCCCTTCAAAAGTGCACAAACCTTGGATCCGAATGATATTCCAGAAGTATCACTCATCGAAAAAGTGACGGATTGGTTGCCCCTTGTACGTCAAATCATCGGGCCGCTGCTCATACTCCTAGTCCTTGCTGTCATCATTCGGCCCATATTAAAAGTGGTTATGGCACCCCTGCCCAAACCCGTTGCTCTGCCTGAAGGACTCACAGGCCCTGGCAATGTCTCACAAATAGAAGAGCCTGTAGAACAAGGCCCCACAAAAGAAGAAGTCATTAAACTTGCAGGAGAAAATCCGATGGCGGCGACACAAGCTGTAAAAAAATGGATTAACGAGGGCTAAAGCAAGATGGCAAATGGCTATTACAAAGCAGCAATATTTGTTGCATCACTCGGAGAAGATGCCGCTTCAGAAATTATGAAAGCGCTTGACCCCAAAGAACTGCAAAAGCTAGGGGCAAAAATCACCGAGCTTTCAGACATCCCGCAAAAAGACCTGGACGAAGTTTATGTAGAATTTGTCGAGAGCACAGCAGAAGTGGGCGGAATGAATGTCGAAGGAAAAGCATATATTCAAAAAGTACTCACAAAGGCCTTGGGTGACGAACAAGCAGGACGGGTCATCGACAACTTGGTTGATGAAGACGAAGGGGGCTTAGAAACCCTCAAATGGATGGATGCCAAGTCCGTCGCAAGTCTCATCAAAGGAGAGCATCCACAAACGGTCTCCCTTATCCTTAGTCACCTCGACACGATACAAGCGAGTGAAGTCTTGCCCCATTTGCCCGAAGCCTTGAGGAGTGATGTCATGATCCGAATCGCGACTTTGGAGGACATCCCCCCCGGCGTTATGCAGGAAATTGGCGCAGCCCTGCAAGTCGAATTGAATCAAGAGGACAACAAAAATGGCAGCAGTAAAAAAGTAAAAGGGGTTAAAATGGTTGCCGAAATACTCAACCAAATTGATCAAAGCACCGAACAGACCATCATGACCTCTATTACGGAACACCAAGCCGATCTTGCGGAAAAAATACGCGCACTCATGTTCGTCTTTGATGACTTAGTCGAAGTTGACAATCGCGGGATGCAAGAGATCTTAAAAGAAGTCAATAAAGACGAGCTTACCTTGGCGCTTCGGGCTGCGAAACAAGAGATTAAGGATAAATTTTTTTCCAATATGTCTGATCGTGCCTCCCAGCTTTTGAAGGAAGATATGGAAGCCAAAGGGCCAGTCAAGGTTTCCGAGGTTGAAAAAGCACAACAGGGTATCTTAAAAATTGCAAAACGCCTCTCCGATGCCGGAACCATCAGTATCGGCGGAAAAGGCGGAGGAGGTGGCACTGAAGCTCTCGTCTAATATCATGAAATCAGATGACCTTAAACCACAGGAAGTCGCCTCTTTTTTTATGAAAGAAGTTTCCCAGAGGACTGCGGGTGGTGGCATTGATGGACCTAAGGATCCAGAAACGGAACGAAGGGCTTATGAAAAAGGATTTGCTGTGGGGGAAGAAGCAGGTCACATCCTAGGACTGAGGAAACTGGATTCGACAGAAAAAATTTTAGTGAACCTCATCGAAGCAGTCAATCACTTAAAAACCGAGATTTTGGAAGAAACAAAAGAAGATATTTTCACGATTGCCCTGGCCATTGCGGAACGCATTATTGGACAAACAATTCACGAAAACCCAGAGATTATTCAATCGAATATACAAAAGGCGATCAAAAAAATTGGGAAAACCGAAAAGCTTGTGATTCGGCTTCATACCGAAGATCTCGAAATTTTAACCCGAGATGCAGATGATGTCATACACACCCAAAATAAAAATATTGCATTCCGATTTGAAGCCGATACGAGTCTTTCACCAGGAGACTATATCGTAGAAGGCGAAGAACGCATGATAGATGGTCGTCAGAAAAACCAACTTAAAATTATTGAAACACTCTTGAGAACACAGGAAAAATGAATCCTTCTCTAAACAAAACCCTTGAAACCATTCAGCGAAGCGACCCCATGCCCGCACTGGGAAAAATTTCAGAAGCCATCGGTTTGTTGCTCGAAGGTTACGCGCCGCATTCCACAATTGGAGAGGTCTGCAAAATTGCCTCAACAAAAACCGATCAAATCCTTTTTGCTGAAGTGGTCGGTTTTCGTGGCGACAAGGTCCTCATGATGCCCCTGGGCGAGACGCGTGGCATCGGCCCCGGATCTCCGGTTGTGATTCGTGGAACTCAGGCTTCAGCACAAATTGGGAACACGCTGCTGGGTAGGGTCATTGATGGTCTAGGAAACCCAATTGATGATAAAGGTGATCTCAACACCACACACGAGCGCCCTCTCTACGCCTCACCACTCAACCCTCTGATGCGAAAACGGATTCAAAAACCCATCGATTTAGGAATTCGCGCCATTAACGGACTGCTCACCTGTGGTCTGGGACAACGTGTGGGCATCTTCGCAGGCAGCGGCGTCGGAAAAAGTGTGCTCTTGGGCATGATTGCGAGATACACCACTGCGGATGTCAATGTCATTGCCTTAATCGGAGAACGTGGTCGGGAAGTCAAAGAGTTTATCGAAAAAGAACTCAAGGAAGAAGGACTCAAACGCTCCGTCGTCATCGTCGTCACCTCAGACCAACCTCCTTTAATTCGTCGTCGTGGTGCTTTTTTGGCCATCACCATTGCAGAGTACTTTCGAGAACAAGACAAACAAGTCTTATTTATGATGGATTCACTCACACGTCTGGCCCACGCCCAACGTGAAATTGGGCTGGCGATTGGAGAGCCTCCGACAACAAAGGGTTATACACCCTCCGTTTTCACCCTGCTGCCTAATTTTTTGGAACGCGCCGGGACTTCATCCAGTGACGGCAGCATCACAGGTCTTTACACCGTGCTTGTAGAAGGGGATGATTTAAACGATCCCATTCCAGATGCGGTGCGCTCTATTTTAGATGGACACATTGTCTTGTCTCGCTCACTTGCAGCCAGTAACCATTATCCCGCCATTGATGTGCTCAACAGTGCAAGCCGGGTCATGATCGACTTGGTCAATGAAAAGCATCAATCAGAAGCCCATCAACTTTCAGACCTTATCTCAACCTATAGAAAAGCCGAAGACCTCATCAATATCGGGGCCTACAAGCCTGGCAGCAATGCTAAAATTGATCAAAGCATTGCCTTATGGCAAAAGATTGAAAGCTTTCTCAAACAAAATACAAAAGAGTCGGCAAACTTAAAAGAAAGTATCGCCGCATTGCATCACCTCATTGCAGCGCCACCCCAATAAAACGCTAAGGAGGTCAGGGAAAGAAAATGGCAAAATACCAAAGCCACTTAGAAGCACTCATCAAGGTCAGAACATATCGAGAAGAAGTGGTTTATCGAGAGCTACTGGAACAGGAAAATCTGCTCACACTTGAAAAAACAGCGCTTCATGACTTGATTGAATCCACTAATGCCGCGGTAGATCGGCTCAGTCAATATCAGAAAAAAGGCGGGAGTCCAACAGAGATTCAGACACATTACGATTTTATCAAAAGCCAAGGTTTACAAATCAAGACACAAGAGGAAAAAATCGCCCTGCAAGACGAAGCTGTAGAACGGAAACGCCTGGAACTTAATGAGGTCGTTCAAGAAAAGAAAATTGTGGAAAAATTGGAAGCACGGCAAAAAGCGGCCTATGTAGAAAAATTGAAGAAACAAGAAACCTTCTTACTCGACGAAATTGCCAGCCAGCGAAAGATGAGGACAACATAACAATGACTTCAGAGCCGACGATCTGCACAGAAAATAAGGGATCAAGATACGCACTCATCTTCCAGACCCTCCCTTTGATTTCTGTGATTACCCTCGTCTTTTCCCTCTTTATACTGGGACAAGCACAGTTGAGCTCAGCAGAAACCCCGAAGGCCTTGCTTGAAGCTCTACAACAGAGAAATACCGAAATCGACACACGCGAAGCAAAAATCCTAGAGCGAGAAGGTCAGCTTGATCTGTTAGAAAAAGAAATACGCGGAATGTTGGATGAATACATCAAACTCAAAGAGATCGTTGACCAGAAAACATCCGAAGAAACCCTTGCAAAGCAGAAAAAAAGAGAGGCTCGCGTCAATCGCCTCTCCAAAATATACCAATCAATGGACGCAAAAATCGCCGCACAACGGATAAAAAGAATGAAAAGATCAACTGCACTCAGTCTTTTAAGAAAAATAAAAGAAAAACAAGCCGCAAAAATTCTCAGCAATATGAGCGCAACAGCGGCCACACAATTTAGCGAAGCCTTTATCAGAGCAGATAAATAATTTTCCGGAACAACTTGTTTATGTCCAATTTTAAGTTTTAGCAACACGAACATTGCGGTTTCTGGCTCAAACGGAGAAGTTTTTACAATTCAAAAAAAACACACACTGTGGTAAAGTGGTGCCTCTCATTCTGTAAGAGGCACACATGATCACCCGTCTAATTGGATTTTCAACGGCGATACTTTTGGCACTTTCCGCACTGGATTATTACGACTTTATTCAGATAACAGCAACACCGCTCAAACAACTTGTTGATGCCATTATCGGCTTAGCAGAGACCTTCAAAGAAAAAATATAAGCCTTTAACACTGTAGGTACACGCTTAAAGTGTATATTCCTAGGTCTGATTCAGCCACGCCATATAAGCTCCGACTCCTTCTTCAACGGACTTGAAGGCTGTTTTATACCCAGCCTTTCGCAGTTGGCTCACATCCGCTTCGGTAAAACTTTGGTAGGCCCCACGTAATTTTTCGGGGAAGGGGATGTATTCAAGTTTACCTCGTTTATGCCAGGCAAGCACCGCTTTCGCAACATCATTAAAGGTCTGGCTTTTTCCAGTGCCAAGATTAAAAATCCCCGACGTTTCAGGATGTTTCATAAACCAGAGATTCACTGCAACAACATCATTCACAGAAATAAAATCCCGACGCTGCTCACCATCACCGTAAGCATCACAGCCCTCAAAAAGCTTGACGACGCCATCAGATAAGAGCTGATTATTGAGATGATATGCCACACTGGCCATGCCGCCCTTGTGCGCTTCCCTCGGCCCGTAAACATTGAAATATCGAAATCCGGCAATCTGGCTTGTTGCATTGGGTAGAACCCGTCTCACATGTTGATCAAAAAGGAATTTCGAATAACCGTAAACATTTAAGGGCGATTCATATTTTCGTTCTTCCCGAAAGGTCTTTCCTCCCCCATATACGGCTGCGGAGGACGCATAAATGAAAGGAATTTGACGCCCAAGGCTGTAAGACAGCAGAGATTTTGAATATTCGTAGTTGTTTTGCAGCATGTAACGCCCATCCCACTCTACGGTAGATGAGCACGCGCCTTGATGGAATATAACCTCAATCGCTTCGTCAAAGGCCTGATTCGCATCAATCCGCGTCAGAAAATCTTCCTTGTCGATGAAATCAAGAAAATCGAGATCAACCAGGTTTCTAAATTTATGGCCATTTTTTAGGTTGTCGACGATGAGGATATCGGTGTGGCCGAGATCGTTTAGACCTTTTACAATGTTACTGCCGATAAAACCGGCACCGCCTGTTACGATGATCATAAGTTATTCCTTCTTCCTAAGTGTTCAAGCGCTTTGGGAGTCACCTAAAAACGCTCTGAATCTCACCAAAAATTTAGGGGAAGCTTAGCAAAAATACGCATACAAGGTCAGCAAAAAACGACCTTTAAGTTGACTCAAATCGAGAGATTGACTACAGTACATCAATTTTCATATCCCATGCAAAAACAATCCTTTGAAGAGGGTATTTTCCTTGAATGACTTAAATGTATCGGTCATTATCATTAACTATAATTCAAGCGCCTATACCCTGAAATGTGTTCAATCCATCATAAAACACACCTCCAGTCAGCTTAGCTATCAAATTGTTATTGTGGACAACAATTCAGAAAAACAGGACTTTGATCGTTTGAAGGCTTTGTCTGAAAACCCAAAAGTAAAAGTTCTTCGCAGTAAATTTAATCTGGGATTTTCCGGTGGACACATGCTCGGCGTTCAGTTCACAGAAGCACCCTATTATTTTTTTCTCAATAACGACTGCCTTCTACTTAATGACTGCCTATCAATACTCTATTCTTTTTGTGAACAAAATAAGACGGTTGCATTGTGCGCCCCTCAACTTTTTTCAGACAAAATGAATAAAGTTTGCTCCTTCGACCACTTTCCAACACTGACAACAAAGTTTTTTGGAACTGGTGCAATGAGACTTTTCTCGAAAAAAAACTACCCACACAAAAAACAGACTTATGATGAACCCTTAAAAGTGGACACTGTCAGTGGAAGCACCTTATTTGTGAGAGCAAATTCCTTTTTTGAAGTTGGAGGTTTTGATACAAATTACTTTCTCTATTCCGAAGAAGAAGACCTCGCCTTACGCCTCTCAAAAAAACACGATGACACTTTTCTCATCCCAGAAGCACAGACACAACACTTTGGAGGCGGAAGCACAAAAAAAACATTAGAAATAGAAAAAGAATTTTACATTTCTTTTCTCTATTTCTACCGTAAAAATTACGGGATCTTAAGTACACAAGTTTTAAAAATTTATTTATTTTTAAAACTATCTAGAAAATGCTTTAAACACTCAAAGTACAAAAAACTTGCATTTTTTGTGTTATTTGGTGCCTGTTTATCGAATAGTTTAAGACACAAACAAAAAGGAAGGACTTACGAGGAATATAGATCTCAGTCCTTACTTTAAAAGAAGTTTGGAAGAATAAGCATTCACGATTTAAATTGAGTAAACCTCTCTCGCAAAAATGGCCGCACCGCAAACCTTACAAATACTCCCAATGAACTGTTTCCTTTGCAGAAAACAGGGAAGACAAATTTACCAAAATGCTCAGGATTATTTTTTTGGTTCAAAGGGAGAATGGTTTATGAAACATTGTACTGACTGTGACCTATATTGGCTTGATCCTCAACCTTCTCCTGAAACGCTAATAAAAGCATATGAGAATTACTACACACATGAACCCCCTTCACTGAAAAAGCCAAAGGGAATAAAAAAGCTCAAAAAACAATTTCGACTAACACTCTTAAATGCACTTTGCGGGTACACAATCAAAGGAGTCCATCAAAAGTACGCTAAGATCCTTTCTTATCTACCTATTTTAAAAACATATGCATTAAAAAGCTTTGGCTGGCTAGAGGGGCCACACGACACAGGGAAGCTGCTCGACTACGGCTGTGGAAATGGCTCATTTTTAAAACAAATGCAAGAACTCGGATGGGATGTTTCAGGAATTGAATTTGATCAAAAATCAGTAGATGCGGCCCAAAACTATTTTAGTATCCCCGTTTTTATAGAGGACAGCCAAGACGCAATATTCCCCAAAAACTCTTATGACGCGGTGGCAATGAACCATGTCATTGAACACCTGAAAGACCCTCTCAAAACCCTTCAATCTTGTCACCGCATTTTATGCAAGGGGGGACAGATTGTTGTTACGACACCAAACGCAAACGCCTTGGGCCATCGAATATTTAAACAGGCATGGAGAGGCCTGGAGTTTCCACGTCACCTGTTCGTCTTTACGCCAAAATCCATCCGTCTTCTCATTGAAAAAGCCGGGTTTGAAGTATCAGAAGTTAGGACATTAAGCCGCTCAGCCCGATGGATGTGGATTATGAGCCGACAAGCAAAAAAGAAACAATGGCCTGTCCCTCACAATTACAAGGAAAAAAATATTCGAACAAAACTCACAGCGCGATTCTTTCAAGAAATTGAAGCCCTTTTTTCTTATTTTATGCCTCTTGGAGAAGAGCTGTTGATTATTGCAAAAAAATATAAATGAGCAACACTTAACTGACCAAAAACCATGAAAATTCTATTTATTACGACAGATGTTGAAGACTACCTTTCCGACGCACTACTCCATGGTCTACGTCAACTATTTGCTCAGGATGTCATCGATTTTCCAAAAAAACATTGTATGTATAAGACCTTTCCAAGTTCACAACAAATATATGGGAATGGATTTACCTTATACCGAACACTAGAGGACATTCCGCTGGATCGGACACAAACCTTTGAACAAGTAAAGAAGGGTATTTTTGATTTAATCGTGTTTTCAGATATTTACAGGCAATACGGTTACCTCACACAACTGCTCCCTTACTTAAAAAAGGAAAACACCATTGTCTGTGATGGTGAAGATACATCAGCAATTTTCCCTTATCGCAGTTCTTTCTACAAAAACCCCTACTATGCCACCCTACCGAAACCCCATAAAAAATTTTTGTACTATAAGCGCGAGTGGACACAAAAAACGATCCAAAAACGCTGGTTCAATCTACTTCCCTCCACACCCTTTGAAAAAATATTAACACCTGAAAACCTAAGACCTATTTCGTTTTCAATCCCAAAAGAAAAAATCATGAGTCATTTGCCTAACAAGAAGAATTTATTTCCTAAGCACATTGTGGATCAAGAAATATCTGAAAAAATAAATGGGAACTTAAAGTACCCTTTTAAGAATGAGTCTGACTATTATGCGGACTTACAAAGTTCTAGGTTTGGCATTACGACAAAACGGGGCGGATGGGACTGCTTGAGGCATTACGAAATTGCTGCAAATGGCGCTGTAATCTGCTTCAAAGACCTCGATAAAAAGCCCAAAACATGTGCACCTCATGGTTTAAATCACGAGAATTCTATTGCCTATCGCGACTACAAAGATTTAATTGGAAAAATAAATCTTCTTTCTGATAAAAAATACAAACATCTTCAGGAAAAGTCAATGCAATGGATTTTGCAAAATACGACAGTCTCAAAAGCGAAACAATTGATACGAGATTTTGACGCACTACAACACTAGAAAAAAGGCTAAAAATCATAAAAAGAATCTGAGTTAATTTTTGCCTGAGAATCAAATACATGAGAATACTAAATTTGGGCTGCGGCCAAAGTAAACAAGAAGGTGAAATTGGAATCGACATTCTGCCGGGAAAGCGTGTCGACCTTGTCGCAGACTTGGATGGAAACCTTCTCCCATTCCAAGACAATTCCATCGACATCATTCGTTCAAATCATTGCCTTGAACATTTAAGCAACACACTAAAGGTCATGGAGGAAATCCATCGTATTTTAAAACCAAATGGGATCGCTGAAATTACGGTACCACACGTGAGTAACATCGGTTTTTTTAAGGATCCAACACACAAACGACCTTTCACCTATGAAACATTTGATTATTTCGTCAGAGGCAAAAAACCCATTGCATATACGAATATTGACTTTGAATACCTAGAAAGGTCTCTCGTATTCGGTTCAGGTTTTCGCGGTAAAATTGGAAAGCTCCTCTTCAAAATTTCAGCTAGAAAGTATGAAAAATATTACACTTGGAGATATCCATGTTACGAGATTTTTGTCAAACTCAAAGCCTTAAAATAGTTTAATGACAAGCTTAAACACCAGGAAGCTCATTGCGATCCACATCAAACAGGCCCTTTCTGTAAATGATAAATAACTCAATTTCAATTGTGCTTCCCAACTACAACGGGAAAGAATTACTGGAAGAAAATTTACCCTCCCTCTATCAAGCCCTGAAAAACTTCGACTTCCCATATAAAATCATTGTTGTCGATGATTGTTCCACAGATGATAGCGTCCCTTTTTTAAGGTCGAAATACCCAGAGGTTGCCATCCTGCAAAATAAAGTCAATGCAGGTTTCTCCGAAACCTGCAACAAAGGGATCCAATACGCCCAAAGCGATTTAATTTGTGTTTCCAATACAGATGTAACGTTCCACAAAGACTACTTCATTCATGCAAAAAATTATTTTAAAAATCCAAAAGTCTTTGCAGTCAAAGGAGATATCATCAATTATGCGGGACAAAAAGACCAAGTTATTAACGTCGACAAAACGGCCCGACTCTATTACAAAAGAGGCCTTTTAAGATTTAAAACCCATGATAATTTCGATCAAAAACCCTATGACCTAGAGTATGTGGGATTAGGGTGTTGTTTTATCGCTAACACGGCCTACTTGCAGAAATTGGGAGGGTTTGACACCATATTTTCGCCATACTACTGGGAAGACTCGGATCTTGCCTTGACTGCCATTGAACAAGGCTATGAACTTATCTATGAACCAAAATCCATTGTTTATCATAAAACAAGCTCAACAATGGATAAAACGCAGTCCAGTTTAAAACGAAAGATCATCTCAAATCGAAATAAATTTCTTTTTTGTTGGAAACACCTTAAAGGAAGAAAACGATGGATCAATCATGTTTCCGTGATCGTTATTTCACTCTTAACCCGTTTTCTTGTATTAGACTGGAAATTTTATTACACGCTCACCCTGGCGATCATGAGAACAAATAGATTTCGAAGATTGAATTCTTAAATGACGCTATCGTCTAAAAAGCAAGTATATTTATTCAGTTCCATGATTCTTCCACCGACGAACCAAAACCTTACTGTATTTTACAAAAACATGCACAAACGATAGCACTGACGCAAGCAAACCCGCAAAGCCATCCAAAAAACCTTTTTTCAAAAAAAACATCCGAAAAAAGATCCAAAAACCATGAGTGAATGGGGAAAAGATAGACACCTTTTTCCCCCGTTTTATAATCTCCGTTGCGCTAATTTCAGAAAACTTATCCAAGGTTTTAATATGGGAAGAAACCGTGTCAAAAGAATAATGTAAAATATCCCCTCGTAGTCGTCCAATTTTTTCGGAATCAACCATGACCTTATCATGCGGGTTTGTGCCGCCCCAACTTGCCTGACCTTTATTAAACAATCTCACTTTCATATCTGGATACCAGCAATGATTCAGCCAGCGATAGATATAATAGGTCTTTCGCGCCATTTTATAGGCATCATCTCTCCCAAGCCCTGCTTTGATCGCAAGAATTGATGCCCTTAATTCATCCGATAGGCGCTCATCACAATCCAGACTCAAAATCCAGTCGTGTGTGGCCTTGCTGACCGCTAGATTTTTTTGCTCGATATGACCTAAAAATTTTTGATTATAAATTTGAGCGCTGTATTTTGAGGCGATTTTAA
>JAADHI010000015.1 GCA_013151935.1 Candidatus Manganitrophaceae bacterium
TTATATTTTGTTCCGATGAAAGCGACCAGACCTCTGCCTTGACCCCCTTCGGAGCCAAAGTCGGGTCATCGCTAAATGCAAGCACTCCATTTTTATCCTTCCAAGTATAGACAACACCCGAATCGGCGTGAGCGCTTGCAAAGGCAAACACGAGGATCGTTGAAACAATTCCCCCTCCCAAGCGGGAAAAACAGTTCATCATTCACCTCCCAAAGCACTAGAAAAACGAGTGAAGAGCTTGTAAGCATTATACTACGCATTGAGATGCCGCAGCAAATTTGTTCACCCCCCCCCTCTTTTTTTCAAAAAAATCGCCCCAGACTTAATCAGTGTTTCCTCAAAAGTTTTTTAATCATTGGTGGTATTTGCAGAGCAATAAAATTATTGTGCTTGAAAGAGGTTTTGGTTTGAAATTGTATTTGCAATTCGGTAAGATTGGAGGACTTATAATATTATTTAAATAGTGATCCTATGGCCCAGAAGCCCACTTATCAAGAATTAAAAACTAGAATTAGCCACTTAACGTGTGAGTACTCTAAACTCGTGGGGCTTGAAGATCAGTCTCGCTTGGCGCTACGGAGGAGCAGGCTCTCAAGTGAATATGCCAAAACCCTGGTTCGAGAAAAAAATGAACTGGTTTTATCGACAAAAATTTGTCAGCTTATTGTTGAAAGGGGTGGATATTTTTGTGCATGGCTTGCTTTTGCGGAAGCAGATAAAGACAAAAATATTCGTGCAATCGCACAAACGGGCTTAGAGGACGGTTATCTCGATTCTGTAAAAATGTCATGGTCTGAAGCTGCATTTCGAGATCATGCTACGAGCATGGCGATACGGACGGGCACATCCCAATCTTGGAGTATCTTAGATGCTGAGCCTTCTGCGCTTCCTTGGCAGAAAGAGGCGGAGCGGAATGGATATGAGGCCTCACTTGCATTGCCCTTGATGATTGACCATCAGGCTTTTGCTGCATTGACGATTTGCGCAAGTAATGCCGGTGCTTTTTGCAGGGAGGACATTTTATTTTGGGAGGCTTGTGCGGAAGATCTTGCTTTTGCCATTCAGTGTCTGCGCCATGAGGTGAGGCAGAGGCAAACGGAGCAAGGTCTTAGAAAAAATGAAAAACGCGACGCACTTGCGCAGCAGGCTGCAAAAACCGGCACTTGGGAGTGGGATATTCGTACCGGAAGTTTGGACTGGTCCAAACAAACCTATCCGCTTTTTGGTTTAAGGCCTGATGATTCTGAGATCACCTACGAGGCCTTTCTCAAATGTATTCCTTCAGAAGACCGTCCACATGTCGAGGCCTCAGTCAATGCGGCTGTTTATGAAGGGAAAGCTTACGATATCGAACACCCTGTACAATGCCCTGACGGAACATTGCGATGGATGTCTGAACGGGGAGATGTTATTCGGGATAAAGATGGAAACCCGATTCGTATGGTGGGGGTTGTTCAGGATATTACGGAAAGAAAACAATCTCTTGAACAGACAAAGACCCTAAGTGGTATCATGCCTATTTGCTCAAATTGTAAACAAATACGTGATGCTCAAGGGAAGTGGCATCAAATCGAAACTTATATTAGGGATCATTCTTCCGCTAAATTTAGTCACAGTATTTGCCCCGGCTGCGCCAAAAATCTTTACCCGGATTACGACTTAAAGATGTGAAAAAACACAGATTAAGCTCGGTTTAGCTTTTGTCTCTTGAAAAAATACTTTATACATGACGCGAGGCTCTCGTATTGAATCATTGAGAAAGTTGATTATTGATGTCGTGATATATAAAGCGCTTGTTCAATCTCCAGTATCCTTTTCATTGAGGGGTACAAATTGCTGATTCTTAATTTCAGTCTCCCAAACACGATGTAGGGCTTGATGTTCTTTTTTGCTGTAACTGATCGGTACGCCAATACCGATATCTAGGTTTTGTATGGATTCGATGGCGTCAATCAGGTTTTCACGTGTGATCTTTTTTGGGGCGCGTTTGAGCCCTGCTACCAAAATTTTTGCTGCAATAAAGCCCTCAAGTGATACAAAATCTGGCGAAGCCTCAGGATCGTATATTTTGAGTAACCGACGATATTCGGTCACACCAGGCAGTGTGGATTCAAAATGAGGGACGACCTGGGTCACGCCCACGTCTTTGCCCGCTTTTCCAAGGGCTTTCGCCAGCGGGATACTCCCCACAAAAGAGATATTTAAAAACCGTGTATTTGGCCAAATGGTTTTTGCGTATTTTATAAACTTTGCACTGGCGGAGTAGGTACCGACGATGATGATTGCTTTAGGGACTCTTGCGGCATCAAGAAGCTTCAATAGCCCATCTTCCACGTCGAGGGTGTTGCGTGTATAACGGCCGTGGGGCAGGTGGCCTGCCTCTTGATAGCCGTGGCTCTGCAATGCTTTGATTGCCCCGGCATAACCCGCATCTCCATAAGCATCATTTTGAGTAAAAAAAGCGATTTCATCGGGGTTGATGCCGCGATTCAGCATGCCGTTAATCATGGCAGCGGTTTCTTCTTCATAACTTGCGCGCAAATTGATGATATAACGATCAGGTGGTATTTTTCTGAGTATATTTGCGCCGGTGAATGCACCAAAAAGAAGTACTTTTTCCCGGTTTGCAATCGGGACAGTGACCATGGCTGTGGGGGTACCCATATTGCCGATAATAGCGAGGACTTCTTGATCTTGGGCGAGCCGACGCATGTTAGCTGCCGCACTGGTGGGTTGATAACCGTCATCTAAGGCCAAGAGATTTAAAGGGCGACCATTGATGCCCCCTTGTTTGTTGATATGATGAAAATAGGTTTCAATGCCACGTTTCATTGATAAACCTAAGTCGCTTGCCGGGCCACTTAAGGCCGTGGTCATGCCGAAGCGTAGGGGTGGTTTTTCATTGCTGAAACCAGCGTCCGGTACCAGTAAGATAAATAAGAGGCTTATTCCGATCTGTAATAAATGATTCATATCTGTTTAGTGTAATCAATAAAACTTAATGAGTGTCACAAGTAACATTGTCAGGGTAATCACCGGCCAATAAAAAAGTTTGGGGAGTAGGTTGTCACGGTATTGAATAAAGGGAATTTTGATGTCCCAGGTAAAAAGGATTGCGTTAATCGAAATGGAAAGAATTGTGGCATAGGTTACGACATAGAAATATTCCATATAAAAAATTTCATTGGCTGCGAGTGAGCCTCTCAAATCAATATGGGAAATTAAGACGACAAAAAACAGGGCAGAGCTTGAGGCCAAGGTTGTGGAGGCGTTAAATCCGAGGACTTGAACCTTGTCACTGTTTTTTGAACTGGTGATGAGTACGGCAAACAACATCAAGAGCACAACAATAATCGGAGTCAGGTTTGAGATAAAGGGATTTAAAAAACGCCGTTTTACACCAATTTGGAAATACAGTTCTGGAAATTTATTTTGTCCCACGTAGCGCGGAATTCCAAAATCTGTATTGTAACTATTGAAACGATAGTTGAAAAAACTGCTGTAAACCTCCCAACCGGGAAGTACAAAATCTTCTTCAATCCCTGGAAGTCGCTCTGGATGAATTAAATCATAGGAATCAAGCGCCGGGGTCAGGACAACATTTTTATCAAAATCTTTGTGCCAGAAACGCATCCAGACCGTCTGTTGATCAAAGGGATATTGTGTGTAATTAAAATCTTGACGCAGCGTCACATGAAAATACCAGCCGATAACTTCCCCATTTTTTTCTTTCCGGCGATAAACGCGGTCTATTTTTGACGACTCGGCTTCAGGCAGGACAAAACCACGCGAGAGGTCGTCCGGTATATTTTCATTGTAATATTGCCAGACATAGCCCGTTAAGATCACGTTATTTGCACTGGTAAATTCGATGGATTGCACAAAAACCCCGGTGGGGATATAGATAGGCAGCGGCTGACGATTGCCCAAGGCTGAGCGGATATTCTCCATTTTAAAAGTGTTCAGATCGTTTTGATTCAGAATGACCGTCCGTTCTGTTTTTTTCCAGCCCACATTATCCGTCGCCAGGAACCAAGTGAGTGCAATACCGAGCATAAAAAGAATTGAGACATTGAGTGCACGCAGCCATAGGAGTGAAATTGATCGTGTTTCTCTTCGAGAGAGATCCATCAAAATAAGACTCAAGGAAAATAAAATAAAGAGGACTGCAATCCAAATCAAACGACGTCGCAGAGATTGATTCCCTTTTGTCAGCTCCTCTTTATTGTAGAGCATGGCCAAGGTCCATCCCGTCGTGGGGATGTATTGCAGGTTGGCCCAGGTTTCAGATCCTGTCAAAAGACTCTTGCCCTGCAGGGTAATGTTTTCTCCTGAAATCGCATGTTGCACAATATTTTTGAGTAGGATATTTCCTGTCTTCTGAGTGAGGGTTAAGATATTCTGCCCGGCATCTATATATTCTTTATTAGGATGAAAAAGAATCTCCCCTTTTTGAGAGAGTATTATCCCGTAACCCGTTTTTCCCGTCCTGAGTGCCTTAATTTCATTAAAAATATTGCTTAAGGGGTAGTGCAGAAAGACAATGCCTCGTTTTTGTTGTTGCCCTGTTTTAGGATCTTTTTGAAAGAAGGGGAGGGCATACTCAATGACTTTTTGTCCCGCAGCCTGGCTGAAACGTGGTTCATTCCATCGCGCACCCTCTTTCAGGGGATCGTGATACCAATGATAGCTTTCAATGGTGTAATCCAGAAAGTTTTCGATCTGAACCCGTTTTAATTCTCCCGCTTGTCGCGTAAAATACGGTGCAAAGAGTCGCACATCCGGATCATAAGTAAAAGGCGCGTAGGCCAGTCCCACACCAATCAGGTCGGGGTTGATGTTTAAGACGCGTTTGAGTCTTTCTGCTAAGTCCGAAGTGTTGAATGGGATATTTGAAAGATCTTCCGAAAGCGCCTTGGCGATGGGGATGGATTGTTTGAGAAAGGTGTCAATTCTTTTAGCGAGTTGAATGGTTTCTTCTCGGATGTTTTGTTGTGCCGGAGCGGTGATTTCTTTTTTGAATTGAAAGTGATTGTAAACCAGAAACAAAAGCAAACCAAGACTGATCAATGCGCTTAGGGCTGAAAACTTAAAAATGTTTTTTCTAGAAAACGGCTTCAAATTGAGATCAATCTAAACAAGGGACTCATAGAAAGGGGGATGTGTTGAGAAAAGTGAATTATGGGATAGTCTATCACAAATATTGACCATATCAAAAACATCATCATCGTATCGTTTGCTTGAAAAAGGGGCAAGTTCAATAAACGAAAGGCCTTTGTTCCCTGACGTTTTACCGCTTAAAAACATAAGAATAGTATGATGTATTCTGGGCCACTTCATTTTTAAGTGTTAATGCTTTAGTATCAGGGAGGATCTCGGATCATTTTAGGGAGTATTGCCCCCCTTTTGGCGTAAATTGTGATCAATAAGGAAAAGAGAAAGTAGATGAAGACTGTAATTTCAACTCTGATTGTGACTGCCGTATTTTCTGCGCTTCTCGGTCTTATGGTGATGTTCAGTGGCTGGTTCAATGTTTCCACCGTCTGGAAAGACCCCGCATTGGTGCAGTGGGTACTGGCAACCACCAGTACAAATTCAGTCGCATCTCGTGCCAAAAATATCGAGGTTCCCTCTCTGGGTAGTGAAGAGCAAATTAAAAAGGGTTTTCAGAGTTTTCGTGCCATGTGTGCGGGTTGCCACACCCCGCCCGGAGACGATCCCACACCCATGGCTCTGGGTTTGAACCCAGAAGCTCCGGATTTAGCCAAAAGCCTTAAGTCGCCTGCAGAAATATTTTGGGTTCTTAAAAATGGCATCCGCATGACGGGCATGCCGGGCTGGGGAGAATCACATACGGACGAGCAGCTTTGGGAGATGGTTTCCTTTATAGGGGAACTCCCTGAAATGACTTTCTTAGATTACCTTTTTTTAAACAGCGAAGTGCCTTTGGATGAGGATGACGGTCATGGACATACGCATTAAAGTTTGAAAAATATGCGAGAAACCGCTTTAATCGGATAAAGAGATTCATCCCTCTTGACAAGATCTTTCATTTTTTCTATATTGGTAGTCATATGACTACTTTACTTACAAAAAGACAAAACGAAATCCTCAATTACATCCGAAAATCCTTGGAAAAAGAAGGTTATCCGCCGACTTTCCGGGAGATCGCGGCGTACTTTAATTTTTCTGGACCTCGCGCAGCGGAGAAACATCTTTTGAGTTTAGAGAGAAAAGGCTATATCCGAAAAGGAAAGGGGGCACGCGCTATTAAAATTCTAGAGCAGACATCACAGAAATCAGGGGTTATGCTTCCCATCTTGGGTCAAGTTGCCGCAGGTCTTCCCATTTTGGCCGAAGAAAACATCATGGGGCACTTAACCGTTGATTTGAGCATCGTCAAAAAGGAAAACAGCTATCTGCTGAAAGTCAAAGGGGATAGCATGCGCGATGCGGCCATTTTAGATGGGGATTACATTCTGGTGAACCCTCAACCTGATGCCGAAACAGGACAAATTGTAATTGCAATGATTGAGGATGAAGTGACGGTCAAAAGATTCATTCGGAGAAATAACCGGATCATCCTTCAACCTCAAAACCCGGCATTTCGTCCAATCGTCATCACTGAAGAAACAAGAAACTTTAAGATACTCGGTGTTTCCGGTGGGATTATTCGCTTCCATTAAAGAAGCTTTCGGCGACATCGATTTTTTGGAGACTTCAAATTGAGTGAGTATATTTTTGATGCACAGCAAGCAGATGAAGAGCTACTCCGTCTAAAACTGCTTGAGACGGCTTTTGATCCTAATTCTTTGAATGTGTTAAATCAGGTCCAGATTAAAAAAAACGCCTCCTGTTTGGAAATTGGGCCGGGTGCAGGTTCAATTTTTTCCTGGCTGGGGGGAAAAGTCGGCCCGGAAGGTCGTGTGCTAGGCATCGATAAAAATACAAAATATATCCGTCATTTTATCGATGCGCCCTATGAAGTGATGCAGGGTGACTTCGCCGAAATGCACTTTGAAAGTGCGTTTGACCTTGTGCATTGTCGCTATATGCTCATCCACAATCTAGAAAAATCACAGCTGATTTCTAAAATAAAGACAAGTTTAAAACCGGGAGCATGTGTTGTCCTAGAAGAGCCCGATTTTACTTCTGCGATGTTTTTAAATGATCAGGCTGATCTTTCCCAGCAGCGGGTAAATACCGCAATTTCACAGATGTTTATCGATTTGGGTTTAAATCCCGCTTATGGTTTAAGTCTTCCCCAAAAATTAGCCGATAATGGATTTGAAATCATTGATGTGCAATCAAAAATTCATCTTTTCCCGGGGAATTCACCCGTCGCAAAGGTCATGGGAAAATCAGCCGAGGTCTTAGCTGACAAATATATTGCCACAGGTAATACAAATAGTGCTGACATCAAAAACTACATTGCCAATACAAAAAATGCGCAGTATTGGTCTGTCTACTACAGCACGATCTCCGTTATTGCAAACCACCCCAAATAATTTTCACGCTCTATTTCCTTAATGAGAGTTAAAAATAAACCCGCTCTGCATCCTTATTCCCGTCTTTGATGTCAACCGATTCTTTATTTGTGCGTTGTAGTCAGTAAGATTAAAATTTAGGAAGCAGGGTTTGCGTCCGAGAAGGGTGAAAGTTATAATTTTGTGGGAAGGGCCATGGGTATAATAGACGGTGTTAGGGGGCAATCAATCGAAAGACTTGGATCTATTTTTGGCCGGGGTCGAAATCCGTGCTTATCAAATGGCGCGCATTGCGACACAGAATTCAGAAGAGGCTCTGGATATTGTTCAAGATGCTATGTTCAAGCTGGTTCAGCGTTATGCCTCAAAAGAGCCCTCGGAATGGGGGCCACTCTTTTACCGTATTCTCCAGCATCGCATCAAAGATTGGCATCGTAGAAGCTGGGTCAGAAATCGTTGGCGCACCTGGTTTCAGAGAAAAAGTGATGAAACGGATTCAGATGAAAACCTTATTGAAACCGTGCCGGACACAGGTATTAGAGATTTTGCGGATGAAGTTGCAACAAAAAATGCAGCTTCTGAATTGGAATTGGCCTTATATCAACTGCCTTTACGTCAACGCCAGGCTTTTTTTTTACGGGCCTACGAAGGTTACAACACCGCTGAGACGGCTTTGGCCATGTCTTGCTCCGTCGGCAGTGTTAAAACACATTATTCCCGAGCAATTCGCGCACTGCGTATCAAGTTAAAGGAATTTGCGCCATGAAAGAAACTGAAAAAGATAAGGTTTTTCTAGAGACCGCAAAATATCTCTTGAGTGAGCGTGCAGAAGTGATTGATCCAGAAACCCGTTCTCGTCTTCGCAAAGGCCGTTTTGCAGCACTTCAACCCTTGAGGTCTCGTAACCCAATTTCCTGGATGTGGCCTGCGACAGGGATCGCCGTGGCCTGCACGGTGGTACTTGCTTTTTTTCTGATTTTGAAGGAACCTGGAGCAAAAGAAGTGCTTTCAAATATGGAGGATATCGAGCTGCTTGCTTCGTCTGCACCGATTGAATTTTACGATGATCTCGAATTTTATAACTGGTTGGCGAAATATGAAGGGGCGGGTTAGTTGGATTACAGCGGGATTTTTAAGTCTATGGCTTTTTTCAAATAGTGTGATGGCAGCAGAAGCGGAAAAAACCAGGCCCTCGGATATGGATTTGATTGAGTTTTTGGGGGGATGGGAGAGTGATGATGGCGCATGGATTGATCCCGCATTTTTTGATGATATTTTTACAGAAGACAGTATTACGGTAGAAGAGGAGTCCATCTTGCGAGCGCAGGATTTAAGACCATCAAAAATGCAGGAAAAAGGTGATCCTTCTCTGGAAGATGATGTGAAAGGTTCGGTTTCTGAAATGAGAAAGGAAGAAAGATGAAAGGTTTTTTGCAGATTTTTATTTTGCTGACCTTCTTTCTTATGCCGACACGCGCACTTTCAGCACCCGAATCTATTCCCTGGGGCGATTTGGGAAAGACGGAGCAGCGTATTCTCAAATCTTTAGAATCGCAGTGGGACGCACTTCCTGCCCTCCGTCAGCACCGTTTAAAAAAAGGTGCAACACGCTGGCAGTCTATGAATCCGAAACAGCGCCGTCGAGCGGCAAAACAACTTAAACGATGGAAAAAACTGCCTTCGAAAAAACGTGCAGAAATTCGGCAACGTTTTAGGGACTTCCGAATTTTGAGTGCCAAAGAGCGCGCGACCCTTCTTTCTCAGGAAAAGCGATTCAAGGATCTTCCGCCTGCGCGTCGACGTGCCCTGCGTGAGCAGTGGGAAAAACTCCCGGTAGAAAAACGACATCGTTTTCGAGATCGACTCAAACAAGATCGCAAAAAGCGGGGCCATTCTGATTTACGGGATCGGCGCAGACAAGAGCGCATTAAACACCGTTTAGATCGCTCGCAAAGGGGTGGCGCAAATCGCCGAGATTGATCTTGGTTCTTTCTCAAGTTTTTCTTTCATTTTTGATCTTTAAAATTTACATCTTTAGTCCCTGAACAGAAAGCGGCGCACATTATCAAGTGGGACTAAGTGCATCTTCCTCACGATTTGACAAAAATCTAGATTCTTAGTATAAAGACACATTCGGTATTTACCTGCTTGGGATATTATTGTGTTATTGGGTAGATAATCCATTTTGTCTCTGCCCGATGTAGGTTTTCAGTGTCGCTCTGGTTTTATCCCCTCCAAACTAAGGCAGATTTGATGATTGGTGAAGTTCTTGTCTTTTTAAAAAATCACTTAAACGCCAAATTGGCTGCAAGCTCTGGTCTTTCGGTCGATGAAGTCCAGGAAGACCAGGTCGTTTTTGTAGATGGTGAAAATATGGATCCCATGCTTTTTAAGCTCGGCGCGGTTTCCGTCTTACTCTTGAACATAGAGGAAGAAAATACCTTGCGTCCTGCGGACCCTTACCGCGCGGTGGCTTCGGATGGCAGTTTTTTTAAAGTGCAACCCGAGATTCGCATGAATCTCTACGTGTTGTTTGTCGCACGCTACAAACAATACGAAAAGGGCCTCAATACACTTTCTCAGATTATCCAGTATTTACAAAAAAATCGGGTCTTGAGTCATCACAATGCGCCGGAGTTGAGTGCCACGATCGAGAGGCTCATCATGGAGCTAACGACACTTCCTTTTTCCGAGCAAAATGAGATTTGGAATGCGCTTAGAACCACCTATCACCCTTCTGTTTTGTACAAAGTCAAAATGGTGGTGATGCGAGATGAATCTCCGACCCCGTCGATTATTTCACAAGAAAAAACCCTTCGGACTGCATCTTCATGAAGTACAAAACACTCTTTACCATATTGGTGCAGCATGACTACTACACGGATGGAGATTGTCCCGATTTTGCGTTTGAGGCCTCAACTGAGACGGCGATATTGCTCAAAAACCATCGATGTGTGATCAAAACACAAATAAATGGCCTGTCCGTTTCGATCACAGTCGATGACAGCGGCCGTGCATTTATTCCGCTTTCATCTGATGCGCAGTTTCTTTTTTATCTTCATCTTCAAAATCAATTCTTCTCCTATTTTACAGATTTAACTGCGTTTAACCAATATGAAGCACCTTGTTTTGACAATCTTGAGGTTCCAGCCGAAACGTCGGCTTTAAGGTTGAGCACGCGGCAAGCCGAGCAGCCTTTTTCGGTGCGTTCCCCACTTGTCTCTCGCCGCATTCCTGATGCCTTCGCCGAAGTGCTTCTGCTCAATAACGATAGCCTGCCGAACGAAGAGGCTGTGCTGGATGAACCGGCTTTGTTTCAGATTGTTTTTACTGCAAAACAAGCACGATGGATCTATTATTGTGTGACCGATTTCAATCCTGCATTGGGTGACTGGGCGATTACAGACCAAGCGTCTGAGCTCTCGGATCGTTTGTCTTTTAGTGTCGAAAATCGCCTGGAATTTGATGCCGACCCGGAGTCCGGGGATGCAGTGGCGCACTCACTGAGTGTTCAATATCCAGAAAAGAGAAAAATCCGTTTTCTTTCAGATGAAAAAGTCTCTTGCCGGCAGGCTGCGCGTCAAGAAATCGCGCTCTATATGGGCGAAAATCGTCTCTCCGAAGCTTTGCCCAATCCCCCTGTTCAAAATAATTCGAAACTCACAATCGTGGCAGAAAACAGCGCGACAGAGGAAGAAACCTTGTTTCAAGTGATTAAAATGTTGACCGCTTAATTTTAACCCAAAAGGAGTGTCCCCCCATGCCGACCTACAAAACCCCCGGTGTTTACGTTGAAGAAATTTCTACCCTGCCGCCCTCCGTGGCAGAGGTTTCGACTGCAATTCCCGCTTTTATCGGTTATACGGAGAAAGGACCTGAAGTCGCCCGCATCAATACCTTACTCGAATATGAAACCCTTTTCGGTTCGGCCAGAAATGCGGCTTTTAGTGTGCAAACGGAAGACGGCACTGTCGGCGAGGTGACTCCCGTTTCTGGTACCCCTGCGAATGGTTTTTTAATGTATTACAGCCTGAGTCATTATTTTAAAAATGGGGGGGGAAGCTGTTACATCCTCTCTGTTGGCGACTACAGTGCAGCACCCGCAAAGGCTGATTTTGAGGCAGGTTTGGCACTCCTGGAAAAAGAGGATGAACCCACCCTGATTGTCTTGACGGATGCGGTGAGCCTGCCCACAGCCGATTATTATTCCGTCTGTGTGGATGCCTTGGCGCAATGCAATAAACTCGGCGATCGCTTTGCGGTATTGGATGTGCCGGATGGGGATGTTTCTGTCTTTCGAGACACAATCGGAACCAGTAACCTGAAGTATGGGGCGGCCTATCATCCTTACCTACAGACCGCGCTGAGTGTGCGCTATGACGAAGCAGACATCCAGATTTTGGATGAAAGCAGTTCCGCTTCAAGCAGCTGGGATTATGATGGCGGCAGTAATGCGATTGTTATCGGATTTAGTGGCGACTCAGGAAGTACACCCAAAATCAAAATTTTAGCAGGAGATGCGGGCACGGCCGTTACATTTGCTGTGGCCTCTCAAATCTTGACGCTTTCTGATGTGAATGGCGAAACGGGCACTTCTGTCGCAGCCGCTTGGGATATCTGGGTGGCCGATGGCACCAATGATGCTGCTGGTTTTAGCCTCAGTGTTTCTGGGGATGGCACGGGCACCGTCGAACATACTTCGGGTGCGACCCGGAATTTAGTCGCGGCTTCTGCGACGTCTTCCAGCAAGACCTTAGCCTCTATCGAGCTGACAGAAACCGCAGTTTACAATCAAGTCAAGACGGCCTTAACCGCCGTGCGTGTGATCTTACCTCCGAGCGCGGCAATGGTGGGTGTCTACGCGAGTGTGGATAGAGAACGTGGTGTTTGGAAGGCCCCAGCGAATGTGAGTCTGGCCTCGGTGATTGGGCCAGTGTCGAAAGTGACCCACCAGGAGCAGGAAGACTTAAATGTCGATCCTACGGCCGGAAAATCCATCAACGCCATTCGACAGTTTGCCGGAAAAGGCACCCTGGTCTGGGGTGCGCGCACACTCGCCGGAAACGATAACGAATGGCGTTATGTGCCGGTACGGCGTCTTTTTAACATGATCGAAGAATCCACTCAAAAAGCCACGGCCTTTGCTGTTTTCGAACCCAATGATGCGACTACTTGGTTGAAAGTCAAAGCCATGATCGATAGTTATCTCTACGGGCTTTGGGAGCAGGGCGCGCTTGCGGGCCCGAAACCAGAGTCGGCCTATTTTGTGAATGTGGGTTTGGGCAAAACCATGACCACTCAGGATGTGCTTGAGGGCCGCATGATTGTCGAGATTGGCATCGCAGCGGTGCGTCCGGCGGAGTTTATTATTCTGCGCTTTAGCCACAAGCTACAAGAAGCTTAAGGCGTAACTATTCAGCTCACGCGTCTTTTCCTCTGTGGTGGCGTTGCTGTGGTGCTCGAAGCCTCACGTATAAATCATACGCTGCGTTTCTGTGCTCCTCGCGCCTTGCCACAGAGAAAAATCCACCCAAGCTGAATAGTTACGAGAATTTTAACGTGATTTTGATAAACCGCACTGCATTTGAATTTTAGATTAAGGGAGTAAAAAATGGCACTCACAAAAAGTGAAATCAAAACAGCATACCCGCTTCCCGTTTATAACTACAAAGTTGAAATCGATGGTATTTCTGTCGGATTTTCTGAGGTATCGGGACTGAGCATCACTTACGAAACCACAACCTATAAAGAAAGCCCGACAGAAAGTGGTGCCCCCG